>CANOUR010000041.1 GCA_947570265.1 uncultured Bacteroidales bacterium | reverse complement strand
GTCGGCCGTACCACTTGCGGAAGTGGTAGCCGAGAGGGGGTGAGCCGGGCGGGAGGCTGCGGCGTATGTCGCGGACGGTGGGGAGCATGGATTGCTGTTTGCTTTTGCCGCGAAAATAGGACGCGCACGATGCCCATGACCGACATCGTGCGCGATTTTTAGCTATTATAGCTGCTTTAGCTTCATTAGCTTTTTTGCCTTGATAGCTTTTATAACTTAGCCACGGTTTAGGTAGAAATAGCGCCATAGGGGCGCGAGCATGAGAGACTGTTTCATGTTGTCGGAGAGCATGAGGTCGAGAAGTTCGTCGCGACTGAGGGTGAGAGTGGTCAACATTTCAGTAGGATCGAGCTTCTGATTTTGAGTAAGCTCGACTCCCTCGGCAAGATAGCAGTATGTGAGATTGTTGGAAGTAGACGGATTGGCCGATATCACACATTGAAGAGACCAACGTCCGCCAGTATAACCGGTTTCCTCGGCAAGTTCGCGACGAGCAGCAGCCTCGGGATCTTCACCGGCTTCGACCACGCCGGCACACAATTCAGTAGACATAACGCCAAGGCCATGACGATACTGACGCACCATGACGAAACGACCTTGACGGTCAATCGCTATGACATTGACCCATGATGGATATTCGAGTACATAAAACTCAGGGTTGATGCGTCCGTCGGGGAGCTGCAAGACGTCTTTTCGCGCGGTAAGCCACGGACGGCGGATGAGATATTCACTTGAAAGGACTTTGTAGCCGGAGCAATCGTTAGATTCCATTATATAAGTGTGTTTACGACAGAGGCGGCGGATCGCGAAGATCCGCCGCCGTGTATGCGTGTCGAGTCAATGAAAGGCGATTATTCCTCTACCGAGCGCAGCTGCTGAACGTAGACTGCCTTCATCATCTTCTTGCGGTTTGCAACCGAAGGCTTTTCGAAAGCCTGACGGTGACGCAGCTCCTTGACGATGCCGGTCTTTTCAAATTTGCGCTTGAATTTCTTGAGGGCTTTCTCGATGTTCTCGCCTTCTTTAACTTGTACGATGATCATAGGGGTTTCTTGATTGTATTGTTTTATTTGTTATTTACTTAGTCGTTTTGCGCCGCAAAATTACATAGATTTTTCCATTCTGCAAATTTTTTGGCTGTTTTTCATCAGAGAGTCAATGGAGTGTCACTGAGGGATGACCCCATAACGGCGGAAAGCCTTTGCGATCTTCTCGATGCCTTCGGTGACCTGCTCGCGGGTGTGAGTGGCCATGAGGCTGAAACGGATGAGAGTGTCGGTCGGTGCTACAGCCGGGCTAACGACAGGATTGACGAAAATGCCGTCCTGAAGCAGGTCGCGTGTGATTGCGAAAGTCTTGAAGTCGTCGCGGATGAAGAGCGGAATGATTGGGGTGGATGTATGACCGATCTCGAATCCGAGAGATCTGAACCCTTCGAGGGCGTAGTGGGTAAGATCCCAAAGCTGCTGCTGTCTCTCTGGCTCTTTCTCCATGATGTCGATGGCAGCGAGAGCGGCAGCGGTGCTTGCAGGTGTGATAGACGCTGTGAAAATGTAGGAGCGAGAGTGGTGGCGCAGGTAGTTGGTTATCTCCTTGTCCGTAGCGATGAATCCGCCGAGCGATGCGAAGGATTTAGAGAATGTGCCCATGATGAGGTCAACATCGTCGTGGACGCCGAAATGGTGGCACACGCCACGGCCGCCGGGGCCGAAGACACCAATGCCGTGAGCCTCGTCGATCATGACGGTGGCATTGTATTTTTTGGCAAGCGCTACGATTGACTTGACGTCGGCGACGTCACCCTCCATAGAGAACACGCCGTCGCTGACAATGAGCTTGACAGCATCGGGGTTGCATTTGCGGAGCTGCTTCTCGAGAGAAGCCATGTCGTTGTGCTTGTATTTGAGAGACTGCGAGAAGCTGAGACGCCGGCCCTCGATGATAGAAGCGTGATCCTGCTCGTCCCAAAGGATATAGTCCTCACGACCTGTGAGACAAGACACGACTCCGAGGTTAACCTCGAAACCGGAAGAATAGACCATTACGTCTTCTTTGCCGATATATTCGGCCAAACGTGCTTCGAGGCGTTTGTGGAGGTCGAGTGTGCCGTTAAGGAATGGAGAACCAGCGCAACCGGTGCCGTATTTGCGAGTAGCCTCGATAGCGGCTTCCTTTATACGAGGGTCGTTTACGAGGCCCGAATAGCAGTTGGAACCGAACATAAGCACCTTGTGGCCATCGATGACCACTTCGGGATCCTGCTCGCTTGAGATGGCACGGAAATAGGGATATACGCCGGCCGCCTTTGCTTGCTGAGGTACGGTGTATTTCGAGAGTTTAGCTTGTAAGGGCTTCATAGTTCAAATGAATAATAAGGACTATCTGCAAGGCCTCGCGCTATTGCAGGCTGCAAAGTTACGGCAAAATTTCGGTTTAATAGTGATTTTTAACACTATTTTTTGCACATTCCACCCAAAATGTGCATTCTTTAATAGATTTGATAGCTTTGTAGTCTCATAATGCTTTTTCGAGCTACACGGAATAAATTTTCTTGAAGTGTCCTTGAATTTAGGACAGAAATCAGTATTTTTGTCCTTTAATTTAGGACAGCATGGACAAATTGTATATAAAATCGCAAATAGCGATGCGTCAATCGGAGTTTCCGATCAACTTAAAAAGACGCAATAATCCGTTACCCATCGGTTTAAATAAAATCATCACAATACCGGGGGTAAGACGTTGCGGAAAGACATCACGGATGGAAGTCGTGGTAAACGATCTTCTGACGCAGGATGTCGATAGGAAACGTATTCTTTGGGTCAGTTTTGATGACGAACGTCTGGTAAGAATGAACTCCGATGAACTCTACCAGATAATCGAGGCTTATCGCGAAATGTATCCAGACATAGATATAGCCAGTGTGTACATGTTTTTTGACGAAATACAGCTTATAGACGGATGGGAATATTTTGTGATGCGTTTGTACAAGCATTATTCCAAAAACATTTACATCAGTGGAAGCAATGCGACAATGCTAAGTTCTGAACTCAAGTCGGCTCTGCGTGGCTGGCCGGAGGAGGAAGAAACGCTACCGCTCTCATTCGGGGAATACTGTGAATTCAAAGGTGTCGATGTCGATGGATGGCAAGAAAGTGATCTTGCGAAAATACGCAATGCTTTTTTTGCCTACAACAACGAAGGTGGTTTCCCAGAAGTTGTGCTCACTGACAATCCACTGCAAAAAGCCAAAATACTGCAAGTTTATTTTGACACGATGCTTCTGAAAGATTTGGTAGAACACTATGAATTGTCAAATATCGAGGTGCTACGTTACTATCTGAAAAGAATAATGGCTAATCTTACCAAGCCAACATCAATACGGGCAATATACGGAGACATAAAATCACGCGGACTGAAAGTAAGCAAAGACAACCTATATGATTGGGCAGATTATGCCTGCGATATATTCATGTTTCTGCGCATACCGAATTACAGCAAGTCACTCCAAAAGGTAGAGAGTTCACAACCTAAATATTATTGCATCGACAACGGCCTGAGGGATGCCGTGCTTTTACCACAAAGCGATGATGATGGCAAGAAGCTCGAAAACACGGTGTTGCTGCAACTTTATAGACAGCGCACACCGATTGACCGAATATATTATTACCAAGGGAAAGGTGAATGTGATTTTGTAGTTCAACGAGGTGTCAGAATTGCTCAACTGATACAGGTAACATGGGATATGAGCGATGAGGAAACCCGTAAAAGGGAAATCAATGGTATCATTGAAGCATCAGACGCCACCAGCTGTGATAATCTTTTAATTATCACAGCAGACTATCAGGAAGATATCACTACCGATGATGGAAAAAAGATCCATGTAATGCCTGCATGGCGATGGCTTCTCAATAAATAGGATTGATTTGCGGATTTTTGATTACTTTTGCGCAAGAAGATGCCAGAGCCTATGCGAAAAATAGTGATTGCTTCGGCTGCCGCCGTGCTGACATTGCTCGGATCATGCAGCCATCTGTCGCCCGAAGCCAAGAAAATGGCCGGACGCTATTATATTCCCGAAGTGTCGGAGGATGAGCCGCTGCTCGATCTTAGATCAGACGGTCATTGCACAGTGACCAAAGTGGTGCCTGGAGTGGTGAAATTCAGTGTTGAAGGCCGTTGGAATGTGCGCAATGACTCGCTTGTGGCACGACTGTCGCCAGAAAAGCTGACAGTTGACGGTGACCGCGGGCTTGTGGGAGATGTGCCTGAGAGCATGGCATTCCGCATCACGCGCTTCAACGACGTGTCGCTCACGATAGAGCGTGACGGGATCAACTACACATATCACAGACGCCCTAACTGACCATGAGACGACTAATCACAACAGCTGTCATCACCGCATTGATGACACTCGGCATGGCGGGATGCGGAAGCCACACGACCGAGGAGATAGACCGGTCGCTTGACGCTGCGGACGCGTATCTGTCGGACGGCAATCTGGATGATGCGCGCAAGACGGCCGATGCTGTGTATGGCACTGACTCGGCACGCATGACATCGCGCCAGATGGTGAGACTGTCGCTGCTGTACATGCAGCTGTCGGATCGTTCGGACGACCCGACGACGGTGGGTCAGGCCATCAATTGCCACCGGATGGCGTATAAGGCCAATGCCGACAGTGCGGCGATGCTTTATTCGACTCTGCCGGTTGACCTCGATCCATACGGCATGATGCTGGGGGAGATCGTGAAGCAACTGAACTCGCCCCGCGACATACCGGCCGACGAACCGATCGAGCCGGTGGACAGCCTGCTGCAAAATTGACGATATTGAATATATTACTATATTATGGACTGGAAAGACGCATTGCAGGGATTTCTCGACACCAACCCCGATCTGCCTCAGGGGCATGATCGCGCTGAGGAGGATAAAGATAAGGAGGTGCCGGGGAAAAGCGCTCCCCTGCCCCGCATAGACATAATCCTCGACAAGAAAGGGCGGAAGGGGAAACCTGCCACGATTGCCTCGGGGTTTGATCCTGATGATGAGGCAGCGCTGCAGGCTCTGGCATCGCAGCTGAAACAGCGGCTGGCATGCGGGGGATCGGCGCGTGGCGGCGAGATACTGATACAGGGAGACCGGCGCAATGATGTGGCCGAGGAGCTGCGCCGCCGGGGCTACAAGACAAGAATATGCTGAGGATCTACAAAGCCTCGGCCGGATCGGGCAAGACCTACACGCTGACCAAGCGATATATAACACTGCTGCTGAGCGACAAGACAGCGGACGGCGGGAGGCGGTTGGTGAAGCCGGGAACACGGGGACGCCACCGTTCGATACTGGCGGTGACATTCACCAACAAGGCCACTGACGAGATGAAGCGGCGCATTGTGCACGAGCTGGCGGTGCTGGCGGGCATGGAGCGCGGATGGACAGGCAAGAGTCCATATCTCGATGAGATGACGCGCGAGCTGCGCTGCACACCCGAGGAGATCGCCGACCGCGCCTCGACAGCATTGCGCGATCTGCTGCATGATTTCGGTTTTTTCAATGTGTCGACAATCGACTCGTTTTTCCAAAGTGTGCTACGCACATTTGCCCGCGAAGCCGAGTTGCCGGGCAACTATGAGCTTGATCTTGACGACGATGCGGCTGTGAGAATAGGCATCAACGAGATGCTGCAATCGATCAACCGCGAGCCTGAGAACGACGGACAGGCCGCAGACAACCGCCGACTGGAGCACTGGATAGAGATGTTAATGACCGACCTGATAACGAAGGGGAAGGGATTCAACATATTCAACCGCAACACCGATGTGCATCAGGCACTTGTGAACTTTGTCAGAGGCATATCGGACGAAACATATGTGGAACGCAGGGACGAGATTGACCGCTATCTGTCGTCGCCGGAACGGCTGACCAAGCTGACCGCCGCACTGAACGAACGCATCAATGAGGTAAAAGAGATGGCACGGCGAGCCGCCGCAGCCGCGCAGCAGTGCGAGGGTATGACGAAATTGGCTGAGTCACAGCTTGAAAAATGGGCAGCGCAAGGATATGTGAAACCGACAAGCGGCACATCGCTGCCTGCGACCGTGGCGTCGATGGCAGAAAATCCGGAGAAGGCATTCAAGAAATCGCCGGGTCCGACTGCCGAGGGGCTGGCCGCTGTGACGGCTGCGGGACGCGCCATTGCCGAGAGCCATGCCACTGTGCCGTTGCTGACCGACATAGTGCGCCAGCTCTATGTGCTTGGTCTCACCGGCCGCATCAACGGGTATATAGCGCAATTCAGAGCCGAGTCGTCGACGCTGCTGCTGAGCGACACGAACGCGATATTGAGCCGCATCATAGGCCCTGACTCGACACCGTTCATATATGAGCGCACGGGACAATGGATCAATCATTTTCTGATAGATGAATTTCAGGACACGTCGCGTCTTCAGTGGCATAACCTGACACCACTGATAGAGGAAAGCCTCGCCACGGACAATGACAATCTTGTGATCGGGGACGAGAAACAATGTATATACCGTTTCCGCAACAGCGATCCGTCGCTGCTGCACAATCTGCACACCGACTATGGCAGACGCGCGGCCGTGGAGGGTGATGACATAGAGGGGAACACCAACTGGCGGTCGGGCGCACCGGTGGTGCGTTTCAACAATACGTTTTTCCGCGCGATGGCGGCGCTGTCGGCTGAGGGCAGCGAGCTTGCCGAGATATACAGCAATGTGACCCAGCAGATAGCTCCGGGCAATGTGGAATCGCCGGGGTATGTGCTGCTCGAGCCATATGGCGAGATGAAAAACACTGACGAGATGCGTCAGGCTGCATTTGAGCATACGGCTGCGCACATAAGCCGCCAGATCGCGTCGGGGTATGCGCCGGGGGACATAGCTGTGCTGTTCCGCAAGGGAAAGGATGCGGCGAAGTTCATTGAGTTTATACTTAACCGGACGAATACCGACCGGGACTTTCCGGCGGTGAAGGTGATGAGCGATGAGTCGCTCCTCGTGTCGCGATCGCGGGCGGTGAGGCTTGTGATCAGTGTGCTGAGAGTGCTTGCGGCCAAGGGTTATGCCACGTCGGACAAAACAATGACCGACAGGGAGAGCGCCGAACTGCTCAATAGATATGAATACAGGCTGAGCTGTGGCGACGTGCCCGAGAAGGCACTTGCCGCGGCGCTGTCGGGAGAAGAATCGGTGTCGCCCGAGATCAGTCCGGAGAATGTGGCGGAGATGGAGTGTCTGACACTCGTGTCGGTGATCGAGCGGATCATTGCCGGAAACCTGACCGAGACGCAGCAGCGTGAGGAGAATGTGTATCTGACGGCATTGACCGATATGGCGATGGATATGTCGGCCCGGGGAGTGAACGATCTGCCGACATTCCTGAAATGGTGGGACGACCGCGGGCGACTGACGGCAGTGGCAGCGGGCGAGGACAGGGATGCCATACGCGTGATGACGATCCACAAGTCGAAGGGGCTGGAATTTCCGTGCGTGCATCTGCCGTTCAATGACTCGAAAGAGCCGGCGGCCGGTGTGAGATGGTTTGAACCTGCGGGGCTTGATTTCGTGGATCGGGATCTTGTGCCACCTTTGCTGCCACTGACCGTGCGCGAGCAACTTGCCGACACGGCGTTTGCCCCGGCCTACCGGAAGATGACGGAACAGGCCGCGGTGGACAACGCCAATGTGGTGTATGTGGCTTTCACACGCGCCGTGAGCGAACTGACGGTGGGTTTTTCGCCTGTAGGCGGGTCGGATTTTTCGCGACTCGTGAGGGATGTGCTGGATGTGGCGATGCGGCCTGAGTTTGCGCAGAAGCTGCGCGAACGGTTGCCTGAGAATATGCGTGATCCGTATGTGACACCGATGATGCGTGCTGACGGATGTGTGGAGTGCGGGGCGCCTACCCTGGCACAGGCTCGTGTGCGACGCACCACGCTGCTCGATCCGACGGACACTGTGGAGATGCCGCCGGCGATGCCTGTGTTTGCCCCGGGGGTGTGGAACTCGGTGCAGCTTGACGAGGATAGCGAGCCGACGCTGCCCACAAGCGGGGGCATCGATGTGAAACGGCGTGTGATCAACGAGGCCATGAAGCTTGTGTCCACACCGGATGAGATAGAGCGCACGGTGCGCCAGATGGTGGAGAAAGGGCGTGTAGCCCCTGATGAGGCTGATGATTTCGCGAGCCTGATAGAGGAGCGTGTGTCGGGGCCCGCGACGGCCCGATGGTTCACGGGTTATATACGCCTGATGGTGAATCGCAGTGTCTCGCTCGGCAAGGGGAACATTGCCGTGGCCGATCGTGTGGTGTGGCTTGCTGACGGGAGCGTTGAGGTGGTGATGTATGAGCGTCCGGAGGGGAGCGATGCGGCCGCCACGGCGGGGTATATAGCGCGCAAGATGACTTACGCGGGGATGAGGCGTGTGAGCGCGTGGGTGTGGGACACCGTCACGGGACGCGTCACGCAGGTGAGCAAGTAGTAGATGGTGGCGCTGCGGGACGCATGCGTGCGATCACCCTCAGCTGCCAAACGACCATCGCAACTGTGACCACCGTGGCGAGCAGGTCGCTCGCGGGGAATGACAGCCACACGCCCTCGAGACCCATGACCGGCGGGAGGAAGAGAAGCAGCGGAATAAGGAAGAGCACTTGACGTGTGAGGCTCAGCACGATGGACTTTCCGGCCTTGCCGATGGACTGGAACAGTGTGGTGGAGACAATCTGCACTCCGACGAACATGAAAGCTGACATGGCGCGGGGCAATGCGCCGCCAACTTCGGCGATCAGCGCGCTGTCGGTGGTGAACATGCGCGCGATGGATTGGGGGGAGAGGATGGCTATGGCCGCTCCGGTGGTGCATATGACGGTGGATGCCGCGGCGGCGAGGAAGAAGGTGCGACGGAGGCGGTCGGGGCGCCCTGCACCATAATTATATCCGACGACGGGCTGCATGCCCTGGCATATGCCGAGCACGATGGCCACAAGCAGCGATGAGAATGTGACGAAGACTCCGGCTGCGGCCACGGCGCTGTCACCACCATAGCTGTAGAGCGACCGGTTGATGATGACATTGATCATGCAGCTGGCGGCGTTGACCAATGCCGGGGCTGCGCCGATGGCTATGACCGACCTGACGACCGACCACTGAAGGCGGTAGGTGCCACGGGTGAAGCCCACGTTGACTCCCGGGCGCATGAAGTGGCTGAGCACCCACGCGGCCGAGACTGTCATGGAGATGTCGGTGGCCACGGCAGCACCCCGTATGCCCCAGTCGAGGAGATATATGAAGATGGGGGCAAGGAGCGCGTTGAGGCCTGCGCCAAGCATCATGGCGAGCATTGCCTTGACGGGATAGCCCGATGCACGCATGATGTTGTTGAAGCTGAACGACAGGTTCATCATGAGCATGCCGGGGAGGAGGGTTGACATGAAGTCGCGCGCGTAGGGCAATGTGGCGTCGCTGGCGCCGAATGCCCGCAACAGGTCGTCGAGGAATATGGCGAAGAGTGTGAGATAGACGCTTGCGTTGATGAGCAAGAGTGTGAGGGAGTTGCCGAGCACCTGACGTGCACGGTCGACACGTCCGGCGCCAAGGAGAATGGATGTGCGCGCCGCCGCTCCTGCTCCGACAAGGACGCCGAGAGCCGCCGACAGGTTCATGACCGGGAAGGTGATGGCCAGTCCGGCTATGGCGTCGGGCCCGACGACACGTCCGATGAACACGCGGTCGATGACGTTGTAGAGCGCCATCACGAGCATGCCGGTGACGGCCGGGAGGCTGTATTGCCACAATAATCGCCCGACGGGCGCATGTGCGAGGCTGGTGAGATCGTTGTTTCCCTGTTTCATGCGGGCAAATTTACTCATTTCGCGGGGATGGCGCAACATAGTGATGTGAATGTCCGTTATGTCAACGAGGCATATTGCATTCATTTAATCTGAACAGCCACTTACAATAAAAACAAACATGAAAAGTATAAAAATCCCGGCAATAGCCATTGCAGCCGGAATGACAGTGATGATCTCTTGCTCGGGCCGCGCGGCATCGGTGGCCGCCGAGGGGCAGGCTCAGGAAGCAACCGAGGCAACCGAAGCAGCCGAGGCACCCAAGGCTCCCAAGGCATCTGTCATGGAATGGAACGGTGGCCGCATCGCACCTGACGGGAAACTGCCGATGGTGATCGATTTCAATGCGGACTGGTGTCCGCCGTGCCGCATGTTCGGGCCTGTATTCGAGAGCACCGCCACCGCCTATGATGGCAGGGCGCTGTTTGTGTCGGTGAATGTGGACACGAATCCTGATGCTGCCCGTCAGTTCGGGGTGACATCGATACCTCAGGTGAGCGTGCTATTGCCTGACGGATCGGTGACATCGACGTCGGGCTACATGGATGAGGAGGCATTCGAGGCCTTTCTGAGCAAGACTCTGCCGAAATAATCGGCCATCGGGGGCAATATAGCGGCCGGTGGGTGCGTTATGTTGTTGATGAAGACGTCACGCCTGCCAAGAATCATAGTTGTGGCACTGCTGACAATGCTGTCGGCGGTGTCATTGCCGTTGTATGCCCGCGGCTTCAATGACAAGCTGCTCAACCGACCTTATGCCGACAACCGTGCGTGGCATCTGGGGTTTTCGTTTGGCGTGCATGCACAGGATATCGCGTTTACACACAATGGGTTTGTGACGCCTGACGGCCGCACGTGGTTCATGGATCAGCCGTCGCTTTCGCCTGGTTTTTGCGTGAACGGCCTCATAGATCTGCGTCTTAACAGCTATTTCAACGTGCGATTCACTCCGGGAATGTATTTCGGCAACCGTGACATAAAGATGGTTGACACCACTTTGGGACACACAGAGAGCCAGAATATCAAGAGCGCGTATGTGGTGCTGCCGGTGGATCTGAAATATTCGGCGGCGCGGTGGCGCAATGCCCGCCCTTATCTGACGGCGGGTGTGATGCCGACGATAGATGTGTCGAAAAAGCGCAGTGACCTGCTTATGCTCAATACGTTTGACACGTATCTCACCATAGGGTTCGGCTGCGATTTCTATCTGCCGTTCTTCAAGTTCATACCTGAGCTGAAATTTTGTTTCGGTCTGGCTGACCTGATCAAGCATGACCGTCCGGATCTGGTGGAAGAGCCTGACCGGCTGGCCATCACGCAGTCGCTGAGGAAAGCCAAGTCGCGAATGGTTGTGCTCACCTTCTATTTTGAATAAGCCAATGACCAAGTTAGGCAACATAATCACGATACGTCGCACTCTGATGGCCGTGCTGCTGTGTGTGTCGGCCATGACGATGCATGGACAGACGGATGCGCAGCTGACGCAGTATTTCGAGGCTCCGACATACTATAATCCGGCTGCGGTGGGATCGTCAGACCGTGTGCGCATCCGCGTCGGGTCGCGCCTGCAATGGCTGGGGATCGACAATGCTCCGGTGACCTTTCTGGGTGTGGCCGACACGAAGCTCAAGCTGCTCAACAAGTTTGTGGGCGTGGGTGTGATGGCACAGCAGGAGAGCGCCGGTCTTTACCGCAATCTGACGATCGGAGTGCAGCTGGGCTATAAGCTTAAACTGCTGAAGGGCGAGCTGACGATAGGTATCCAGCCCGGTTTTCTGAGCGAGACGTTCAAGGGATCGGAGGTGTTCATTCCCGATGACGATGATTTCCACCAGTCGACGGATGAGGCTATACCGACATCGGACATGTCGGGAACAGCGTTTGATCTGGGCGCGGGAGTGTGGTATACCCACCGCTTGTTCTGGGCCGGTGTGTCGATGACCCATCTGATGTCGCCTGTGATCAACTTCTCGGGCGAGACCGGCGATACATCGGGGGCAGTGAGCCAGGAGAAGAAATTTCAATTTCAGGCCAGGCGTACCCTTTATTTTATGGCAGGCTGCAATATTCCGATAAAAAACACGTTATTTGAAGTGATGCCGTCGGTGCTTGTCAAGAGCGACTTCAGTTTCACCGGCGCCGAGATCACGGCGCGGGCCCGATACAACAAGTTTCTCACCGCCGGCATAGGATATCGCTACAACGACGCCATATCGGCCGTGGTCAGCGCCGAGATCAAGGGCTTTTTCATCGGTTACAGCTTTGACTATCCGTTGTCGTCGCTCAACCGCGCGAGCGCGGGCAGCCATGAGATTTTCGCCGGTTACTCGCTGAAGCTCGATTTTTCGGAAAAGAACAAAAACAAACATAAAAGCATCCGCCTGATGTGATGAACAGCATCATTCAGGATGCCATATAGAACTAACAGACACAAATTTGGTGACTTACTTGAATATGAAACAACCGACCAATCTTCTTTTGATGCTCTTCGTGGCACTTCTGGTTGCATCTTGCGCCGCCGGTAGCCGTGGCTCTTCGGGAGGCGAGGTCACCGGCGTGGGAGGTTCGGCGTGGGCTGAGCCTACACCCTACGGCATGGTGCTCGTGTCGCGCGGCTCGATGAAAACAGGTGTATCGAAGCCAGACAGTGCGTGGAATCTGCGTGCCGACGCAAGGGGAATGTCGGTGGATGCGTTCTGGATGGACGAGACGGAGATCACCAACTCGAAATACAAACAGTTTGTCTTCTGGGTGCGTGACTCGATCATCCGTGAGCGCCTTGCCGATCCGGCCTACGGCGGCAACGAGGAGTTCAAGATCGAGGAGGATCGCGAGGGCAATCCCTTGAAGCCGCACCTGAACTGGAACAAGGCCATACCCTGGCGCAATCCGAATGAGGACGAAGCCCGCGCCATCGAGAGCGTGTACCGCACGAACCCGATCACAGGTGCGCGTGAGCTTGATCCGACGCAGCTCAACTACCGCTATGAGGTGTATAACCACACGGAGGCAGCCAAACGCCGCAATCGTCTTGATCCGCGCCGCAGGGAGTACAATACCGACCGTCCCGTGCCGGTTGAGAACCCGATGATCTCGAAAGACACGGCGTTCGTCAACGACGAGGGGGAGATCGTGCGCCAGACCATCTCGCGCCGTCTGACAGGCGAGTATGATTTCCTGAACACATATATAGTGAATGTGTATCCCGACACGACGGCCTGGATCAATGATTTCGAGAATGCGTACAACGAACCTTACGTACGTCTCTATTTCAGCCACGGAGGCTACAGCGACTATCCTGTTGTGGGTGTGAGCTGGGAGCAGGCCAACGCGTTCGCCAACTGGCGCACCGACTTCCTGCGCCGTTCGCTCGGCCGCGAGGGAGTGTATGTGGAGCCATACCGTCTGCCAACAGAGGCCGAATGGGAATATGCAGCCCGCGCCGGAGTGACCGACAATATATATCCGTGGGAGGGTGATCTGCCTCTTACAGAGGAAAAAGGATGTTTCTATGCCAACTTCAAGCCACAGGAGGGTAATTACGTGCAGGACGGCCAGCTGATCACATCGCGTGTGGGAACGTACACGCCCAACGATTTCGGACTGTATGACATGGCCGGCAATGTGAGCGAATGGACCTCGACGGCATTTACCGAGAGTGTGTCGAAACTCACCAACGATCTCAATCCCGAATACCGCTATGACGCGGCGGTGGAAGATCCCTACAAGATGAAGCGCAAAATCGTGCGCGGCGGTTCGTGGAAAGATGTGGCCCACAACATACGTTCGGACATACGTATGTGGGAGTATCAGAACGAACAGCGGTCGTACATCGGATTCAGATGCGTAAGGTCGCAGATCGGATTTGCCCGCGGCACTAAAGCCAAGAAATGACAACACACACCATACCTCTTCATTCGAACTTCTAAAACACAGTTGCTGAAATGGCACATATAAATAAGAACAAAATCGAGCAATTCCTACAGTGGGAGGGCGGCCAGCGACTCTTCAACTTCGCCTACAGCATCGGCGCGGCTATCGTGATCCTCGGCGCGCTCTTCAAGATCCTCCATATATCCGGCGGCAACACGCTGCTGATGGTGGGCATGGGCACGGAGGTTGTGATGTTTATCCTCACGGCATTTGACCGTCCGCCAAAGGAATATAACTGGGAACAGGTGTTTCCGGGACTTGTCGAAAAGAAACATGACGCTGACGCGTCGTCGGACGACGCCGAAGGATTGGCCGGAGATGAATATGAGAGCGGCATCACACCGACTGCGGCAGCAGGGAACACCGGCATGACCGGTGGCGGAACGGTGATCATCGGCGGTGGAACAGGCGGAGGCGTGATCTATGCCGGCGGAGCATCACAGGCAGGCATGGCGGCAGGTGACGCCACTGCTGCACCCGCGGGAGTCAATGCCGGAGCGGCATATGTCGCACCCGCTGTGGCATCGGGACTACTTGCCCCCGATGATGCCGAGGCATTGAGCGCCACCATAGCGCGGATGAATGCTGCGAGCGCCCAGCTCGAGACCATCGGCGACATGACTGCCGCCACCCGCGACTATATGACCCAGCTCGCCACTATCAGCGGACAGCTGCAGCGACTGGGCGAGACCACCCGTGCGCTCAATCAGGTCAGCGAAGTGCTTCTCGATTCATACAAGGCTATCACCGAGAACTCAGAAAACATCACACGTTCGTCGACAGGCTACGTCGAGCAGATGGAGGCGCTCAACCGCAACGTGCACGGACTGAACACCATCTATGAGATACAGTTGAAGAGTGTGTCGTCGCAGATCGATTCGATCGATCGTGTGAACCGCGGCATCAAGGATATACGCGACATGTATGAGCGCGGTTCGAGCCAGAGTGCCCGCTACTGCGAAGAGACCGAAAAGATGGCCCGCTACATGCAGCAGCTCAATTCGATCTACGCCAACATGATACAGGCCATGACGGTGAACATGTACCGTCCGATGCCGGGCGCACCGATCACCGGACAAGGATATCCGTTTGCCGACAGCCCTGCCGAGCAGACCGCCGAAGCCCCCACACAGTCATAACCCCAACACCGTCAACACTCCACTATGGCAGAATCAGTAATGCGGCTTTCGCCACGCCAGCGCATGATCAATCTCATGTACATCGTGCTGACGGCCATGCTCGCCCTGAATGTGTCGAGCGATGTGCTCGATGGCTTCGTACAGGTGCATTCAGGACTTGACCGCACCAATGCCACCTATGGCCACCGCAACGATGCCGTCTATGCCCAGTTGCGCGCATTCACAGAGCAGAATCCTGAAAAGGGCAAGCCATGGCTCGACCGCGCCACGGATGTGCGCCGTGAGGCCGCCGCTCTCTATCAGACGCTCGACTCGCTCAAGCGCATGGTGGTCAAGCAGGCGGACGGCCCCGACGGCGACGTGAACAATATCAACCGCCGGGATGACCTCGAGAGCGCCGCAGCCGTGCTGCTCAACCCCTCGACCCGCCGCGGTGAGAAACTGCGTGGCGACATCGACACGTTCCGCAAATTTGTCACCGAATATATTCCGGACTCGGTCAAACGAGCCGGAGTTGCCGAATCGCTCTCGACCGCACCCTTCACACGTCCTGGCACACCGGTGCCCCAGCCTTGGGAAGAGGCCAAGTTTGAGAATCAACCCGTAGTAGCGGCAGTCACACTTCTTACCAAACTCCAGAACGACGTGCGCTATGCCGAGGGCGAGGCACTTGCCTCGATTCTCTCGAATGTCGATGCGGGCGATGTGCGCGTCAACGAGCTGAATGCCTTCGTTATACCGCAATCACGCATGGTGATGCGCGGCGGACGCTACTCAGCCCGCATAGTGCTTGCAGCGGTCGACACCACGGCACGTCCGGCTGTGTTCATCGGTGGCAAGCAATTGGGCAACGACAACGGACTGTATGAATTCGCGACCAGCCAGACAGGCACGTTTGACTACTCGGGCTATCTCGAAGTTCCCCACGGCGACGGATCGGTCACCAGACATGAATTTTCGTCGAGCTACGTGGTGATGGAACCATCGGCCACCGTGTCGGCGACGATGATGAATGTGCTGTACGCCGGCATCAACAACCCGATCTCAATCTCAGTGCCGGGTGTGCCGACATCGGCAGTGAACGCCACCATGACCAACGGCACACTGACCCGCAACGGCGACAAATGGGTGGCCAAACCATCAGCTGTAGGAAAAGAGGCTGTGATCACGGTCACCGCCAGCATCGACGGGACGAACCAGACGGTGAACACCACCGCATTCCGTGTGCGCAAGTTGCCCGATCCGGTGGCATTCATCACCTTTACCGGACAAAACGGGCATGCCGACCGCTACAAAGGTGGCAAACCGTTCTCGAAGACGGCACTGATGAGTGCCAAGGGGCTTGACGCCGCCATCGACGACGACATGCTCAACATCGACTTCCGCGTGCTCGGATTCGAGACCGTATTTTTCGACCAGATGGGCAACGCCATACCCGAAGTGTCGCAAGGGGCACAGTTCTCACAGCGACAGAAAGATTCGTTCAAACGACTTTCGAGAGGCAAACGTTTCTACATCTCGCGCATACGTGCCGTAGGCCCTGACGGGGTTGAACGCACACTTTCGCCAGTCGAAGTAATCGTCAACTGACAAATAAGCAACTCACTTATCCTATATACTGCATCCACATGTCAATGATACGAAAATATTTGCTCATCCTACTAACCCTGACAGCGGCGTTATCAGCCGTGGCTCAAGACTCGTCAAGCTCGGCCGTGATGCGCCGCGGAGGAGCTGACCGCAAACGCGGTGCAGCCGCCACCGACGGCTCGCAGGTAACAGAGCGCATGCAGATGTTCATGGAAAGCAATCCGGTGAGCGATGCTGACATGCAATGGATGCGTGTCATCTACCGCCAGATAGACCTGACGCGCGACCCCAACACGCCTCTTTATTTTCCAGATGAGCCGATGGAGGGTCAGGAAAGCCTGTTCAGGATAATAATGCGTTTGCTCGCCAACGGCCAGATAGCGGCCTATGACTATCTCGACGGCCGCGAGGTGTTCACGGACAAGTATCGTCTGAACGTGCGTGACATGCTTGACCGCTTTCACGTGCTCTACACTCCGGCAAAAGGTTCGACCGAAAAGAATCCGAAATTCGAGATCGACGACTCTGACGTTCCGGCCACAGAAGTTCTAACCTATTACCTGATCGAACGCTGGGAATTTGACCGTCTGTCGAACCGCATGCGCACCCGCATCGAGGCGATTTGCCCCGTGCTCCACCGCTCGGGCGACTTCGGCGGCGAGGCAGTGAAATATCCGATGTTCTGGATAAAGATGGATGATCTGCGTCCGTATCTGACAACGCAGAATATCTTTACCGACGACGACAACAATCTTGCCACATGCACCTATGCCGACTATTTTCAGCTCGGTTTGTATGAGGGAGATATTTACAAGACACGCAACCTGCGCAACCAGTCGCTGATGCAGCTCCATCAGGATCCTGATGAGCTGAAACATGCCCAGGACAGCATACAACAGCGTCTGGACACATATGAGCAGAAACTGTGGGTGCCCTCACTCGATGAGCTTGCCGCACGGCGTGAAGCCAAGGAACTTGCTGAGGAAAAAGCGCGTGAAGCGGCCGATGCTGCCGAGAACGGCGAGGAGTCAGCCACTGAAGAGAAGTCATCGGATAAGAAAAAGACAACTGTGCGCTCAACCCGCTCGAAGCGTGGTTCAGCCAAATCAACAGCCAAAAAAGCCAAGCCATCGAAGGTGAAGAAAGCCAAAGCACCGAAAAGCAGTGGCAGCAGTTCGGCGGCAAAGAGCGTGAGAAACCGACGCAAACGCTGACGAGGATATATCAGTCGCATATGCACTGGCAACAGCAGTGCAACCTCATAAACAGCCATTTAGCCTCAAGCTAAATGGCTGTTTGTTTCAAGAGTATATGGTCGTGATCGCCACTCTCCAACACACTCATCTGGTTGATGGCGATTGGATTGAGTTGCCGTTGCCCCTCGGCGTTCAACCGCTGGAGCTACTATATCATATAGAGTTTGAATGGTACACATATAGCAGATCCAAACCCAAATGCAATATCATTATGTGCATTAGTCCCTCCGTAACGACCTTTCCTGACTATCAATCCTACTGCTCCGGTTCTCTCAATCCATTCCAATGCGCTCAATACAAAAGATGGCAACCCCGCATTCATTCTAAAGTGGTCAAATTCGACCACTTTGAAATTAGGGTTATGGTTGGATGATAAACTCATACTCACACCAATGAGAGTGTCATCTGCATCATAAGTAGGGCACAAGTGTTAATAAACGCTAATAAATAAGGCTGTCACTCCATTGTGTTCTCGTTGTAACATGTATGTAACCGTAGCTGTGTTATATTTGTAAAAACAGATATGAATACTGCCTACATGATGCTACATCCGCATCAGGCAGACAAGATATAACGAATCTATACCAAAAAAATAACAGAGCAACGTAAACATATCGGGCGGCCTGTCGGTGAGACATGCCGCCCGATCACATTTTATAGCTCTACAAACATGGCCTCAGGTGTACACACTTCTATTGACCGATATTGAAGCAAAGGCCACGCCGGATGGGCGCAGCCTTTGCATTGGAGGGTAATTCAGATCAGAGTTTATCAGAAGATTGCTTTGACGATTGTCTCGCTTCCGTCGGCGGCAGTGGCTTTGACGATGTAAATGCCATTGTTGAGGCCGGTTGCTGTCTCAGCAGCGGGAGACTCAGTCTCGAAGACCACGCGTCCCTGAAGATCGGCAATCTGCAGAGCGTCGGCATCGCCATTGAGGCGGACTACACCACCGCGGAGGGCTTCAACCTTGAGTGTTGATTTCTTTGAGGCGGTGACATCTTCGATGCCGCTCTGGAGATCGGTGGGGAATACATAGCCCATATAGACGGGAGAATCAGGATCGGTGTTCCAGATCTGGTCGACGCGCACAACAATAAGGTTGGCCGAACCGGTTGTGAATGCACCGCCGGGATCGCCGCCGCTGAACAGCACGTCTTTCATGGTTTCCTCAACCTGTTCCCACTGGCCGGGCGCAACTTCCTTGTCGACCATGGTGGTGTAGTCGTGACACATGTTCTGGCCGATCCATGTGCCGAACTCGGGATTGAGGCTTGTCATCCAGTCGCGCCATGACGAAGGTTCATCAGCTTCGGGCAGAACCACAACTGAATTCATCATAAGAATCTGGTCATCGACCTGTGAGGCAAGCACAACATCGTCGTTTGTGAGTGAGTTGATGGTTATGCCGGGGACTTGGCTCACAGTGTTGTCATTGACGTTGATGCGCAAGATGACTCCCATTGTGGGATCTTCGCCGTTTTCATCAGGTGTGCCGTTGGGATCTGTTACATTGGCATCGCATGCATAAGTCTTGCCATTGAAGCATACAGCATTCTGCACGAACGAGGGGGCGTCGGCGAGAACGGCGAAATAGACGTCGTACCACTTGTACTGTTCTTCGAGGACAGCATTGTATTTATCGGCGTTTGCCTGGAATTCATCGATCTGCTCTTTGGTAACATAGTCAGCGACTTCGGGATAGTCGGCAGCGACCGATCCATCTTCTTTCCACTTTTCGAGAGCAGCTTCGTACTCGGCACGCTGAGAGGGTGTCATGTACTCCTCGAGAAGTTTATAGGGATTGGTCTGCAACGGGAATGCAGGGAATGTCACATTTTTGGGATTGAGCATCTGGGGCATGATCTCGATCATCTTCCATGAGTCGTCGGCCTGACGCTCCCAATAGATCGGCTGACGCTGATAGCCCATGCAGTCGGTTACCTGACCGGCAATGCGGTTGTTGTCGCTTGACACGGCAAGGGCACGCGTGCTCTGCGGCAGACGTCCGGTCCAGTCGCGGGCGGGATAGGGAAGAGTCTTGGGGCTTGAGAACTTGCCATCGGGTTTGCGCTCCCAGATGACAGGCACGTATGTGATACGGTCATCCTCGCCTTCGGCCTCATCCTTGGGGCAGGGCTGACGCATCTTAAATAAACTTAACGGATGATTACTACTATTAAGTGG
>CANOUR010000040.1 GCA_947570265.1 uncultured Bacteroidales bacterium | reverse complement strand
TTCCATGTGATATTTCTTAAACATATTAACAAATTCAAAAAGTCAAGATGACTTCAGTTTCTAAGTAACTCGCAAAAACAAACTAATATGAATAACTATGTTTTTGCCCTGCGGGTGAATATATCCTTACTTGTCTTTTTGTTGCTTTTCAAATTTGAAAAGCATTCAAAAATACGGCGTAATTATATATTCATTTATTTCTGCGAGTTACTTATTGGTCAATATATGCCACCACCTTGTCAATCTGTTCGCATATCGTGCCATCAAACTTATTGTCGAAAAACGCGCTGCCGATTGTAAATGCCCACGGGTTGGCACGCTTTACCTCGTCAAGACGGGTATAGCTGTCGATACTTCCGGCCAGACACACGGAAGCCCCGACTCCAGCCACAACAGCAGAGTTAAGCTCAACGGGATTGCCCGTATAGCGATAGCCCAGCAAATCGACTCCGAATACACCCTCAGCCACGGCATGTCGTCCTTCGTTCACAATTTCTTCTATTTCTCCGGTAAGCACCGAAGGGCGTCCCTGCGGTGTGCCGATAAATGGCATATAGCCGATTCCATGCTTGCGACAACATTCTGCCACCGCAGGATGATACTTTGTACCCATCATATAATCAACGCCACATGCCGCTGCAATTTCGACACCGGCCAAACCGGACGCCTCGTCATATCCCACAACTTCGAGCACTGTGCGCTTGCCACACTCCTTCATGCGTGCAAACAACGCTTTCATTCGTTCCAAAGGAAGTGGTTTTTCCTTCATTCCCCAATATAACGCTGCCGAATTTCGGCATAATTCAAACACTTCTTCAGCATTTGGCACAGTCAAATCGTTATATGTCAGCATCACCACCAGACGAGGACGCTCTTTTTGTGGTATACTTTTCATGATCAGATAGTAGGATCACATATAAGTGAACATTCACTTACCTATGTGAATTATAACGCTGCAAAGATATAAATTTTGTTCAGATCAGAAGAAGTTCAATCCAATTCAATAATCAATCTTAGAAACTGTTTAAAATTTATTTTATCTTGTCTTTGAGAGTCTTGTCAATGTATTTTGAATCATGATTCAGTCATTTAGGAACCCCTAAACTCCTTCATCATGATTAAAAATCCAAATGACAATCATTCTCAAATCCTGCGATAAATAAATTTAAACAGTTTCTTAGAGAGTGAATCAATCATAGAGAGTGTGATGGCGGCCGGTGACAGGCGGCGCATGATTTTTTTTAGGGATGGATGTAACTTTTTGGATGTGCGATGCGTCTAAAGGGTATCATGCTTGAACTGAAAGATATAAACAAGACATATCAGGGCGCCGTGCCACTTCATGTGTTGCGCGATGTGAGCCTGACAATAGAGCGCGGGGAGCTTGTGTCGATCATGGGCGCTTCGGGGTCGGGAAAATCGACGTTGCTCAATATACTGGGGATTCTCGACAGCTATGACAGCGGAGAGTATAGACTGGACGGCACGCTTGTGAAAAATCTCACGGAAAATGAGGCTGCCGATCTGCGCAACCGCAAGATCGGTTTTGTGTTCCAGTCGTTTAACCTGATCAGCTATAAGGATGCTCTTGAGAATGTGGCTCTGCCTCTGTTTTATCAGGGTGTGCCGCGCAAGCGCCGCAATATGCTCGCGATGGAGCAGCTGGAAAAGATGGGTCTGGCGGACAGGGCACATCACCTGCCGGGCGAGCTGAGCGGCGGGCAGAAACAGCGGGTGGCGATAGCACGTGCGCTGATCACACGGCCGGCGCTGATCCTGGCCGATGAGCCGACCGGTGCTCTTGACTCACGCACGTCGAAAGAGGTGATGGAGCTGCTGAGGCGTCTGAACTCGGAAGAGGGCATGACAACGGTGATAGTGACACATGATCCGGGTGTGGGCGCCCAGACCAACCGCATAATCAGAATAGCCGACGGACATATCGTGAGCAAATGACAGACCTGATCAGAGAAATATCACAGACGGTGGGGCGCAACAAGCTGAGGATGGCGCTCACGGGGTTTGCCGTGGCATGGGGTGTCTTCATGCTCATTGTGCTGCTTGGCATAGCGCAGGGGGTGGTGAACGAGTTTGAGGACAAGATGCTCGGAAGGGACAACTACCTGCTGACCATATGGGGCGGACAGACGGAGAAGGTGTGGAAAGGACTGAAGGAGGGACGCACGATCACCCTTGAGGAGAAGGATCTGGGTGATATCGGGCGGAACGGATCAGTGCCGGCAAGGGCTGTGTCGGCCTCGATAGGGAACGACACGGTGGTATTCTCGGCCAACAACATGACGTTGACCGGGGGATATTACGGGGCGTCGCCCGAGTCGATGTATTACGATGACATCAATATGTCGGCGGGACGGTTTATCAACAACCGCGACATGCAGCAGCGCCGCCGGGCGATAGTGATAGAGTCGGATGACGCCCGGCGTATATTCGGCAGCGACAGCGCGGCTGTAGGGAAGATCATGACCGGAATGGGGCTCGCATGGACAGTGACGGGTGTGTATGCCCACCGGTGGAGGTCGACGGTCTATGTGCCCTACTCCACCGCCGCGGCACTTGCGGCAAACGCCGATGAGGTGGAGAGCATCGATGTGGAGCTTGGAGGGGTGAGCACAAAGGTGGAAGGCCGAGAGGCGGAGCAGGCCGTCAGGGAGACGCTTGCCCAGAATCATTCGTTTGACCCTGAGGACAAGAACGCCATATGGGTGTGGAACAGGTTTCTGAACAATCTCGAGGCTGTGGAGGTGCTGAACATTCTTGTGATGACGATGTGGATCATAGGCATACTGACGCTGCTGAGCGGCATAGTGGGTGTGAGCAACATAATGTTTGTGAGCGTGAGGGAACGCAAACACGAGATAGGCATTCGCCGCGCCATCGGTGCACGGCCAAGGAGCATACTGACACAGGTGGTGTGGGAGAGCGTGGCGATCACGATATTGTTCGGCTATATAGGCATTGTAGCGGGCACGATCGTCAACGGGATAATCTCGACGATGACGAAAGGCATGGACATAATGCGCGATCCGGGGGTGACCCTGTCGACGGCGCTGCAAGTGACCGTGGTGCTTGTGGCGGCAGGTGCCATCGCCGGACTTTTCCCAGCAATAAAAGCAACAAAAGTGCGCCCGGTGGAGGCATTGAGAGATGAATAGGTTTTTCAACATAGAGAGCTGGAAGGAGACAGCGGCTACGCTCGGACGCAACAAGACGCGGACAGCGCTGACGGCGTTCGGCATATTCTGGGGAACTGCCATGCTGTCGCTGCTTTTAGGAGGCGCCGAGGGGCTGCGCGGTATACTACAGCGACAGTTTGCGGGATTTTCGACCAATATGGCCGCGATTTTTCCGCAAGAGACCACGGTGAGTTACCGCGGTTTCAACAAAGGGAGCGAGTGGACACTGTATGAGCGCGATCTTGACCGGCTGAGGGCGCAGGCACCTGATGCGATAGAATATATGACGGGGCTGGTGATGACCAGCGGGCCTCTGAGCTACCGCAACAAGTCGCGCACGGGCACATGTGTGGGAGCGCGCGCCGATTATTTCGCGATGCAGAAACCGATCGTGGAGTCAGGCAGGCTCTTCAATGAGTCGGACTATGCCCAGGGGCGCAAAGTGGCGGTGATAGGCTCGAAACTTGCCGCACAACTGTTCGGCGGGGAAGACCCGGTGGGAAAATATATCAATGCCGCCGGAATGTATGTGAGAGTGATCGGTGTTGTAGGCCAACGGTCGGACATAAGCATCGGTGGCAGAATGGACGAGAATGTGACGATGCCCGCCACCACGCTGCGTCGCGGCATGGGTCTGGGTGACAGAGCATGGTTCGCGATATTCACCCTGCGCCCCGGTCACAGACTTGACGAGCTGAAGCCTGAGATAAAACGCATAGTGTGTGCCAATCATCCGATATCGCCCGATGACGAGAGTGCCATAGGATATATGGATATGGCATCGGAGTTTGAGAAGGTGGAGAATCTGTTTCTCGCCCTGTCGCTGCTGGCGATGTTTGTGGGGGGCGGCACACTCATGGCCGGAGTGATCGGTGTGGGCAATATCATGTGGATCATCGTGAAGGAGCGCACGCAGGAGATAGGCATACGCCGCGCCATAGGGGCGCGTCCGTCAGATATCATAGCCCAGATAATGCTCGAAGGGATGGTGCTGACGATGACCGCCGGATTGGCGGGAGTGACATTCGCCACAGTGATACTCGGACTGGTGGACTATGCGACCTATGATGCGGCGACGGGGCATGCAGGATTTGTATTGCCGCTGTGGAGCGGAACAGGCATTTTGGCCACATTCGCGGTGCTTGGCACCACGGCGGGTATCATACCGTCGATAAAGGCCATGAGGATCAGGCCGATAGAAGCGATAAACGATAAGTAAGCAACCAAGTAATGAACTGAATATGAAGAGGATTCTAAAGATCAGCATGTGGGTGGTCGTGGCCGCCGTTTTTGCAGGCACATTCGTGTATATGTGGATGCATTCGCGTGCAAAAGAGCTAACCTACTACACGGTGAAGCCATCGACGGGTGTGACCGTGGAGCGCACGACCGTGCTCTCGGGGACGATAGAGCCGCGCGACGAGATCGAGATCAAACCGCAGATTTCGGGCATAGTGGCAGAAATAAGTGTTGAGGCCGGACAGATGGTCAATGCCGGCGATGTGATAGCGAAAATCAAGGTGATTCCCGACGAGGCGCAGCTTTCGTCGGCGAAGAGCCGCATAAATGCCGCCCGGATATCGCTGAGCGATGCGGAGACACGCCACAAACGCAACACCGCACTATATGAGAACAAGGCCATATCGCGCGAGGAATATGAGCGCACGCTCGTGGAGGTGGAGAAATGCCGCGAGGATCTGCACTCGGCACAGAATGACTATGCGATTGTGAAAGAGGGAGTGTCGCCGGATAACGCCACGGGGAGCAACACGCTGGTGAGAGCGACCACCTCGGGTCTTGTGCTCGATGTGCCGGTGAAAGTGGGTGCGTCGGTGATACAGGCCAATACGTTCAACGACGGCACGACGATAGCCACTATCGCCGACATGAGCAGACTGATTTTCAAAGGGTCGGTGGACGAGACGGAGGTGGGTAACCTGAGCGTGGGACAGCCTATGCGTGTGACAGTAGGCGCGCTGCCCGATCTCGAGCTTGACGCCGTGATCGAATACATCTCACCCAAAAGCAGTTCGACAAGCGGTGCGAACACGTTTGAGATCAAGGGGGCAGTGAACGCACCGGGAAACACGCAGTTGCGCGCGGGTTACAGCGCCAATGCGTCGGTGACGCTGCAGAGTGTGGCCGATGTGATGACGGTACCTGAAAAAACTGTGGAGTTCAGCGGCGACAGTGCCTTTGTGTATGTGCAGACCGACAGCGCCAAACAGACCTACCGGCGGACGGCCGTGGTCACAGGTCTGAGCGACGGTATAAACATAGAGATAAAGAGCGGAATAACGGCTGACGCACGTGTGCGTGCCGACGAATCGAATGATTGATTTTGACCTTATGATGAGACGATTGACAGTGTCATTGATCGCCGGGGCAGCTACGGCGGCAGCAATGGCTCATACATGGACGCTGGACAGCTGCATCAACCACGCCGTGGAGCATAATCTGACGGTGGTGTCGCGACAGTTGTCGGAGGAGCAGGGCCGGCTGGAGGTCACCGAGGCCCGTGATGCGTATCTGCCAAGCCTGTCGGCTAATGCATCGCAAAATTTTGACTTCGGACGCGGACTGACGTCAAGCAATATGTATGCCAACCGCAACACATCGACGTTTGGGTGGAGTGTGGGGCTGCAGCTGCCATTGTTCCAGGGTTTGCAAGCCTACAGGCGCGAGCAGTTGGCCAAGGCCAATCTGGCAATGCTTGTGGAGCAGACCGAGGCTGCGCGCGAGGATGTGACCCTCAATGTGATGGCATCGTATCTGCAGGCACTTTACTGTCGTGAACTGCGCGACGTGGCGGCTGAGCAGGTGTCGCTTTCTGTCAATGAGCTGAATCGGCGTGAGGTGCTGCTCGAGCATGGCAAGATTGCCGAGAGCGAGGTTTATGAAGCTCGCGCGCAATTGGCGGCAGACAGCCTGACTCTTGTCACGAGCGAGAATGATGTGACGATGGCGCTTGTGGATCTGTCCCGATTGCTGAGGGTGGAGTATAACGATCAGTTCGATATAGCTCCGCTGGGCAGTGACGAGCGGGTGGTGCCTGATGCCGAAACGGTGTACAGACGAGCGATGGAGCACAATCATTCGATAGCGGCCGCGCGGCTGAACATGAAGGCGGCCGAGAAGCAGATATCGCTTGCCAAAGCGGGGTATCTGCCGAAGTTGAGTTTCAACCTCGGCGCGGGAAGCAGCTATTATAAGCTGAACGGTGAGGAAAATCCGACTTTCGCACGGCAGATGCGCGACAATTATGCGACCTCGCTGGGTTTCACGCTCAGTGTGCCGATCTTTGACGCGTTCTCGACGCGCAACAGCATAAGACGTGCCCGCGTGCAGCGCATGCAGGCCGAGGTGGAATATGAGAATGCGGCGGATGAACTGCACCGCAACATACGTGAGGCATATTATCAGGCTGCAGGTGCGGAACGCAAGCTGGCGTCGGCATCGGAGGCCGTCAGGGCGACAAAGGCGTCGTTTGACGCCATGACAGCGAAATATCGCTATGGAGCGGCCAACGCCACGGAATATGAGCAACAGAAAACGGCCTATATAAAGGCTGTGGCCGAGGAGGTGCAGGCCCGCTATGAACGGATATTGCGGACACGCATCCTGGATTTTTACGCGAGGAACTGATGTGACCGGGGCGGGTGTGGTAATCCAACTTTTTTTTGTAGCTTTGCGGGCTGAATGACACCTTTTACCACCATGAAAAGAATAGTTTCGATACTTGCAGCCGCGATGGTGCTGCTTACAGCGTGTGCCACCGGCAAGAGCGATATTGTTGTTGCATATGTCACATCGTATACGAGCGACATTGTGCCCGACCCGACCGTGATGACCCACATCAATTATGCTTTCGGCCATGTGGCGTCGGGGTTTGACAGTGTGAGGGTGGACAAGCCTCAGCGTCTGCGCCTGATGACATCGCTGAAGAAGCAGAATCCCGATCTGAAGGTGCTGCTGTCGATCGGCGGCTGGGGCAGCGGTAATTTCAGTGAGATGGCCGCTGACGCGAAGCTTCGCGAATCATTCGCAGCCGACTGCCGCCGCGTGGTTGACGAGTATGGGCTGGACGGCATAGATATCGATTGGGAATATCCGTCGAGCGATGCCGCAGGCATAAGCTGCTCACCTGCCGACATTGACAACTACACGCTGCTGATGCGCGACATACGCAAATCGATCGGCAATGACAAGCTGCTGACACTCGCGTCGATAGCGTCGGCCGAATTTATCGATTTCAAGGCCATAGAGCCGTATGTGGATTTTGTAAACATCATGGTCTATGATCTTGCGCGTCCGCCATATCACCATGCATCGCTGCTGAGGTCGGACAAAACGAAGGGAGTGTCGTGTGAGGAAGCGATCGACATGCATATCAAAAACGGTATGCCTGCCAATAAACTAACGCTCGGGCTGCCATTCTACGGCCACGGCAACTCGACGCCGGGACTCGATGACTTCATTTTCTACAGCGACATCGAGAAGGTGAAAGGTGGCTACAAGACCATGAGAGACGAGACGGCACGTGTGCCTTATCTGGCTGACGGCGAGGGACGGCTGGTGCTCACCTATGACGACGCCCAGTCGATCGCCGAGAAGTGCCGCTATGCCAAGGAGCGCGGTTTGAAGGGGGTGATGTATTGGGAATATGCGACTGACGACGATAAGGGCACACTGCGCGAGACTGTGGCCAAGGAGATGTCGGTGAAGTAACTGCCAAGGTCACTCGTGGTGATATGGCTCGCCGCGCATGATGGTCATGGCGCGGTAGATCTGCTCGATGAAAAAGAGACGTATCATCTCGTGGGTGAATGTCATCTGCGAGAGTGAGAGTTTGTCATCGGCACGGTCGTAGACTTCGGGGGAGAACCCGTATGGCCCTCCGATGACAAATACGAGACGCTTCAATCCCGAAGACATGTGGCGTGCTATCATGTCGGAAAATTTGACAGATGTGAGCATGCGACCCCGCTCGTCGAGCAACACCACCCGGTCGCCTGGCTGGAGGGCGCGCAATATCAGCTCGCCCTCGCGCCGCTTCTGTTCGGATGCGGTGAGCGCGCGTGCCGATTTCAGATCGGGAATCACTTCGAGCGTGACCGGGATATAGTGTCCTACCCTCTGCATGAATGTGTCGACTCCTTCACGGATATAGTGTGTGGATGTTTTGCCGACGGCTATTATAGTTATCTTCATCGGGAATTTTTTCGTAACTTTGCGTAGAATATCGCAAAGTTACATAAACGACCTGTCACTTACAAAATATGAAAACCAAAGAGCAGCTTATCGATGATCTGATCGATCTGGCGTTTGCCGAAGATATAGGCGACGGCGACCACACCACTCTGTCGACAATTCCAGCCGAGGCCATGGGACGGCAGCATCTGCTGGTGAAGCAGGAGGGAATACTCGCAGGAGTGGAAATAGCACGCCGCGTGTTTGAGAAATTCGATCCGTCGCTGAAAATGACGGTGATGATCGACGATGGTGCGCATGTGAAACCGGGCGACATTGCTTTTGTGGTGGAGGGCTCTGTGAGATCGCTGTTGCAGACAGAGCGCACAATGCTCAACATCATGCAGCGTATGAGCGGCATAGCCACGATGACGGCTGTCTACCAGAAGCGTCTGGAGGGGCTGCACACAAAGGTGCTCGACACCCGCAAGACCACTCCGGGCATGCGTCTGCTCGAGAAGGAGGCAGTGAGGATCGGCGGTGGCGCAAACCACCGTATCGGCCTGTTTGACATGATATTGATAAAGGACAATCATGTTGATTTTGCCGGTGGCATAGATCAGGCCGTGGCTCGTGCGAAAGCTTATCTGAAAGAGAAGGGCAAGGATCTGAAGATCGAGGTTGAGGTGAGAAACACCGAGGAAATCGATCAGGCTCTGGCAGCGGGTGTGGATCGCATCATGCTTGACAATTTCACGCCGGAGCGCACCGCCGAAGCAGTGCGCCACATAGCGGGACGTGCCGAGATTGAATCGTCGGGAGGCATCACGCTCGACACGCTTCGCGCGTATGGCGAGACAGGTGTCGATTTCATCAGCGTGGGCGCGCTGACACATTCGGTGAAGGGACTCGACATGAGCTTCAAGGCTTGCTGACACGCGTCAGAAGCCGGGGAGCCTGTCGGGCGTCATGCCGATCCATGAGTCGAGAACGATGTCGGCCAGAGGAGCTATGCGGGAGTGGGGATTGGTCGTTGCCAGAGCCACTACGCGAGCTCCGGCCCGGCGTCCGGCCTCGAGACCCTGCAGAGAATCCTCGAATACCCAACAGTCAGCGGGATCGCAACCGAGCCGTGATGCCGCAAGCAGATAGCCTTCGGGGTCGGGCTTTGACCGGCTGACCATTGTGCCGGTGATGACGATATCGAACATGTAGCGCAACTGAGGGAGCTGTTTGAAGAGATAGCCCATTTTCACGTCGTCGCTGCTGGTGACAATGGCCGTGGAGATGCCACAGTCGCGCAGGCCGCGGACAAAATCAAGCACGCCGGGATAGACGGTATAAGCCATTTCCTCGCGCTCATAACGGTGAAGACGGTCGAGAATGTCGTCACGGATCTGATCGGATGGGTAGTTGCTGAGTATCTTGCCGATGGTCGTGCCTTTGATGGCATGTGCGAAATCGGGGATTCCGGTCGGATAGATCTGTTCGATCGAGTTCCAGAAGATGGTGTAGAGTCCTTCGCTGTCGACGATCACGCCATCAAGGTCAAAAAGTGCAGCTCGTTTCATGTGCACAAAGTTAAGGCTTCGCGCGTTGATATTGATGCAGACGCGCGAAAAAATTAGCGGAAACCACGTTTTATCTACATTCTTAAATGTCACAACACAGCCATTCAAACCCTACGGATCTCGGCACAAAGTCAGTCGGATCATTGCTGATGCAATATTCTGTGCCTGCGGTAATCGCCAGCGTGGCCACATCGCTCTATAATATCGTAGACTCGATATTTATAGGACGCGGTGTCGGCGCCATGGCCATAGCCGGTCTTGCCATCACATTTCCGCTGATGAATCTTGTGATAGCATTCTGCATGCTGATAGCGGTGGGCGGGGCTGCGATCTCCTCGATATTCCTGGGGCAAAACAATCTGAGCCGTGCCACCGATGTGGTGAACAATGTGATGGCGCTATGCGTGATCCATTCGGTGGTGTTCGGCGGGCTTGCCTTGATTTTTCTCGATCAGATATTGACATTGTTCGGGGCGACTGCCGAGACTGCGCCATATGCCCGCGAGTTCATGCAGGTGATATTGATCGGGTCGCCGATTTCATTTGTGTTCATCGGATTGAACAATCTGCTGCGCGCCACGGGCTATCCGAAAAAAGCCATGATCTCGGCGTTGCTGTCGGTGCTGGCCAATGTGGTGCTTGCCCCGATATTCATATTCAAGCTCGGCTGGGGCATACAGGGTGCGGCGATTGCCACATTGTGCGGCCAGACGGTGGCGCTGGCATGGGTGCTGTGGCATTTCATGTCGAAGAAAAGCTATGTGCACTTCAAGCGTGAGAATTCATGGCTGCGATGGGATATAATGAAACGTATATATGCGATCGGACTGTCGCCGTTTCTGATGAACGTGTGTGCCTGCATAGTGGTGGTGTTCATCAACAGGGCGCTGCTTGACTGCGGAGGTGCAAACGCCAATCTGGCGGTGGGAGCCTACGGGATATTGAACCGCACGACGATGTTTTTCGTGATGATCGTATTCGGCGTCACCCAGGGCATGCAGCCGATACTGGGATTCAACTATGGTGCCGGACATCTGCAACGTGTGAAGAAGACCCTCATGACCGGCATATGGGTGGGCGTGGGTATAACGGCCATCGGCTGGATCATCACAGAAAGCATACCTGACACGGTAAGCGCCCTGTTCACGGTCGACCCGACGCTCATTGCCATAGCACGGCGGGGATTCCGCATTTATTTCATAGCTTATCCGCTTGTCGGCTGCCAGATTGTGATACAGAACTTCTTCCAGTCGATCGGACATCCGAAATATTCAATTTTTCTGTCGCTTACGCGTCAGCTGCTGTTCCTGATACCGTTTCTGCTCATTCTGCCACAGGTGTGGGGAATAGACGGTGTGTGGGCAAGCATGACATCGAGCGATGTACTCGCGTTTTTTGTGTCGATAGCTCTGCTGGCATTCGCCATGAGCCGTCATAGCAAGATATTCGCCCACATCAACAAACCATCATGATCAAGGAAATACAATTGCGCCTGAATCCGGAGACGGCCGGCAACGAAATGAGGCTGAGAGCCGAAGCATCGACCCATCTTGGCGTAGATGCCAATATTATCAAGGCTATAGTGCCTGTGAAGCGGAGCATCGATGCCCGTCAGCGCCGCGTGATGGTCAATCTGACGGTGAGGGTGTATTGCGATGAGAATCCTCCGGCATCGCCGCTTTACACGCCTAAGGAATTCTGTCGGGTGAGTGACGGAGCACCTCGGGTGATCGTGGCGGGCGCAGGCCCGGCAGGATTGTTCGCAGCCCTGCGCCTGATCGAGCGCGGTGTGAGACCGATAGTGCTTGAACGCGGAAAGGATGTGGACTCACGCCGCAAGGACACTGCGCGGATAGCGCGCGAGGGGATTGTCGATCCTGATTCGAACTACTGCTTCGGCGAAGGTGGCGCGGGAGCATTTTCCGACGGTAAGCTGCACACGCGGAGCAAAAAACGCGGATCGGTGGATCAGATACTCCAGATTTTCCACCAGCACGGCGCTCAGGATGATATTCTCGTTGATGCACATCCGCATATAGGCACTGATCGTCTGCCGGAGGTGATAAAGGCTATCAGAAAGACCATCGAGCGATGCGGCGGAGAAGTGCATTTCGGTGCGAGAGTGGCATCTCTCACTATAGATGACCATAACACTGTCACCGGAGCTGACACGGCTGACGGCCGTCACTTTGACGGCCCGGTGATTCTCGCCACCGGTCATTCGGCCCGTGATGTCTACCGGATGCTACTCGATTGCGGGGCTGACTTAGAACCGAAGGGCATAGCCATCGGAGTCCGCCTCGAACATCCACAGGAATTGATAGACCGCGTGCGCTACCACTCACCGGCAGGGCGCGGAAAATGGTTGCCGGCGGCGGAATACACGATGCTCACGCGTGTGGACGACAGGGCGGTCTACTCGTTCTGCATGTGTCCGGGTGGCTTCATCATTCCGGCAGCAAGCGAGCCGGGACAACTGGTGGTCAATGGGATGTCGCCATCGAGCCGAGGCACGCGGTGGGCCAATTCGGGCATGGTTGTAGAGATTCTTCCTGAGGATATTCCCAGTGAATACACCGGTCCACTTGCCATGATGGACTACCAGAGTGATATCGAGCGTAGATTCTATGCCGACAGTAACAGCCAGAATGCGCCTGCACAGCGGATGACCGATTTTGTGGCCGGACGTATGTCGACGTCATTGCCGGAGAGTTCATATGCCCCGGGGCTGCACCCTGCCCGTGTAGACAAACTTCTGCCGGCCGGGGTGTCGCGGCGTCTGCGCGAGGGGTTCAAGGAATTTGACCGCAAGAACCGTGGATTTTTATCGGATAAGGCCTGTGTGATCGGTGACGAGACACGCACGTCGGCACCTGTACGTGTCAACCGTGATGCCGACACGCTTGTTCATACATCAATAGGCGGGTTGTTCCCTTGCGGCGAGGGTGCAGGCTATGCCGGCGGCATAGTGTCGGCAGCGATAGACGGACAGCGTTGCGCGGATGCGGCAGCCGATTATCTCAAGACGATATAGGCCAACAACGCCAGCACAAGACCGAGCAGCGTGAACAGGCAGGTTGCGCGCCACATTCTCGGCCATGAGCCGCTGCGACGGGGCGAGATCCAGGTGTAGACTCCTCCACACACCACGCCGTAGGCGATGGCGAGCAGGAAACAGGACATTCCGAGTGTCATATCTTCGTTATTGGTTTATAGCGTTGTTTGCCTTTTGTGAACCACCCCCACTCGATAGCAGTGTGCGGGCAGGCATGGAGACATGCGAGGCACATGACGCAGTCATTGCCATAGACAGGCCGGTTGCATCCATCGAAATCGATGTTGGACTGAGGGCAGACATTAGCACATGTGCGGCATCCCGTACACCCCTCTCCCACTTTGAAGCGCGTTGGTGACATGAGATGCTTTATGAAGAAATGTCTCAGCGCACCGGATTTGAATGAGGGGAATGCTCCACGGCACACGTCGACCACATGCCGCCGGTCGAGAATTGCCCGACGTATGGACTGCATCCGGCCGGGCAACGCGGCGAGCTTGCCTTCGCGTTCATGCTGAGAGTCGACTGTGAACCCAGGCAGGCATATATACGTGTCGGGCATGAGCACCGACCATGCTCCCGCAGCAATCCATCCGCGCGCCTCGATGGCCGCGCGCCACTGCATGTCGGCATAGCCGATATCATCACCGCATGTCGCTACCATCCAATGCCTGACATCGCCCGGCATGGTGTCGGTCATCGCGATGTCGTGCAACACAGGTTTAGGCACGCCCCATGCGTGGATCGGGAAGACCCACACGACATCTGTGGCGCTGGCAGCGATATCATCGCCGAGCATATCGGCGACATAGCGGCTGTTGCCGGTGGCGCTAAAGCAATGTATCATGGGATGGTTACCTGTGTGGCTCCATAACCATACTCCTGAAATGATGCATCCTGCACCAGACAAGTCTTGTAACGGTAGTTGAGCTCTTTTGTGAGCGCTTTGCGCAACACACCCTCGCCTTTACCGTGTATGAACACTATCCGCTGTCCGTGGTTGCGCATGTTGGCATCCATGATGCGACGGAACTCGTCGATCTGCAGGTTGAGCATGTCGGCCGGCGACATGCCAGCCGTGGTGTCGACAAGCTGGTCGATATGCAGATCGACTTCGAGTATGCCGCCGTTTTTGACAGGCTGCGCGTGACGAGGCCGTGGTGCATGACGCATATCAGCATTTTTCTTGGTGCGCATGGCTTTCTCAATCTCTTTGGCATCGACCTTGTGTGTGCCGCGATGCGCCGGAGCGTCATTTGCAGAAGCTACTGCAATCTTCGCCACACATGGTTTGTCGTCCCTGACAATGTCGACAGCAATTGTGGGCTTGTCGAAATATTCACCCTCACGGAAACAGTGGAGCTTGAAAAATTTTGTCGGATCAAGAGTTTTTTCGACAGTCACGGCTGGCTTGAGATCGAAATTGCGACCTTCTTTCCACGCCATCAACTGCACCGCGATATTGTCCATGCGCGACAGATCGGCACGCTTGACCTCACACACAAATTCCTGAATATTGGGGTCGACGACTCCGCGGGCACGCATCACCCATCCCTCACCATCGGCGCGGGTGAGATAGGTGTAGGCAATATAATAGTTGGAATCGTTGACTATATAGAGATCAAACTCTGTCTCGGAAAGGCGTTTGATGTCGACCGGCTCATATCCGAGCACCACATTCATCACGTCGCCCCCATCGGTCTCAACCACCGGAATCGGAGCAGGCTCGATCGCTTTGACGGTGTCTTTCTGCTGAGCCCCGACAGCCAGGGATGCCTTGGGCGTGGGCTGGACAAAGGTCGTGCGACTTGCTTCCTGACCGGCATGAGCCACTACCACACACTCTTTTATGAGCACGGGGGTCTCGAATCCGTCCTCATCGACATAGGCCAACTGCCCTTCTATTCTGACGATGCGCCCTCCGCCTACGGCATTGAGGTAGCGCACCTGATCTCCTATCTGTGCCATATTACCGGCAAATTTAGCAAAAAATGTGTAACTTTGCCGCCGTTTACATAATCGAGTCTATGAAACCCAATATCTATACCACCTTTATCGCTGCGACTCTGTGCGTTATCTCATCATCATGCGACAATGAAAACCAGTCGGTCAACAACAATGAATATGTGTGGGACTCGTCATCATCCGATCAATCAACGGGTGAACGCGGCGAGTATTCCGACATGAAGATGTTTGAGCTTAAAGGGCCGGTGAAGGAGTGCCGCAAAGAAACCTTCTATGACATCACTGTTGCGGAAGAAGACAACAGCAAGGTGACCGTGGACAGCGCGGCCGACAAGAGACACACATCGACTCTATATTTCGACAAGCTTGGCAATTATGTGCCTTCGGCCAGCGAACGTGTCGACCGCGACGACAAGGGGCGAATAATATACTGGCGTGACAGCCGTCCAAATGCGAAGGGGGTAGATCCGGGAATGCTGCGCGACACATTGCGTTATACTCACGTGAACAACAATGTGCTGCAATCGAAAGGCATGGGGGAATTCGCTGTAACGGTATATGACAACGATAACCGCATAATTGGACAATACAGCAACCCGGATGTGAACGGCACGCAGATGGCCGCATTCAATATCTACCGCACGTTTGACGAGCGGGGCAACTGGACAGAGCGCATAACGGTGTGGACCACGCAGAGCGCCGGCGGGCGTCCGCATGTGAGCTATACTCTTGATTCCCGGCAGATTTCGTATTATTGATCCAGTTCGAGCCGGCTGAAAAAGTGCCACATCGCCACTCCTGCCGACACGGCCACATTCATGGAATGTTTAGTGCCGCGCTGCGGGATCTCGATGCACACATCGCACGCATCAACCACCTGCGGGTCAACACCGTCGACTTCATGGCCGACAACAATAGCATAGCGATGGCCGGGTCGGGCATCAAAGTCCTGAAGAGCCACACTGTCTTTCACCTGCTCGAGACAACACACAGTGACGCCTTCGGCCTTGAGAGCCGCCACGGCATCGAGAGTGGAGTCAGAATAGCTCCATGCGACGCTTTCTTCGGCTCCGAGGGCTGTCTTGTGGATTTCGGGGGATGGCGGCACTGCGGTGATGCCACACAGCACCACCCGCTCGACGGCGAATGCATCGGCAGTGCGGAACATCGACCCTATGTTATTGAGGCTGCGCACGTTATCCAACACAAGGACAATTCCCGTCTTGGGCTGGCGGCGAAACGTCGCGACATCGGGACGGTTCAAATCCCATATGTTTTTCTTTTCCATGCCGCAAAGTTAGCGAATTATCACTAACTTTGAATCCGTCAAAAAAATCAATTCATCACATGACAGGATACATTACCTGGGATGTCAGTCCCATAATATTCGACAGCTTCATCACCCTGCGGTGGTATAGTCTGGCTTTCATGATAGGCTTTCTCGTGGGATACGAGATTGTCGCGCGAATGTTCAAACATGAAGGTGCGCCGGAAAAATGGCTCGGGATATTGCTCATATGGGTGGTGTGCGCCACAATCGTAGGATCACGACTGGGGCATGTGTTCTTCTATGAATGGGACGTTTACAGGCTCGATCCGATAAAGATACTTTATGTTTGGGAAGGTGGACTTGCGAGCCATGGTGGCACTATCGGCATCATTCTTGCCGTGATACTTTTCTCGGTTTTCACCACACACAGGAGTCCGTTGTGGACTTTTGACCGTCTGGTTGTGCCTGTGGCTCTCACCGGTGGTCTGATACGTCTGGGCAATCTGATGAATTCAGAGATTTTCGGGCATGCCACCACCCTGCCATGGGGATTCAAGTTCGTACGCTCGGCCGAGTGGCACAGGCTCTACGAGGGAATGGCGTGCCACCCTACCCAAATATACGAAGCACTGGTGTATTTCGCACTTTTCGCATTGCTGATGTGGATGTATTGGAAGAAAAACGCCGAGGAGCGTCCCGGTCTGATATTCGGCACATTTCTTACAGGTATATTCCTTCCCCGCTTCCTCATCGAATTCATCAAGAACGATCAGGTGGCGTTTGAATCGGCCATGACTCTCAATATGGGACAATGGCTGAGCGTGCCATTCATTGTGCTGGGATTGTTTTTTATCATCCGTGCATTGCGCCGCCCACGGATAGCGATCAAATATCCCGACAAGTTTGCCGACGCATGACGCTGAGCCGGCCGGTCACGACTCTATGACAGCGATGTGACGGTTGCCATCGGCATCGGTCATCAGCAGCCATATCAGTCCATCGGACACCTTGATGCGCCGCGCTGAAATGACGTCGATGTCTGCACCGTTGACATTCAGGCGCGTATCTTCGTATGTGATGCCGTCGGAACCGACATGACCGGGAATGATAATAGCACGGGAGTTTCCGTCTATGTCGTAGAACGCATGCTCTGATTGGGAACGAATGACATACATCACCCCGCCCTGCCGGTAGTCGAGAGCGAGTTCGGGGCCGGAATAGCGCAATGCATCGTTCGCGAGTTCGGCATCAAGCCCCGCTGAGTCACCATCAGGCTCGTCGGCGGGAGCATCGTCACCACCGGTGCCGAAATCGGGCAGCACTCCATCATAGACCGGCGGCGGCACGGATCGATGACACGACACCATGGCGATAAGCGATATTGCGATCAGTATACGTTTCATTGCACAATGGTTATTATCACCCGTCCGCGTTCGCCCGATAGGTGGGTGTAGGCAAATTCATGACGTCCGACACCAATATCGGCGGGCGACACATGGCCTTTTGCCGACGTGCCATTGACTGTCCAGGCGGCATCGTCAGGGACTATAGGCGACCACAGATCGATGCGCTGGTCAGACAGATGATAGACCGACCGCAATGGCAGGCGCGCATCATCATCACCACCATCACCACCGTTGCCGGAGGCATCAGGATCGAGCCATATATCACCGGCTTTATCGCCCCATATATACTGTTCAAGTCCGGGCCAACGGACGAAAGGGTTGCCATATGCACCTTGGGCTGAGGCTATGATGCTGTTTCGGGTGTGCTCACGGGCATCTACCGGGTCTTCCCTACTCCACCTCATCAACAGCTCTATGCCATAAGGCGTCAGCGACGGCCATAAGCTACCGTCGGCAATCAGTAACGACCAAGGATCAAGCATGCCGGATGGGTAGATCGTGAGCATGTACAATACGATTCTTGCAATGTCGCCACGATAATCCTGAGGGGGTGTCCAGCCGTTTGTCTCGATGCCGTCGACCATAAGGAAACCTGTTGACCATATGCCGTTGGTCCACTTCAGTCGCGTGAGGTCGGCGGGCGGATATGTGTCTTTCAACTTCGCATCATCGAAGCGCGCCGGAATAAAATTAACGAGATCGGCCTGCAATGTGTCACCGGGCATTGACTCATACCGGCTGTCGAAGCGCCACCACTCCACCGGAACCACCCCGAGAGGCAGCATGTCATCGGGCCATGCCGGCCTCACTCTGACATATTCATGGTCGAGAGGCAGATACAGCATTCCCCGACTGTCGGCCAACACAGTCGTCATCCATTGCTGCACATCGGGCACGGGCGACTCCACCCGGCATGCTGCGGCCACTGCGTCGCGCAATCCGCGTCCGCTGCGGCCATGAAAGGCCACCGCAGCCGAAACCGAGGCAATCAGGCAGAATATCAGCGATAATGTAACCGAGAAACGCTTCATGGCTTCAAAAATAGCAGAATCAGTCCAATATCACAATATTTCACAACAAATATTTTGCAGCGACATGAAAATTGCGTACTTTTGCCGGGTACATTCCGCTTAAGCGGCTGTCTACATCATCAGGGGATGACCGGTTTTGACAGCGTGTAGAGGTGGTGTGTAAGCATGCAGAGCAATGATGGCTACGCTCTATAATCTGGGACATCACAATTTTAAATGGCGAAAACAACTACGCTCTCGCTGCTTAATCGAAGTACAGTAGATAAGCTTTATCTCCGCAACAGTTGCTGAGACGAGACATCACCCGATTGTCAATCGTCCCGAGACTAATCGACAAGGTGGTGCAGTTAAATCGGGAATAGGATTTGCCTTGCCTCGCGACAAATCTGAAAATTCAGAGGATAAGGACACGGTTGGTGGTCTCTTGCCTGCCGCGCCACGAAAACCAAGTAGAGACTAAGCATGTAGAAAGCACATTAGTTCCACGTTTGGACGAGGGTTCGAATCCCTCCATCTCCACATGCGATACCCGACCGAAATCGGAAAGCATCAGACAAACCTCAGGCTGTCAAGCAGTTCTGAGGTTTTTCTTGACCCATTCATGGCTGACTGCCACACCTCTCTCCGCTTTTAACACGAAAATTATACTGTAACAAACAAATACAACCTATAAGTTGTATATAATATAAAGATTCACTATCTTTGCAGAAAACTTTAAAGGATATGACTTTCGATGATATAACTGAAGATGGACGGCTTTGGGCGGTCAGATATGATGGAGATGAGGATAACATCCTGTATTCTCTGTTCGACCAATGGAACGACGTGGCTTGGCTGCGGAGTTTTTTCAAAGCCAATTCCAATGACTTGGAGAGTTATTTCAAGATCACAAATATCAATGATGCCATAAGCCGCACCATTGACGACAGTGAAAAACTTGAAGCCATTATGATGGACATATCCCCTGAGGCAAATCTGGATTTGATATTCCGACCATTGAGCAACAGCCGTATCGCGGAGTGTTTGTTGGGCAAAGAGAAAGCTCGCCTGAAAAATCTTGTAGGACGGTCGTCTTGGTTGAGAATATACGCCATCAAACTGGCAAAGGGCGTGTATGTTGTTACCGGAGGTGCGATAAAACTTACTGCTACGATGCAGGAGCGAGAACACACCGCTTTGGAACTTGCCAAGATAGAGAAAGTCAGAAATTTTCTTCTGGATGAGAAAATTATTGACGATGAGAGTTTCATAGAATATATTGCTGAAACTTAATTTCAGCGAGCTAAAGGTTGCAGAACTTTAATTATAAAGGCTATGAAAGAGTTACAAGACAAACTGTCTGCC
>CANOUR010000039.1 GCA_947570265.1 uncultured Bacteroidales bacterium | reverse complement strand
TCATGCCGAGCACAACGTCGCCATACATCTGGACGAAACGACGGTAGCTGTCCCATGCAAAGCGGGGATTTCCGCTTTTTTCAGCGAGGGATGCGACAGTGGCGTCGTTCATACCAAGGTTGAGGACTGTGTCCATCATACCTGGCATTGATGCGCGTGCACCTGAACGTACCGACACAAGCAGAGGGTTCTGAGGGTCGTTGAAGCTCTTTCCGGTCAATGCTTCTACGTGTGCGATGGCACTCTCGACCTCACTTTTGATATTCTTCACGACCTCGTCGCGACCATACTGAGTGTATTCGCCGCATACTTCGGTGGTGATGGTGAAGCCTGGAGGAACAGGCATGCCCAAGAGATTCATCTCTGCAAGGTTGGCGCCTTTGCCGCCCAGGAGATTGCGCATCGAGGCGTTGCCTTCTGCTTTTCCATCTCCAAACGTATAGACTCTTTTCATCTTGTTGGTTATAAGGTTAATATTTGTAGATTATAATGTGTTGTCAAAGATTGTTTTGATCATACCAGAGACCCTTCCGGCAAATGACAAATGCAAATTTACTGCAAAAATGCCTCACTCGAAAATTTTTTGAAATAAAATAGGTTTGATGATGTTAATTTTGTCGCAAACGAGTAACTTTGTCATCAAAAACAAGCTGAGATGGGACGAAAACGCAAACAGTTGCCTCTGATAGAGAATGTGGAGATAGCAGATGTGGCTGCTGAGGGAAAGAGCCTCGCCAGAGTCGAAGACATGGTGGTGTTCATTCCTTTTGGTGCGCCCGGTGACATCGCTGACGTGAAGCTCGACAAGAAGAAAAAGAGCTATGCCGAGGGGCATATTGTCAATCTGAGGAAACCGTCAGAGATTCGCGTAGAGCCGCGTTGTGCACATTTTTCGGTGTGCGGCGGATGCAAATGGCAGCATTTGCCTTATGATTTTCAGATAGCATCGAAGCAACGTCAGGTCGAGGATGCGCTTGAGCGTATAGCCAAGGTGGAGCTTCCTCCGGTCAATCCCATCTTAGGATCGGAGCACGTGTGGGAATATCGCAATAAAATGGAGTATACATTCTCCAATCGTGCGTGGCTCACGTTTGAACAGCTTAATTCGGGTCTTGATTTTCCTGACCGTGACGCTGCCGGATTTCACATACCGGGCGCGTTTGACAAGGTGCTCGATATAGTCCGGTGCCATCTTCAAGAAGATTTTTCCAACCGGCTTCGGTTATTCATCAAGGAATATGCCAAAAGCAAGGGTTACACATTTTATGATTTGAAGAATCACAACGGGCTGTTGCGCACGCTGATGGTACGTACCGCATCCACCGGGCAAAAGATGGCTGTAGTCTCTTTTGGTGAGGAGTCTTCCGAAAAAATCGCCGATGTGATGGATGCAGTTGCTGCCGAGTTTCCTGAAATTACATCGCTGACGTATGTTGTCAACACAAAGGTCAACGACACAATCGGCGATCTTGACATAGTGACCTATCGCGGTCAGTCATATATTGAGGAGGAGATGGAGGGATTGCGCTTCAGGGTGGGCCCGAAGTCGTTTTATCAGACAAATTCAGCGCAGGCTTACCGTTTATATAGTGTCGCGCGAGATTTCGCCGGATTGTCTGGCGATGAACTCGTATATGATCTTTATACCGGTACGGGTACAATAGCTTGTTTTCTTGCCCGCGATGTGAAGCGGGTTATCGGTATAGAGTATGTGCCCGAGGCCATAGAGGACGCCAAAGTGAATGCTTCGATAAATGGTCTTGACAACACGCTGTTTTTCGCCGGAGACATGAAAGATGTGCTGACTGCCGATTTCATATCTGAGCATGGCAAGCCAGATGTAATGATCGTAGATCCGCCTCGTGCCGGAATGCACGAGGATGTTGTGAATGTGATCCTTGATGCAGCTCCCCGCCGAATCGTGTATGTGAGCTGCAATCCGGCAACGCAGGCTCGGGATATAGCGATGCTCGATGGGAAGTATCGCGTCACGGCGGTTCAGCCGGTCGACATGTTCCCCCACACTCATCATGTCGAGAATGTGGTGAGACTTGAGTTACGTTGATGGTGGTGTGAGGTTGCATGTGGCGAGCGTCGAATTGTAGTATCGGGGATCGCCAGTGACCTCTTTCCCGACAAATCCGGGCAAAACGGGCGATTCATCGGCCGCTGATAATTCGATCTCGGCGATCGTCAAGCCGTCTAAATGACCGTGGAATTCATCAATTTCCCATTTGTGGCCGCAATGATCGACAAACCACCGTGTTTTGACAATGGGTGGAGTGAGTGCGATTCCCATCATTTGCTGAGCGTCGGTTTTAGGTATGGGATATTCCCATTCGTCGCGTACGCATCCGTTGGTGCACCCTTTCACTGTCAGATATGCGAGGTCGTCTGTGATGCGTACTCTCACGGTTGCTCTTTTGTCGGGCGACAGATACGCTTGTGCAATCTCGGTCTTACGATGTGAAAGTTGCTTGTAATCTGATGATTTTACGAGAAACTTTCGTTCAATTTCTTTTGCCATTGTGATGAAAAGTCGGTTGTGCCGGTTGAGGTTGACCAATAATGCTTAACTTTGCAAAGTTAAGCAAACTTATCAATTTGTGTAGCGGTTTGTGCAAGAAGCTGATTATTACGGTTGTCGCTATGTTGACTGCATTGGCTGTCGCGGCCAATGTGGTCAGTGGTTTTGTTGTCGACAGCCTCACTCGCGCTCCAGTTCCATATGCTGCCGTGATGCTTGCAGGAACCGACAGGGGTGAGCTGGCCGATGATGCAGGACGATTTTCAATCGCCACATCGTTGTCGTACAGTGGTGTGACGGCTAATGCAATGGGATATGCTCCTAAGACCGTATCGCGTCAGCACTCTTCGAATGACTATCTGATAGAATTAGTTCCAACCGGTGTCAGATTGGGCGAAGTCTCTGTAAGGCCACGAAAAGAAAAGTATACAAAAAAAAACAATCCGGCTGTAGCGTTGATGCAGCGTATACGCAGTCTGCGCGATGAGAATGATCCCAGACGCAACAGCAATTACAATTACGAAAAATATGAACGTATCACACTGGCTCTTGATGAAGTCGGTGACGGAAACGTATTTGTAAAAAAGTTTCCATTGCTGTCGGAGCATATGGACACTTCGGTCATAGATGGGAGGCCGATACTCAATGTGGCATTGCGGGAGAAGGTGTCGCACATCAACTACCGTAAATCTCCGCGTGGAGAGAAAGAGATTGTCAGCGGATTCCGTAGCGAGGGCATTGACCAGATGCTCGACAAGCAGGCTACACAGACGCTCTACGAGGATGTGTTGCGGGAGATTGACATATACAAGTCAGACGACATTACGTTGATGCAGAATAGGTTTGTCAGCCCGCTTTCACGTATAGCCCCCGATTTCTATAAGTTTTATCTTAGCGACACGGTGGCTGTGGGCGTCGACACATGCATAGTGTTGAGTTTCGCGCCTCATAATTCACAGACATTTGGATTTGCCGGAAAGCTATATGTAGATAAGAATGATCCGTCGCTCTTGATCCGTCGAATCGAGATGAGCGCGCCAAAAAAAATAAATCTCAATTTCATCAACAACCTAAAGATTGTTCAGGAATATAAACGCGCAGCCGATGGATCGAGACTGAAAACCTTTGACGATATGGTGGTTGAAGCCGGATTGCTGTCGGGAGGATCGCAGATTTATGCGCGACGAATCACTTCATATACCGGACATAATTTCAATCCAGCACCTGACGGCAAAATTTTCAATCGTATGGCCGATGTGATAACTTTGCCGCAGGCATCGGCTCGCAACGAAGCGTTCTGGAATAATGCACGGACTGTTGATATCAGTGCAGGGGAAAATTCTGTGGGTGTCATGCTCGACAGATTGCGTGACTATCCGCTGTTTTACTGGAGCGAGAAAGTGCTCAGGATATTGGTGACTGGATATATCAATACCGGCAATCCTTCAAAATGGGATTTTGGCCCGATGAACACCACTATCAGTTTCAATGATCTTGAAGGTGTGCGTTTGCGCGCAGGCGGAATGACAACGGCAAATCTTTCCCGTCGGTTTTTTACTAAAGATTATGTTGCATACGGCTTTCGCGACCGAAAATGGAAATACATGACGGAGCTTGAATGGTCGTTTTGCGACAAGGAGTATCACGCCCGCGAATTTCCTGTCCACTCCATGCGTCTGACCCATCTCTATGATGTGGATATGCTTGGACAACATTATCTGTTTACAAATGCCGACAATATCTTCTTGTCGCTGAAACATGGCGAGGATCATCTGATGACCTATCATCGTGTTACCAAGCTCGAATACACGCTTGAACTTGAAAACAACTTCTCGCTTCTGGCCTGTGTGAAGCACGAACGTCAGGAGGCAAGCAGATGGGTGGACTTCGTCACCGGAGATGGAGATAGAGCCAGACACTATAGTATGGCCACAGTCGGTCTTACACTGAGGTATGCTCCGGGTGAGAAGTTCTTTCAGACTAAAAGTTCGCGCCGTCCGGTAAATCTCGATGCGCCGGTGGTGCAGCTAAGCCATCGATGGGGTCCGCGTAATACATTCGGCAATAGATTTGCATTGAGTGTTACAGAGTTGAGCTTTCAGAAGCGATTTTGGCTCTCAGCTTTCGGATATGTTGATGCGATAGTGAAAGGCGGTCATGTGTGGACACGTTCGCCATTTCCCAACTTGTTGATCCCAAATGCAAACATGTCGTATACGATACAGCCGGAAAGCTTCGCATTGATGCGGCCGATGGAGTTTGTCAACGACACATATGCTTCATGGGATCTTACGTATTGGGCAAACGGAGCGTTGTTTAATTACGTGCCGTTGATCAAAAAGCTCAAGTTGCGTGAGGTGATAGCATTCCGTGGAGTGTGGGGACATCTAAGTGATAAAAACAATCCGGCTTTGGATAAGTCATTGTTTCAATTCCCGACATGCAGCAATGTCGTTGCCATGAGATCGATGCCATATATGGAGATAAGTGCGGGTGTCGACAATCTGTTCCGTATATTGCGGGTTGATTATGTGTGGCGATTGTCGTATCGCGACACACCAGGCTGTGACCGCGGGGGAGTGAGGATAGCTCTTCATTTCAGTTTCTAATCCAATTATTTGCTACAGACGTTAGTTTTATTTAATTTTGTGACGTGCCGCACATTATATCTTTTATGATGTTGCCGACACGGATGTTTAAATCTCACGTTTTTAGTGGAATGAAGAATTTTTTTATCAGTTTTCTCGGCGCGCTTGCCGGAATCTGGCTGTCAATCATATTGCTCGGGATTTTATCCGTGGTCATTCTTGTTGCCGCGGCAGTGTCGGGTGCATCCTCATCCAATATTTCGGTAGACAGACATTCGGTGCTGTATCTTGATCTGGATTGCAACGTGACTGAAAGCAAACAGCCACGCAATATAATGGCCGAACTGCAGGGTGATATTTCCAATACAGAGCCGCTCAACCGACTTGTGTCGGTGATTGGCAGTGCTGCTGATGACGACAGAATCGAAGGAATTTTCATCGACTGCAACGGCATGTATGCGGGTTTAGCCCAGCGTCAGGCCATTTACAGAGCATTGAGTAAGTTTAAGAGAAAAGCGCCGGAGAAATGGATCTATGCGTATGGTGACACATACACGCAGGGCGACTATTTCATAGCCTGTGCTGCCGACAGTATATTCATCAACCCTGAGGGTGCGGTGGATATTCATGGACTGTCAGCAACCAATTTATATTTCAAGGGGCTGCTTGACAAGCTTGGCGTGAACATGCAGGTTGTGAAAGTCGGCACATACAAGAGCGCGGTCGAGCCCTACACAATGAACGGGCCAAGTGAAGCGTCGGTCGAGCAGCAATCTCTTTTTCTCAACAATATCTGGCATGGAATCCGTACGATGATCGCACGTCGTCGCAATGTGTCGGCTGACAGTGTCAACAGTTGGGCAAATAGCCTGTTGATGGCAAAGGATACTGATTTCTATCTCAAATCGCGCATAGTTGATGCGAAAGTATACCGACATGAGATGCTTAAGCGCCTTGAGACCGTGACCGGTGTCGATAACCTCCGTCTGGTGACTCCGTCGGATTATGCACAGTCGGGAAGACTGGATAAAGGTGATGGCAAGCATGCAAAAATCGGTGTATATTATGCATCAGGTGATATTGTCGACAAGGGTTCGGAAGGCATATCTGCAGAGCAGGTTGTGCCAGACATTATTAAAATAGCCGAGGAGGATGAAATTGACGCACTTGTGCTCCGTGTCAATTCAGGTGGCGGAAGTGCTTTTGCCTCTGAACAGATATGGGAGGCCATCGGTCAGTATAAAGCAATGACCGGAAAGCCTGTGTATGTGTCCATGAGTGACTATGCCGCGTCAGGTGGCTATTATATATCATGCGGTGCAGACCGGATATATGCCGAGCCTCTGACATTGACCGGTTCGATCGGTATTTTCGGATTGATACCAAATGCCGAAGGGTTGATAACCGGTAAGCTTGGGGTGACCACGCACACTGTATCGACCAACCCGTCCGGGGATATTCCCTCATTGCTTAAACCTATGACGCCCGCGCAGAAAGTTCAGATGCAGGCATATGTCAGCCGCGGATATGAGCTGTTTGTCAGCAGAGTGGCAGAGGGACGCCATATGTCGGTCGATTCAGTGAAGATGATAGCCGAGGGGCGCGTCTGGGACGGCTCAGAGGCTTTGAAACGAGGGTTGGTTGACAAAATCGGCGGTCTCGAATCAGTGCTTGCTGATCTTGCCGAAGAACTTAACGTGGAACAATATCGTCTGATCGAATATCCCGATGTCACTGATAAATGGTGGGAGGCGTTGATTGAAGCAGGCGCGGCCGGAGTGAAGACACGTATAATACGCAATTCGCTTGGCGATATGTCACCATTATATGATGCCATGCTTACCTTGGGTGAAATGTCGCCCGTGCAGGCCCGCATGGAGTTTCTCACAGTCTCTATGTAATTCCACGCCATGTCCCGCAATAAGTTGCTCTCTAAGCTGATTCTTTTGCCTTTGTCGAAGCTATATGGGCTTGGTGTGGCTGTCAGAAATCAGATGTTTGAGCGGAAAATGCTTAAGCAGGAAGAGTTTGATATTCCAGTGATAGTTGTTGGGAATATCGCTGTCGGTGGGACAGGAAAGACCCCGCATGTGGAATATGTAGTCAATCTTTTGCGTGACAGATATCGCATAGGTGTGATATCGCGTGGATATAAGCGCAGAACCAAGGGTTTTGTGCATGCCACAAACCGTTCGACACCTGAAGATATCGGTGACGAGCCGTATCAGATATTCCAGAAGTTCGGTAATGACGTGACGGTCGCGGTATGTGAGAAACGCGTTGACGGAATAAATAAGATACGGGAAGTCAATAAAGACATCAATCTCATAGTACTTGATGATGCTTTCCAGCATCGTTATGTCAAGCCGTCGGTTTCGGTTGTGTTGACTGAGTATAACCGTCCGGTATTCGCCGATCATCTGATGCCGTATGGACGATTGCGTGAGCCGGCTTCGTCCGTAAGCCGTGCGGATGTTGTGGTGGTGACGAAGTGTCCTTCGAGCATGACACCGATGGAATATCGCATGTTTAAAGAAAACCTGAGTTTGTTTCCGTATCAAAAGCTGTTTTTCTCACGTTATCTATACGGCCACCTCGTGCCTGTTTTTCCTGAGAATTGCGCTGCGGTGCCTTATCTCGATTGGTTGACAGAAAACGATTCGATACTGATTGTCACCGGCATTGCAAATCCGCGGCCATTTGTGAGGCATATACGGCGATATAAGTCAAAGGTGCGTCTGATCAGGTTTCATGATCATGTCAATTACAGCCATTCGGACATGGAGGCGATCCGTCGCAAGTTTGATACAATGACCGGAAAGCGCAGGTTTGTGCTCACGACTGAAAAAGACGCTGTGAAACTGTCGCATAGCCCATATTTCCCACATTCATTAAAGGCTGTGACATCCTATATGCCGGTCAGTGTGGATTTTGTCGCTCCACAGTTGGATGAACCGACATTTGATGCATCTTTGCAAAAATTAATCTCTGGAAACCATCTTTGATGATTACACGAATGTTTAATAGTAATATATAATCATAATCAGATATGCTCCAAATAATTAAAGAGACCGCTGACTATCTGCGCGGCCGTATAGACGAGATTCCGTCAACTGCAATCATTCTTGGGACAGGACTTGGTGATCTGGTAGACCACATGACTGACAAGACATATATTCCTTACAGCGAGATACCAAATTTTCCCATATCAACCGTTGAGGGTCATAGTGGCAATCTTATTTTCGGCAAACTCGGAGATAAGAAAGTTATCGCCATGCAGGGACGGTTTCACTATTATGAAGGCTACGACATGAAGCAGGTGACATTCCCTGTGAGAGTGTTTCAGGCATTAGGAGTGAAAACGCTGTTTGTGTCAAATGCCGCAGGCGGCATGAATAAGGAATTCAAAGTCGGTGATGTGATGACTATAACCGATCATATCAACCTTTTCCCTGAGAATCCTTTGCGTGGCCGCAACTATAATGAACTTGGCACAAGATTTCCTGCCATGACAGAGGCTTATGACAAGAATCTTATCAGAATGGCTGACGAGATTGCGGCGGAGAAGGGTATCCGTCTCATGCATGGAGTGTATGTGGGTGTGACCGGCCCAACGTTTGAGACTCCGGCTGAATATGAATTCTTCCGTGTGATCGGAGGAGATGCGGTGGGCATGTCGACGGTGCCCGAAGTGATTGTGGCCAACCACGCCGGCATGCGTGTATATGGCATCTCGGTCATCACAGATCTTGGCGGGAAAGATATTACGGAAGTTCCTACCCATGAAGAGGTGCAGAAAGCGGCCGGCATTGCTCAGCCCAAGTGTCTTGAAATCATGAAGGAACTTATCAATCGCGCTGTGTGATGGACGATAACGAACCAAAACTTACGGAAATATCCCAGCTTGGTGAGTTTGGATTGGTCGATCGTCTGACCAAGGAGTTGCCGTTGACCCATGAGTCGTCTGTGAAAGGTGTGGGAGATGATGCGGCTATACTTCACTATGCTGATGACAAGGATGTTCTTGTCACAACCGATCTATTGCTCGAAGGAGTGCATTTCGATCTCACGTATGTGCCGCTGAAGCATCTCGGGTATAAGTCGGCGATTGTGAATTTCAGTGATATTTATGCCATGGGGGGCACTCCAAGGCAGATCACTGTATCATTAGGAATCTCCCGACGTTTTGCCGTAGAGCACATCGATGAGCTGTATGCCGGCATAAGACATGCGTGTGGGGTGTATGGTGTCGATCTTGTCGGAGGAGATACCACTTCATCACGGCAGGGACTTGTGATAAGCATAACATGTATCGGTGATGTGGCAAAAGGTGGTGCAGTGCGTCGTGACGGTGCGAAAGACACCGATCTGATATGTGTGAGTGGAGATCTCGGTGCGGCTTACATGGGGCTGCAACTGCTTGAACGGGAAAAGGTGGCGTCGGCAGGACAGAAAGATTTCCAACCCGATTTTCACGGCAAGGAGTATCTTGTGGAGCGCCAGCTCAAACCGGAAGCACGCCGCGATATAGTGGAAGCTTTGCGGGAGGCCGGCATAGTGCCGACATCGATGATGGATGTCAGCGACGGTCTGTCGAGTGAACTGCTTCATATTTGCAAGGCAAGTTCCACCGGTTGCCGGGTGTATGAGGATCGGATACCCATAGACTATCAGACAGCGATCATGGCTGAGGAGCTTGGCATGAATCTTGTGACGGCAGCTCTCAATGGCGGTGAGGATTACGAACTGCTTTTTACTGTGCCTCTCACAGCTCATGAAAAGGTAGAGAAAATTCCGGGAGTCAAGGTGATCGGACATATCACGAAACCTGATCTCGGATGCTATATGGTGACTCGTGATGGAAATGAGATCCTGCTTCGGGCGCAAGGATGGAATCCTTTGCAATAGGCGATATGACAAGCGTTCTTGAACAACTTTTTCAGAAGGCCACCGGCGAAAGTCCGGTGGCTTCTGTCGAGATTACCGGCTCGGGGTCGGCACGCAGATATTGCCGTATGGTTTCGGCGTCGGGAAGATCACTGATCGGTACGGTCGGAACAAATCTCGATGAGAACAGGGCATTCATATACATGTCAGGTCATTTCAGAGACTGTGGTCTGCCTGTTCCGGAGGTGTTGGCGATAAGTGATGACGGCATGTCGTATGTTCAGACCGATCTGGGCGACGTCTCGTTATTCAATGTTTTGTCAAAAGAGGGATATAGCCCATTGACAGCGGGATTGTTGCGCGAGACAATGAGCCGTCTTCCGGACATGCAGTTTGGCGCCGGCCGCCACTTTGATTTCTCGAAGTGCTATCCTGTGGCAGCTATGGATCGTCGTAGTGTGATGTGGGATCTGAACTATTTCAAGTATTGCTTCCTTAAGATCTCGGATGTAGAGTTCAACGAAGCGCGTCTTGAAGACGATCTCAATGCTTTCGCCTCGGTGGTGCTATCGATGTCGGATGATGCGACATTCATGTATCGCGATTTTCAGTCGCGCAATGTGATGGTGCATGACGGAAGTCCATGGTTCATTGATTTTCAGGGTGGCCGATGCGGTGTGGCTCTCTATGATGTTGCTTCATTCCTATGGCAGGCTCGTGCCAGGTTTTCTGATGAAATGCGTAAGGAGTTGGCTGGCGTGTATCTTGAATCGGCTCGGCGCTATCGCGCGATGGGTTCGGATGATGAATTTGAGCACAATCTCCATATAATGGCTCTTTTCAGAACGATGCAGGTGTTCGGAGCGTACGGCTACCGTGGTATGCTGCAACAGAAAGCCCATTTCGTCGAGAGCATTCCACTTGCTGTTGCTAATCTGCGTGCATTGCTGGAATATTTACCGGCTGATAAGTTCCCACAGCTTGCAGTATCATTAAAGGCTCTTTGCGGTGTAGACCGATATGCTATACCTGAGGAAAGGAAAGGACTGACTGTCGAGGTTAACAGTTTCGGCTACAGGAAAAGCGGCATACCGCGCGATTTTACCGGTAATGGCGGTGGATTTGTGTTTGACTGCCGTGCGATAGAGAATCCCGGTCGCTATAAGGAATATGCAACTTTGACGGGGCTTGACAAACCGGTGAAAGACTTTCTCGAGAATGGGGGAGAGGTAATCGAATTTCTCGAACACGCCAAGGCGATTGTCGGTGCGAGTGTCAGCCGGTATTCCGAGCGTGGATTCTCAAACTTGAAGGTGTCATTCGGTTGCACGGGTGGCCGTCACAGATCGGTGTATTGCGCGCAGAAGATGGCCGAATGGATCAATGCGACGTATGGTGTGAGAGTGGAATTGCACCATATAGAGCGGGGTATCGACATGATTTTCGATCAGAAATGAAAGGAATGATATTTGCTGCCGGTCTCGGAACCCGCTTGAGACCATTGACTGATGAGTGTCCTAAATGTCTGATTGACGTCGGTGGAAAGCCGATGTTGCGTCGCGTCATTGAGAATATGCACAGTGCCGGAGTCGGATCGATAGTCGTCAATGTGCATCATCATGCACAGAAGGTGACAGATTATCTGGCCAATAACGATTTTGGTGTTGAAGTTTCGGTCAGCGATGAAAGCGATCTGCTACTCGACACGGGAGGCGGTATTGTTAAAGCGGCGCATATGTTGTGGGGTGACGAACCTATCGTGATCCACAATGCCGATGTCTGGACAGATTTACCGTTACGTGACATGATCGAGAATCATGTCGAAACCGGCGCGGACGTAACCCTTCTGACGCGCGATAGTGTGTCGGCCAGAGCTCTTATGTGGAGAAGTGATGGAAGGATGGGAGGATGGGCGAATCTGAACAGTTCGGATACGCGTCCTCATGGTCTGGATGTGCAAAACCTCAGAGCTGCCGGATTTGGCGGTGTACATGTGATGAATCCCGGTGTGATGGACACACTTGTGAGGTATGCGACAGAAAAAGTATTTTCCATCACACCGTTCTATGCCGACATGTGCGGCATGCTTGACATCAGGGCTTATCCTGTAGAGCCTTTTCGCTGGATTGATATAGGAAAGCCTGAATCTCTTGCGCTTGCCCGCGCTCAGACTGAGTAGTCTATGCAGGCTCTCGCATCCTTAACCGGAGCTATGATTGCTGCAGCTGCCACGTGGGCTGGATGGGTGGCATAGACAGCCACATTCTCCATTTTGTCGATTGTGGCGGTGAGCACTATATCCCAGTCTTCGGCCGGATTTTCGTTGATGCCCACTTCCATCGATTCGAGACAGTCGATTACGGATGGCAACGCGAGCAGCGCATCGCGAAATGCCTGCGCTGCTTCGCGACGTTGAGCATCACTTCCTTTAAGTTTGAAACTTACGATGTGTTTGATCATTTTGCCTGATTGAAAAGACGCTCGCGGGCAGCAACCACACGTTCGTCGGTGACATAATCGTCGTAGTCGGTCATCTTGTCGATGATGCCGTAGGGTGTGAGTTCTATGATGCGGTTGGCAACAGTCTGAATGAACTCACGGTCGTGGCTTGTGAACAACAGGTTGCCTTTGTAGGCTTGCAGGGTGTTGTTGAATGCCTGTATCGATTCAAGGTCGAGGTGGTTGGTCGGAGAGTCGAGTACAAGAGTGTTGGCATCGGTCATCATCATGCGTGCGATCATGCAGCGCATTTTTTCTCCACCAGAGAGCACGGATGCTTTTTTCAATACTTCCTCGCCGGAAAATAGCATTTTACCGAGAAAACCTTTCAAGTAGATCTCGCTTGAGTCGTTGGAATATTGGCAGAGCCAATCGACGAGGTTGAGGTCGGTATTGAAAAATGCGGAGTTGTCAAGCGGGAGATATGCCGTTGTGATAGTTTGTCCCCACTCGTATGTGCCGGCATCGGCTTTGCGGTTGCCTGTTATTATCTCGAACAGGGCAGTCATTGCGCGTGGATCGTGACTGAGGAAACAGATCTTGTCGCCTTTTTCGACCTGAAAGTTGACGTCGTTGAAAAGTACTTCGCCATCTATTTCGGCGCGCAGACCTTTCACTTCAAGGATTTTGTTGCCTGGCTCGCGCTGGGGTGTGAAGATTATGCCCGGATAGCGGCGTGACGACGGCTGGATCTCTTCGACGTTGAGCTTCTCAAGCATTTTTTTGCGAGAAGTGGTCTGTTTAGACTTGGCAACGTTGGCGCTGAAGCGCTGGATGAATTCGAGGAGCTCCTTGCGTTTTTCCTCGGCTTTTTTGTTGGCCTGCTGCTGCTGACGCAGAGCCAGCTGGCTTGACTCATACCAGAAGCTGTAGTTGCCGGCGAAGAGCGAGATCTTGTTGTAGTCGATGTCGAGTGTGTGTGTCGACACTGAGTCGAGGAAGTGGCGGTCGTGGCTGACCACGAGCACCGTATTCTCGAAGTTTGACAGGTAGTTTTCAAGCCAGGCAACCGTTTCGAGGTCGAGGTCGTTGGTGGGCTCGTCAAGCAGCAGGTTGTCGGGATTGCCGAACAGAGCTTTGGCAAGCAGCACGCGCACTTTTTCTTTTCCGCTCATGTCGCGCATCAAAGTGTAGTGCCGATCCTCTTTTATGCCGAGTCCGCTCAGCAAAGCTGCGGCATCGCTTTCGGCGTTCCAACCCTCGAGTTCGGCAAACTTCTCTTCGAGCTCGGATGCCCGGATGCCGTCGGCGTCGGAGAAGTCGGCTTTGGCGTATAAAGCATCTTTTTCTTTCATGATGTCCCACAGCACGGTGTGGCCTTGCAGCACGGTGTCCATGACAGTGAAATCATCAAATTTGAAGTGATCCTGCTCGAGCACGCTCATGCGTTCGCCGGGGCCTTGGCTCACGCTGCCGTGTGTGGGCTGCAACTGTCCGCTGAGTATGCGCATGAGAGTTGACTTGCCGGCACCGTTGGCACCGATTATGCCGTAGCAGTTGCCAGGTGTAAACTTCAGGTTCACATCTTGGAAAAGGACTCGTTTACCGAATTGTATGCCGAGGTTGTTTGCCGCTATCATATATGCTTATTTTAAAAAAAGTGGTGCAAAGGTAGCCAATTTTTTCCGGTCTGTCAAAAATGCTGCTTTTTGATGTTGTAGAGCAGTGCTGCATGGCATCGCGATGCGGATGTGTATGTCCGATCGACTGTTATTTGCAAAAAAATATATCGAAAAATTTCTTTAGTCGGAGCGAAACCTATATTTTTGCGAAAAGAAATTGTAAAATCAATCCGTGAGGCTACCGGCCTGCGGGAAAGAAAAACAAACTTACAGCAATGCAACAGAAAAAGCTACGTTTCAGAGACCTCACCCTCCGCGATGGCCAGCAGTCGCTTTTCGCGACACGTCTGAGCCAGGGAGTGATCGATGGTCTGCTTCCTCTCTACGAGAATGCAGGTTTTTATATCATGGAAGTTTGGGGCGGTGCCGTTCCCGACTCAGTGATGCGCTATCTCGATGAGTCACCCTGGAATCGCCTGCGCAAGTTCAGCGAAGCCATGAAGGGCAAATCACTGCTGTCGGCTCTTTCGCGCGGCCGCAATCTTTTCGGATATGTGCCTTATCCCGACTCTGTTCTCAAGGGTTTTTATCAGGAGGCAATCGCGAACGGACTTAATGTTATGCGTATTTTTGATGCGCTCAATGACATTGACAATGTCAAGGAATCGATCAAACTCATCAATGAGCTTGGCGGTATAGCTGACGGCGCTGTCTGCTACACTGTCGATCCCAAGAGCGAGGCAGCTCCCGCACCTGCCCCCAAGGGTGGATTTTTCTCACGTTTGTTCGGCGGCAAGAAAGCAGAAGCGCCCGCGGAGCCTGAGAAGATCTTCACTGACCAGTATTTTGTAGACAAGGCGAAGGCAATGGAGGCTCTCGGCGCCAAGATCATCACAGTGAAAGATATGGCCGGCCTCGTGACACCTTCGCGTGCGGCATCGATCATCTCGCGTCTGAAAAACGAGATCAAAGTTCCTGTTGATTTCCACACCCACTGCACACCCGGCTATGGCCTTGCATCGTCTCTGATGGCCATTGTAAACGGTGTAGATATTCTCGATACCAACATCTGGTGGTTCGGCGGTGGTTCGGCAGCTCCTGCGATCGAACTTATCTATGTGTTCTGTAAGAAGCTCGGCATAGAGATGGAGGTCAACATGGAGGCCGTCGGCCAGATCCGTGACAAGTTGCTTGATGCACGTAAGACACTTGCGGCATTCGATCTCCATAAGGATGACATGCAGAAGGCGTTTGATCCTCTCAAGGATACTCTGCCTGCTGAAATCGACGCTCTGTTCGATAAGGCAATCGCATGCGCCAAGAGCGGAGACGAGGATGGCCTGCTCGATGCATGCCACAAGATCGAGGCATATTTCGGTTTCCCGAAACCCAACGAGATCGTTAAGTTTGCCGAGGTGCCCGGTGGTATGTACTCCAATATGGTCGCACAGCTCAAGGCCCTCAAGAGCGAGGATCTTCTCGAGGATGCGATGAAGCTTATCCCGAAGGTGCGCCGCGATGCCGGTCTTGTGCCTCTGGTGACTCCTACAAGCCAGATTGTGGGTTCGCAGGCTGTGTTCCTTGCCATTGACCGCAAGAAGGGTAATCCGGACTATTCAAACGCATCGAATCAGTTTATCTCGCTTGTAAAGGGTGAGTATGGCAAGACACCTGTTCCCGTTGATCCCGCTTTCCGCGAGAAGATCACTGGCAGCCCGGTAGAGAAAGCCTATGATGTAAGCAGCTACAAGAAACCTGAGAATCCCGTGCTTGAGGATCTCGGAGGTGTGAAGCTTGCATCGAACAATGAGGAATATCTGTTGCTTGAGCTTCTTCCCAATGTCGCCAACGGATTCCTCCGTCGTCGCCGTCAGGAAGAGTTTGACGCTGCGAAAGCAGCTCAGGCACCTGCAGCTGAAGCTCCCGCAGCAGTTGTAGAGGAGAAGGTCGCTGTGACCGGCCCGTGCCTTAAGGCTCCGATGGGTGGCCGTGTGATCGAGTTCAAGGTGAAACCCGGTGACACTGTGAAGGCGGGTGACACTGTACTTGTCTATGAGGCCATGAAGATGGAAAATGATCTCGCGAGCGACAAGAGCGGTACGGTGAAGCGTCTGCTTGTGAATGTCGATGACGTGATGTCGACCGATCAGCCGATTATCGAGTTTGAATAATCAGTTGTAAAAGATAATTGAAAACCCGCCTGCGTCAGATCGTGAGGCGGGTTTTCTAAACTTACACATATGGTTACATTTCTTGTTTCTCTTGCGATGCTCGTGGTTGGATATGCCGTCTATGGTCTTGTGGCCGAGAAGGTGTTTTCGATTGATACATCGCGTCAGACTCCGGCGGTGACAAAGGCTGACGGTGTCGATTTTGTGGCAATGCCGACTTGGCGTGTGTTTCTGATACAGTTTCTAAACATCGCCGGACTTGGCCCGATCTTCGGTGCTATCATGGGGGTGATGTTCGGCCCGGCGGCGTTTATATGGATCGTTGCCGGAACAATATTCGGAGGAGCTGTACATGATTTCATTTCGGCCATGATGTCGGTGAGGGACGGTGGAAAGTCTCTGCCTGAACTTGTGGGAAAGGAGCTTGGCAATGGTGTGATGCAAGTGATGCGCGGTTTTTCGGTCGTGCTGCTGATTCTGGTTGGGGCGGTGTTTGTGCTCTCTCCGGCAGATCTTCTTGCATCAATGACGCCAGAGTATATGGGGCGCTATTTCTGGATAGCGGTGATATTTATCTATTATCTGATGGCTACGGTGCTTCCGGTTGACAAATTGATCGGTCGCTTTTACCCAATATTCGGCATAGCTCTGCTGTTCATGGCAGCCGGGATCATGGCTATGTTGGTTTTTGGCGGGGTAGAGATTCCTGATGGTATGGCTGATGGGTTGTATTCACGCAGAGCCGATGGCGCACCGGTGTTTCCGATGATGTTCGTGAGTATAGCATGCGGTGCGATTTCGGGATTCCATGCCACTCAGTCGCCTATGATGGCGCGGTGTCTGAAGAACGAGCGTCTGGCACGTCCGGTGTTTTACGGAGCTATGGTGGCAGAGGGTGTCGTGGCACTTATCTGGGCTGCTGCAGCGATAGCGTTTACGGGTGGATATGACGGCATGGCCGAGTATATGGGAAGCCATCCGGGTGGAGCTGCGGTGCTTGTGAATGACATATCGCTGACGTGGCTCGGGGCGTTCGGAGGAGTGCTCGCCATGCTTGGCGTGATTGCAGCGCCTATAACAACCGGAGATACGGCATTGCGGTCGGCGCGTCTGATAGCGTCGGATTTCCTTCATATCGACCAGCGCAAGCTGTCGATGCGGTTTGCTGTGTCGGTGCCTTTGTTTATGCTGACATTTGCCGTGATGATGATTGATTTCAACGTGTTGTGGCGATATTTCGCATGGTGCAACCAGACGTTGGCGGTGTTTACGCTATGGGCAGCGACGGTGTATCTGTCGCGCCACGGGCGCCAGTATGTGATAACACTTCTTCCGGCGCTGTTCATGACGGTGGTGTGTGTCAGCTATCTGTTGTGTGCTGCCCGTCCCGAGGGTTTCGGTCTTGACCGCGACTTTGCTATCGGGGCAGGCATGGCTGTGGCCTTGTTGTTTCTGATGCTTTTCGCACGCTACAGGCGTTCGTGTGTCAGAGGGGTTGTAGCCGATTGACGTAAATCCACATACTACTTACAGTTGATGTTTAGAAAGATACTTGTGCCTGTGATGCTCGCCGTTGTTGCAGTGGCGCATGCATACGAGCCGTCGGGTTCGTTGCCGGTAATCTATATTGATACGCCGGGGCGGCAGCCTATAACCTCGAAGACTGATTATGTACAGAATGCCACGTATTGGATCGATCCTATGGGGCAGGAGGGCATTGATGCCGTTGGGGCGAAGGATGCGCCGCTTCTGACGCAGATACGCGGCCGAGGCAACTATACGTGGACGGGATTTGAGAAGAAGCCATATAGGTTGAAGCTCGACACCAAGCAGGCTATGCTTGGGATGAACAAGAGCCGGCATTGGGCTTTGATGGCTCATGCCGATGACAATCTCGGTTTTCTGCGTGCGCCTCTTGCATTCAAGCTGTCGGAAATCGTCGGGCTTGACTGGACTCCATCGCAGCAGCCTGTGGAGGTGGTGCTCAATGGAGAGTACATCGGCCTGTATTTTCTCACGGAGACCGTGAGGGTGGCCAATGACCGTGTGAGTGTGACCGAGCAGGCTGACAATGATCCGTCAGATCCGACAGGAGGTTGGCTTCCTGAGATAGACAATTACGAGGACGAGTCGCAACTGCGGACAAAGGAGGGGGATGGGTCAGATCTCTATGTGACATATCATTCGCCTGAACTGCTGTGTCAGGCGCAGGATGAATTTCTCAGAGGTCAGATCTCGGCTCTTGACCGTGCGTTTTATGATGGAGACAAGAAGTCGACGAAATGGGAGTCGCTTGTCGACAAGGAGTCGCTTGCCGCATATTACATAGTGCAGGAGATGACCGACAATTACGAGTCCTTTCACGGCAGTTGTTATTTTCACCGCAACCGTGGGAATGACAGCAAGTGGGTGTGGGGGCCTGTGTGGGACTTCGGGAGTACGTTCTTGAGGGATAACGGCAAATTCATGTATGATTCGCCGTGGCATCAGACGTGGATTCCGGAGATCGTGAGATTTGAATCGTTCCGTGATGCCTATAAGGATGCGATGCGGAGGTTCATAGATGACGGATATGCACAGGTAACGCCGTATATAAAGAATTATGCCAAGAAGATAGCTAGCGCGGCAAAGGCTGATGCGGAACGTTGGCCGCAGTATGCCAACGCGGATGTGGAGGCTAAGGCGGCGGATATTCTCGCCAGATGGAAAGAGCGTGTAGGGTGGCTTGCCCAACAGTGGGATATTGATGCGGGAATGGTTGCTCCTACAGGAATATATCTGCGAGGTGAAATGACTTCATGGAACTGTTTGCCGGTTTATGAGTTTGCCCGCACTGAAAGTGACGGTGTGTATGAGTTACGCGATGTGACCATCAGCGGGGATTTCAAGATCGCGACAAGTGATTGGGGCGAGATTGATTTCGGCAGACCGAAGGATGGTGGCAGTCCTGTGGCCGACGAATGGTTCGATCTTTCTGTGAAAGGAGAAAACATGTCGGCTGACGGGGAATACACGAAAGTGGTGCTTTCTGTCGACAGAAATAACGGCAGCGGAAGGCTGTTGCTCTCGACAGAGCCGGTGGAGGATGATCCGTTGTTGCTTGAAGAGATTTCATCGTCAGATAGAGTGCGACCTATGGTGTGGGCTTCGTCGGGAAGAATCTATACGGATGCACGCCGGATGACCGTATATACGGTGCAAGGGGCTGTCGCAGGGTCGGGCACGAGTGTCGATGTGTGCCCGGGGCTGTATATAGTAATGCCGGAAGGTGGCAAACCGCAAAAAATATTGGTGAGGTAGTCACTTTTTTTACAGAAAGGTTTGCGCCAGTGAAATTTAATATCTAATTTTGCAGCGCCATTACGTTACGACGCGTCCTACCAACGCGGCATATCACCAAAACCTCAAACACAGAAACGAAAATGAAAAAAGATATCCATCCTTCCAGCTATCGCGAAGTGGTGTTCAAAGACATGTCAAATGATGAGATCTTCATCACTCGTTCTACAGTTGCCTCAAAGGAGACTATCGAAGTTGATGGCGTGACCTATCCGCTCGTAAAGCTTGAAATCACTTCGTCGAGCCATCCTTTCTTCACAGGAAAGCAGAAACTCGTCGATACCGCAGGCCGCGTGGACAAGTTCATGAGCCGCTACGGAAGCCGCAAGAAAAAGTAAATTTCATTTTCACTTTATTCCCCCCTATACAGCAGGGAGCGACCTTTGGGTGTCGCTCCCTGTTGCGTATATAGAGACAGGGAGGCGGGCTGATATCAAAATGTCAATGTGCTCTCGCTGCCGTTTTCGCGTTAGGCGGCGGGGGCAGCTGCCGCGTAGACAGGTACGATGTCAGAGTGATAAGGTATGAGGTGGAGGTGGGGGCGCTTGGGTGGGTCTCCGCTGCTTTTGTTGTATAGGTTGACTTTG
>CANOUR010000038.1 GCA_947570265.1 uncultured Bacteroidales bacterium | reverse complement strand
TCCTGAGACATTAGATCCTAAGTCTAACGCGGCTACCAATTACGCCACATGCGCGGATGATGGGTGCAAATTTAGCGTTTATTTTTGGCCGAGCCAAAGTTTTTTGCCTAAATTTGCCCGCATCATGGCTTTTCATAACGAAATAGGCTCGTGGGGCGAGGATCTCGCCGTGGAATATCTCGCATCGGAGGGTTATGCTATCGCAGGCCGCAACATTCGCGTCGGGCGCACTGAGATCGATATCATAGCGATGAAGGGCGATGGCATAATGTTTGTGGAGGTGAAGACACGCACAACGCATTTCAAAGATCCGCTCGATGCCGTGTCACGCGACAAAATGCGGCGTCTGTGTCGTGCGGCCGACAGCTATCTGCGGTCGAACATGATCCCTCACCGCCCGCAGTTCGACATTATCGCTATCATCGGGTCGAAAACCAGCTATGAGCTGATACATTATCCCGATGCATTCTTTCCGCCGTTGACGGTGCAGTGAGACAGGCTCTCAGTTCTGCTGGTCGTCGCTGCCGGCAAATTCCATCAGATAGGCTTTGATGAAACCGTCGAGGTCGCCGTCCATCACGCCGCCCACATCCGAGGTCTGATAGCCGGTGCGGTGATCCTTCACACGGCGGTCGTCGAACACATATGAGCGTATCTGCGAGCCCCATTCGATTTTCTTTTTACCTGCCTCGACTTTGGCCTGCTCCTGAAGACGATATTGCAACTCCTTGTCGTATAGGATGGAGCGGAGTTGGCGCATGGCATTCTCCTTGTTCTTGGGCTGGTCGCGTGTCTCGGTGTTTTCGATGAGAATTTCTTCCTGTTCGCCGGTGTGGGGGTCGGTGAACTGATAGCGCAACCTCACACCCGATTCAACCTTGTTGACATTCTGGCCTCCTGCACCACCTGATCGGAATGTGTCCCACGACAGCAGAGCCGGATCGACTTTCACCTCGATGGTGTCGTCGACAAGTGGGGTGACGAATACTGATGCGAATGATGTCATGCGCTTGCCCTGGGCGTTGTAGGGCGATACGCGTACAAGACGGTGAACGCCGTTCTCGCTCTTGAGATAGCCATAGGCAAAATCGCCTTCGACGTTGATGGTCGCACTCTTGATGCCGGCCTCATCGCCTTCGAGAAGGTTGGCTACGGATGTCTTGTAGCCATGAGCTTCACACCAGCGGAGATACATGCGCATCAGCATATCCGCCCAGTCCTGGCTCTCGGTGCCTCCGGCGCCGGAATTGATCTTTAGCACAACTCCCATTTTGTCTTCCTCGCGGCGCAGCATGTTGCGCAACTCGAGGTTTTCGATCTTGGCCATGGCATCGGCATAAAGGGTGTCGAGCTCGCTTTCCTCCACAAGACCTTCCTTGATGAAATCCCATGCGAGCTGCACTTCCTCAACCGCTTTGGCAACCTCTTCATAGCCTTTGATCCACCCCTGGATATCCTTGATTTTCTTCATCTGCACCTGTGCCTCCTTGGGGTGCTCCCAGAAGTCGGGCACATGTGTGCGCAGTTCTTCCTCTTCGAGCTGGATGCGTCGGTTGTCGATGTCGAGGTATCTGTATAGTGCTTCGGCGCGTTCGCCGGCCTCTTTGAGCTGTTCCTGGGTGATCATGGGCGTAAATGGTTTTTCTGGCGCAAAATTAGCGATTTTTTTGCAAACACACTCTAATTGACATGAATCACCCCCCGTAAGGTCAATAGATCGGTGTGAAAGGGGCTACGGCTTTAAGGTGCTTGTTGATATTGCCGATTAGTCCCGATGCCGATGTGTCGAGCTTGAGCACGGGTCGTCCCGGCCTGAGATCGAGGCTCGTCAGATCTACATAGTAGATGCCGGCTGATGTCACAGGCTCAAAGTAATAGCGCAGGTCGCGGAGGTTGGCATATGCACGCCATTGTGTCGACGACACGTTGGGCTCGGTTTCGATGGTGTAGGTGTAAGGAACCGAGACATTCTGCACCAGCGAGCGCGTGATTGAAAGACCGAGGTCGGCGTCTGAGGTGCGTTTGACGTGATGGGTGAAGTAATCAGCCCTCACGAAGCGGTCGGGGCTTTTAACTGTGCCGGGGAGCATGTTGCCACCGCCCACTTTTTTCCAGTAATCGTTGATGGCCGACATCTGTTCGAATGGCGGATCGTTGGTGAGCACGGCCAGCGAATCGCCTTGGTGGATGCGTATGTTGCCATGGTCAAACTCAAAGATAGCGGTGTTGCCGGTCGGATCTGTCACACCCCAATGAAGGGTCGACACCGTGCCTTCGTCGAATGTCGCGCCGGATATGTTGAAGTCATGGCGGCGCAGCACTTCGAGCACCTCGTCGGTTGTGGCGTTCTCGCCCAGCAACCATGCCACAAACACCGCGAGCGACATCGGCCGGCGATTGACAGTGGCTTCATTTTCATAAACAGTGCCTTTGCAAAACAGTCCGTTGATCACAAGTCCCTTCTCGTTCATGCCTTCGGTGACGCCGCCATCGTAGCCCACGGCATAGACTGCGGCATATTTCGATGTCCATTCAAATGCACCGGGTAAATTATGGCTTTTCATCGTCACCCCACGGGGATAGACATAGAGATTTGTAGGGATAGGAGTTTTCCAATCGAGAGAACGTCCGACGATGAGCAGAGAATCGTCGCCGGTGTAGAGAATACGTGAGCAGGCGTCGGCCTGTCCGGATGAGGCGAGCACCGAGGCGAACACGGCGAAGCCCGAGAGCAGATGGCAAAGTTTCATATTTTTGATCAGTTACTTATTCATCTAACAATCTCAGACAATGATTGGTTCGTGTCAGTAAACGACGCAGGGGAGCGGTTTTGCCGCCCCCCTGCGCTGATTAGGGTATTGACTTGGAGACAGGGCTCCTTTGGTCAATATGTTGCAATCTTGTATGCGTGGCTACCCACTGTGACAATCCATATGCCTGACGACGGAGCCTGTATGGTCTGAGGTGTGCCTGCCGCGGTGGTGCGCTGTATCAGTGAGCCTCGTGTGTCACTCAGTGTGATTGTCTCACCTTCGGGAGCGTTTGTGATGGTGATGAGTCTGCCCGAGGCGGTGACCGTGGCGCGGCTGCCTGTGGCTATGGCGTCGAGACCGCTGCGCTTTGCGACTGTGAATGTCACACCGTCATCAGGAGTGAGCAATGTGTAGAGTGCGTCGCGCAGAGTGAATGTGTGTGTGCCCTCTTCAATGTCAGCCGCGGGAATGATGAAACGAGCCTCGGCCGATTGTCCGGCGGGAATGTCGACTGTCTGCTCAATGGTGTTTGAGAGCCGGTCGATAGTGAGGTAGAGCGGACGTGAATATGGTTCGTCGCCATCATTAGCCACTGTGACACCTATGGTCAGCTCAGCTCCGTCGGCCGATTGCATGGTCTCGTCGTCAGCCGAAACGAAGCGCAGCTCCGGGTCGGCATATACAGTGATGGTGGCCGGCGAATCGGTGACGGGCATGCCCGATGCGTATGTGACGGCAAATGCGTATGTTCCGGCACTGAGAGTGAGATTGACAGATTTGGTGAATGTCTGTCGTCCGGCGTTGATGGCTACAGGATAACGCTCTGTGGCCACAATGTCGCCGCCTTCGGTGCTGACATTGAGGATCAAAGTTTCGTCGAGAGGAAGACTGTCATCGTCATATGAGAATATGCAGGTGAACACATGCTCGGTATCGGCAACTGCAGGTATGCCGGACGGCAGGTCGGATGGTGTGACGGCTACAAGCTTCAGCTGTGGCATGTCGGCAACCTCAAGGGCTATTGTCCGTTTTGACAGACGCTCTGTGCCGGTGGCGGTGTGATAGTTGAGCCCGGCCTCGTAGTTGCCTGCGGCGATGGTGGCGTCGGTTGGCGCTGATGTGAGTGATATGGTTTGTCCGGCTGGAACGGCAGCCTCTGTGACTGATGTGATCACGGCGTTGCCATTGCTGTCGCGGATCACGAAGTCAATCGGGCCAGAGAAATCATTGCTGCCGAAGTTGGTCACTGATGCTGTCAGCGACACCGGGCCTCCTGCGTATATCCGTGCGGGTACGCTGAGTGATTCAACGTCGAGATTGTGTGGGTTTGCAGGATGCACGCGCAGCGAGTAACGTCCGTTGATCACATTGTTCATCGACTTGTCATAGACCTGCAGTGTGTAGTCTCCCTCGGAGAGTGTGATCCCCTGGATCAAGAATGATGTTTCGGCATCTGGCTCGATGTCGAGTGTGGTGGTGACGTTCTCGGAAACAGCCGTACCTTCGCTGTCGAATATTTGTGCCGACACATCGCCGGAATATGTTGCCTTGTCCTTGTTGCTGATCTTGATGCTGATGCCGCCGGGTGTGCCGTCGACAACCGGAGTGCCGTCAGCGGCGGTGACAGCGTTGAGAGACAGATTGTACAGCCCCTGCGGACGCGATGTCGAATAGGTGTGATTGCCTGCGGCATCGACGGTGAGGTAGATGCGTGGCTGGAGCGATTGGGTCATCGACACGCGTCGGAACGGCAGGTCGTCGGTGCGGTATGCCGGATGGATTGTGTATATGCCGGGTGCAAGACCGGTTATAGTGGTGGGTATGGAAACGTTGATCGCAGTGTTGTATTCTGCTGTTGCTGCATCATATGGGTCGAGGGTGAATTTGGTGTCGCCCCCGTCGAAGAATGTCGACTTGCCTAAAGCATTCTCGGCTTCGATGCCGAGATACACAGTGACTTGCTCGGGCCAATGCGAGCCTAAGCCGGCAAGGGTGAACGAATTGTTGCTTTCATTGCGTGCAAACCGTCCCCAGCCCATTATGTGGCCTGAGGTGGCCTGCACGGTGCCGGCTGGCGTGGGCTGGAAGTATATCACTGCTTTTTGCTGCGAATTGTATCCACCTTCATATCCGCCTATGCCCTGGCTGCCTGGATTGAGTGCCGACAGGGGAAAGTAGCCGTCGTTCAATCCGCCCCAGCCCCAGTTGATGTGATAAGTGCCGTCGGTGGCATAGCCGTCGCAGACAAATGAGTGTCCGCCGTTGCTATTGCGCCCTGCATATTGCACAGGGCGTCCGTTGGCCAGCTCATTGTAAATTATCTCGTCCCAATCTTCTTCGGTGTAGGCGTCGCGGTAGATGAGCCTTGCCTCGGGGGAGTAGCTGAAGTATTTGGTGATCACGAAAGGGATCATCGCGTCGAATGCGCCGCTGACATAGACCCCATACTGCATGTGCAGCGCAGCTCCGCAGTCTGCCATTATGCGTCCGATGGCCACACGCTCGTCTTTGGGTGTATAGGCGTCGTATATGTCATACATTTTGTCCCACTCATAGGTAGAGGAGCTGAAGTCGGTGGAGATCTCCACTCCGTCCCATGTGTATGAATAAGATCCTGTGCCTTGAGCCGGATAATTGTAGTGTTTCATGATCTGTGCCATGGCTGTGGCCACGCATCCTGTCACAGCGTGGTTGTTGCCGTAGATGGGGCACGCGCTGTTGAATGGGGAACTCTGATTCCACTGAGTGGTGCACAATGGTGCTATGGCCTGACGGTCGGAGGAGGCGACTGGCATGGCTGATTGCGCCTTGGCTGGATCGCTCGAGAGAAAGTGGTCGATTTCACTGGCGTAGTTGTCGAGCCACATCTCGAGGTTGCATGGCATCGATGCGCGGTCGAGCGAGCCTTGTCCATATCCCAGACATGGGCGCAGGCGGTCGTCGGCCGATGCTATGACGAATCCGTCGGAAGAGTTGAAGACGAAGTATGCGTCGGCCGTGGCCGAAGGGGCTTTGACGGCGTATGCGTATGTGTATGACTGTCCTGCAGCACGTAACATGCCGGGTGTGTCGGACGATGTGATCACCCTGCTGAGGGCTTGATCGGGGGTGAGAGGGGCTGCATGTGTCTGTGCAGCGGCTGCAAGCATCAGGGCTGCAGCAATGTGATATGTTTTCAAGGGATCGTAAAAAACTACTTGTGATGGTTTATATAAAAAGCAGATGCATGAAATTTTTGCAAATGTAGCAAAAACTCATGCACCCGCAAATTTTTGTTTCTTAATGAAATTAAAAGCCGGGCCTAAGTGATGATTTCACGCGTTGCGCGATGCGAACGCGGTGGCGATGCGAGCTGCGATGTCGGTCATCTGTTCTTCGGGAAGTGTGAGCTTGCCACGGAAGAAATTGAGATCCTGTTCGGTTTGCATCGGCACGAGGTGGATGTGGGCGTGTGGCACCTCCAGTCCGAGTACCATTGTACCGACCTTTACGCAGGGCATGGCTTCCTTCAATGCTTCCGCCACATGCTTGGCAAAACGCTGCAAAGCGACATACTCATCGTCGGAAAGATCAAAGATATAGTCAACCTCGCGTTTTGGAATGACCAATACGTGACCCGGGGCGACCGGATTGATGTCGAGAAATGCGAAATGGTCGGCGTCTTCCGCAACCTTATAGCTGGGAATCTCGCCGGAAGCGATGCGTGAGAATATAGATGCCATTTGTGCTGATCAGAAAGAGATTTCTACGATTTCAAATTTCATCAGGCCGGCGGGTACGCGGATTTCGACGATCTCACCGCGCTTGTGCCCGAGCAATCCCTGGGCGATTGGGGTGGAGTTGCCGATTTTCTTTTCCTTGATGTCGGCTTCGGAGTCGGCTACGATGGTGTATTCCATCGTCATTCCATTGGCCACGTTTTTGATCTTCACGCGGTTGAGAATCTGCACTTCGTCGGTGTTGAGTTTGCTTTCATCGATGATGCGCGACTGTGCCACAAGATCCTTCAGCTGTGCGATCTTCATCTCCAGAAGACCTTGGGCTTCTTTGGCGGCGTCATATTCCGAATTCTCGGAGAGGTCGCCTTTGTCGCGGGCTTCGGCTATGGCGCGTGATATGCGGGGGCGTTCGACCGACTCAAGTCGGGCGATCTCTTCCATTTTTTTCTTGTAACCTTCCTTGGTCATGTAAGTTATAGCCATGATAGGGAGTATATTTTTAAGGTGATTTTATTATGTTGATGCGAAAAAAGTAAAGAATCCCGACAACCGCTCGTGCCACGGGACTCCTCATTAATCTGTTAGTATTACGGTGCAAATTTACTAAAAAATATGACGCAGGTGCAGTTTTTAAGTTTTTTTGTTTTCTTGAATGTCACTATTCGGTTTCCCTGCTACTTTATCTGCCGAGGCGAAGATTCCTGATAGATGTTTCTCGCTGAAGTTGCGGAGGATTTCCCAGAATCCCGGAACGAATAGCGTGCCTACCAATCCGTTGACCGCCATGCCGAACACTACGGCCGACCCCAGGGCAATGCGTGAGGCTGCTCCTGCTCCCGTGGCGAACAGCATCGGCATCACACCGAAGACGAATGCCAGAGCTGTCATCATGATCGGACGGAATCGTATCCGGCCGGCATCAAGTGCGGCTTGTCTCACATCTACGCCGGTTTTCCGGAAGTCCATGGCATATTGCACGATAAGAATGGCGTTTTTTGCCGATAGACCGAGCAGCAGTATTATGCCGATCTGGGTGTAGATGGAGATGGACTGGCTCATCAATATGCATCCGATTATCGTGCCGAGAATGGCGGTGGGCATCGATAGTATGACTGCTACGGGCGCCGTCCAGCTCTCATACTGTGCGGCAAGAGCCAGGAGAGTGATGATGACGGCGAACAGAAGAACCGTGGTGATTGTGGTGCCTGCCTGGGTTTCCTGATAAGCCTCGCCTGTCCATGCATATGAGAATTTGTCGCCCACAGCTTTGCTCAGCAACTGCTCCATCGCAACGATGGCATCGGATGATGACACTCCCTCGGCTGCTGTGCCGGTGACTTGCGCGGTTGTGTACATGTTGTAGCGGCTGATGGTCGATTGTCCTGAAGTGGGCACTACCTGGGCGAACGATGAGAATGGCACCATATCGCCTGAGGAATTGCGTACGGTGAGAGTCGGTATACCCGCAATGGTGGCGCGGGTTGATTCGTCGGCGCTGATGTTGACCTGATAAGTGCGGCCGAACTTTACAAAGTCGTTGACATAGCTTCCTCCCATGAATTGCGAGAGTGTCGAGTAGATATCCTCGATGTTGAGTCCGCGCAACTTGGCCTGATCGCGGTCAACCCTCACCGAATATTGCGGCACTGATCCCTGATATTGTGAGGTGACTTGGGCGAGGCGTCCGTCGTCGTGGGCAAGTTTCTGCATGGAGCCTACGGCTTCGGCCAGAGCGTCAGCCCCGAGATTGTTTATGTCGAGTATCTGCATTGTGGCGCCTGAGGTCATGCCAAGCCCACGTATAGCCGGTGGATTGATGGAAAATACCACAGGCTCCTGATAGTTGGCGGCTATGTCGTTCACCCGCTGCATCACGGCGTTGACGCTTTGATCTTTGCCCCGGCGCTGATCCCATGGCTTGAGAACCACGAATAGTGAACCCATGTTGCCGCCCGAGCCTCCTCCCATCATTGATTGCCCTGAAATGGCGATCACATCAGCCACTTCGGGGATAGTCATGATAGAGTCGGATAGTGAGTTGACTATCTTTTCGGTGCGCGACAGCGACGCGCCTGTGGGAAGCTGTACGGAGGTCATGAAAAAGCCCTGGTCTTCCTCGGGAATGTAGCTCGATGGCCATTTGATAAAACCCCAGAAAGCGATGATACATAGCACGAAATACAGGCCGATCGACATATATGGACGGCGGAGCAGCGATCCGATCAGGCGCGTGTACTTGTTCTCCGTGGCGTTCCACAGGCGATTGAACCATCGGTATAGGAAAAAGCGGTTTTGTGCAGCCGGATCTTTCTTGCGGAGAAACAGTGCACACATGGCCGGAGTAAACGTCAGTGCGTTGAAGCCCGAGAATGCCACGGCTGTGGCCATGGTCAGGGCAAATTGCTTGTAGAGCGATCCTGTGATGCCGGATATGAACGCGGTGGGGATAAATACCGACAGCAGCACGATCACTTCGCCGATGACCGGCCCCTGCAGCTCGTTCATGGCTTTGACCGCGCTCTGCCGTGGCGTGAGCGAGCCTTGCTGCACGAGGCGGGCGCAGTCTTCGACCACCACTATCGCATCATCGACCACAATGGCGATGGCGAGCACCATGCCGAAAAGCGTGAGGGTGTTCAGTGAGAAACCAAACAGCTTCATCACGGCAAATGTGGCGATGAGCGACACCGGTATGGCTATCATGGGAATCACTACGGCGCGCCAGCTCTGCAGGAACAGAAGTATGACTATCATTACGATAAGCGTGGTCTCGATAAAAGTCACCAGCACTTCGTCGATCGATGCGTTGACAAAGTCGGTCGCATCCATGATCACGCGGTATGACACTCCCTCGGGAAAATAATGCGATAGTTCCTCCATCTTGGCCTTTACGGCAGTGGCTACTTCAAGAGCGTTGGCTCCCGGAAGTTGTTGCACGCCTATCAGACCCGCATCACGTCCGGACACACGTGAAGATCCGGCATAGCTCTCGCTGCCGAGCTCCACCTTGGCCACGTCGCGCAGATGGAGCAGACTGCCGTCGGGGTTGGCACGCAATACGATGTTGGCAAATTCTTCAGCCGATTTGAGTTGACCCTGTGCGGTGAGGGTAAACTGCATCTCCACTCCGTCTGATGCCGGTGGCGCGCCTACGCTGCCGGCCGACACTTCGAGATTTTGAGACTGTATCATCGACGCCACATCGGATGGAGTGAGTCCTCGCACCTGCATTTTTTCTGGATCGAGCCATATTCGCATGCTGTATTCGCCTGCTCCGAACGCGCCTGCACCGCCAACACCGTCGATACGCGTCAGTTCGTCGATGATGTTGAGCTTGGCATAGTTGGTGAGATAGAGCGCCGAATAGCGGTCGCTGTCGCCCTCAATGCCGATGAACAAGATGATGTCCGAAGCCTCGGAAGTGACCGACACGCCTTGTTCGCGCACAGGGGTGGGTAGCTCGGCGTCAGCAAGCGATATGCGGTTTTGAACCTTGACTGCCGCCTCGTCAAGATCCGTTCCGTTTTCAAACGTGACAGTCAGGTTGTAAGATCCGTCGCTTGAGTTGGAACTCATATACATCATTCCCTCCACACCGTTGATCTGTTGCTCGATGGGTTCGGCTATGGTGCGGGCCACAGTCGCTGCATCCGCACCCGGATAGGATGCGGTTACCATCACGGTGGGAGGTGCTATGTCGGGGTATTGCGCCACCGGCAGTGAGCGCACGGTTACCAGTCCGATGATCACCATCAATATGGCAAGCACGGTGGCGAATATAGGGCGGTCGATGAAAAATCTTGACAACATGGCCTGAACGTGTCGGATAGGGTTGGATAATCGTTTTGTTTTGGAAAAGTCTCTTACTCAAGTACAGGGTCAACTTTCATGCCGCTTTTCACTTTAAGCATTGCGCGGGTGACATAGCGTGTGCCGGGGGTGATGCCGTCGGTGATCACTCTGAGTGAGTCCTGGTAGAGGTCGCCGATAGTCACCGGAGTGTGCTGCACTATCCCCGAGTCATTGACTGTGTAGAGGTATTTCCCGAGTTGGTCGCTACCGATTGATGAGTCCTTGACCAGAATGGCGTTTTTCAGACGGGCGTATGGCAGGTCGATTTTCACATACATGCCCTGCCGCAGATCATCGTGGGGATTTTCGATCACGCAGCTGGTCTTCATCGTGCCCGTGGACTGGTTCAATGCCGGAGCGAGGTATACAAGGCGTCCGGTGTAGTCATGTGGCAGAGGCTCGGAAAACCTCACAGGCAAATGGGCGAAGTCGAGCGAATCATTGTCGGCCTGTGCTTTGATTAGCTCAAGAAACCGGTCGTCCTCGATGGCAAACTGTGCCTCCATGACAGTGTTGTCGTAGATAGTGGTGACTTTCACCGGTGATGACTCACTGCCGGCTATGAATGAACCGGAACTGAATGCGCCCGATGATATCCGCCCCGAAATGGGAGCCGTGACAGTGCAGTACGACAGTTGGCGGCGGGCATTCTGAAGAGCAGCCTCGGCATTCTTCACCGACGCCTCGGCCTGTCGCAACGCGCTTTCGGCCTGACTGACCTCGATTTTGCTCACGGCATCGCTCTCGAGAGCCTTGCGTACGGCTGTGTAGTGGTCCGATGCATAGTCGCGGGCACTGATTGCTGTGGTAAGTGCGGCCTGTGCCTGATTGAGTTTGTCGCGGTATGACGACGCATCGATCGTGTATAGCACTTGCCCTTTTGTCACCATCGTGCCTTTGGTGAATGTCTTTGAGAGCACTTGTCCGCTTGCTTTACATACGACATCGATCTCGCTGTTGGCAACTAATGTGCCGGGATAGGTCTTGGAGAGCACGATGTCTTCGACCGTGGGTTGGGCGACGCTTACGCGGGGTGCATTCTCGCTGGTGGAATGGTTGTCACCACCGGGTGTCTTATGGCACGAGGTCATGGCTGTGATTGAGAGCAGCAGGCCCGTTGTTATGGCAAATCTGTTCATCGTTGTGGGTGTTTGTTAGTCGATAGGTGAGCCGCCGAGAGCCTTGTAGATATCGATCAAGGCATCCAGAGCCTTGCCTTGTGAGGCTACAAGTGAGTTGGCGCAATTGAGCCAGCTGATCTGGGCATTCTCGACATTGGTGAATGAAGTGAGTCCCTGACGATATTGGTCGAGTGACAGGTTGAAGGCCTCCTGGCTGTTGTCGAGTACATCGCGTTGCAGCGCTATGGTGCGCAAGGCGGCGCTGTAGGCCGACATAGCGTTGTTGACTTCACCGATGGCCGTCATCACAGTGAGGTTGTAGCTGTCTATGGCCGCTTCCACCTGTACACGCGCTTTTTCCACGGCATATTTGCGTCCGAGACCCTCGAATATGGTCCACGACAGCGTCGGACCTATCGAGTATGAGAAGCTGTTGCTGTCGAAAAGATTGTCGATATCGCCTGACGACACACCTATCGATCCGTCGAGAGTGAGTGTAGGCAGGAAGTCCTTCTTTGCAATGCCGGTCTGGGCGGCGTAGACCGCTATCTGCGCTTCGGCCTGCGCGATGTCCGGACGCCTGCGCAACAGATCGAGCGGTATGCCGGCGGGAATTATGCGTCGTGCTGTCGGCAGATTGCTGGCGTCGCCGGGGGCGAGATTGAGCTGTCCGGGATATTCACCAAGCAATATCGCCAGAGCGTCGAGAGTCTGCTGCATTGACGCCTCTATAGCCGGAATGGAGGCCTCAGTGTTGCCGTAAACCACCTTGGCTTGCTGCACATCGAGCTTCGAGACCAATCCGGCATCGTAGCGCGCCTGTGAGATTTTAAGCACGCGTTTCTGTGAGTTCAGGTGCATGCGGGCAACTTCGAGCTGTGCCTGCAGCACTCGGTAGTCCATGTAGCTGCGGGCTATCTGTGCGACTAAGCTCACCATAGCGCCGCGGTATTCGGCACGGCTGACGTCGCATGATGCTTTGCCGGCCTTTACACGTGAGCTGATCTTGCCGAACAGGTCGATCTCCCAACTCAGGTCAGCTCCGAGCGAGAAGCCGTTGGCCGATACACCGCTTTTGCGTGAACGTTGGTATGAAGCGTCGGCGCTGAGTGTGGGATAGTATGCGCTTCGTGTACCGGCCAGTGCGAGGCGGGCGATATCCATTCGGCGTGCAGCCTGCGCGAGATCCAGGTTGCGCTCTATGCCGAGGCTGATGATCGAATCGAGCACCGTGTCGCCGAATGTGCGCCACCAGCGGTTGTCTTCGGGAATTGTACCGGTGTCGATGCCGGTATAAATCCACCTGTCGGGCATGGGTTGACGTAAAATATCGTCACCTGTATTGTTGCGGTTGCCGGAAAATGCATTGCAGGTGGCGGCTGTCGCGAGCAAGCAAAGCGTTATGGCGCGGAGGACGGTTCTCATAAAAAACGGTTCAGTTGAAATCGGCAAGGCCAGAATAAATTCACATTAAAGTGTGCCTGAATTTTATCATTGACCTGTCACTTATTTACTACTTTACAACACTCGAATAATTTTTATTGTTCTATCGTGACATGTTTCGTAACTTTGTGGCGCAAATGAATACGTCAGTCAGCACAACGGCATCCGAACGGCTCTGGAATAGAGAGTATATAAAGGTGATGGCCAGCAATTTCCTGCTGTTTTTTGCGTTTTACCTTCTCACGCCGCTATTGCCTGTCTATCTCAATGACCAGTTCCGCGCCGATAAGGACATGATCGGTGTGGTGTTGTCGGGATATATTGTGGCGACGCTTCTTGTGCGTCCGTTCAGTGGTTTTATGGTCGACTGCTTCAACCGCAAGAAAGTGCTGATGATGTGTTTCTTCGTGTTCTTTATATGTTTCGCGGGATACATCGGAGCATCGACGTTGCTGATGTTCGCCATCGTGAGGACATTCCACGGCATACCGTTCGGCGCGTCGACAGTGGCCAATTCCACTGTGGCGATCGATGTCGTGCCCTCATCGCGACGCAACGAGGGGATAGGCTTCTATGGATTGAGCAATAATCTGGCTATGGCCGTAGCGCCATCGGCCGGTATATGGATCTATAACTCTACCGGCAATTTCAGCCTGCTGTTCTGGATTTCGTTTGTGGTGGCTTTCTCGGGATTTGCGTGTTGTTCGACGGTGCGTCTGCGTCAGCGCGATCTGGTAAAGGCCAAACCGGTGATGAGTCTCGACCACTTCTTTTTGACAAGAGCATGGCTCATGGCTGTCAATATAAGTCTGTTCGGGCTTTGCTGGGGCGTGATGAGCAACTATGTGGCCATATATGGACGCGAGATGCTGGGCATAACTGACGGTACCGGTGTGTTTTTCCTCATATTGTCGGTCGGGCTGATGTTGTCGAGATGCTTCGGATCGAGGGCGCTGCGTGCAGGGCGCATCCATCAGAGCTGTTTCAGAGGAGTAGTGATGTCGACATGCGGATATTTCCTGTTTGCCACAGCATGGGGCGAATGGACATTCTATCTGTCGGCGTTGCTCATAGGTCTGGGCAACGGGCAGATGTATCCTTCGTTTCTCAATATGTTTGTAAAGGTGGCTCGCAACGATCAGCGCGGCACAGCCAATTCATCGATTCTAATTGCATGGGATGCCGGTATGGGACTGGGAATACTCATGGGAGGATTCGTTGCGCAATATGTGAGCTATCAGGCGGCATTCTGGATTGTGGCTGCAATGCAGGCGTCAGGAGCGTTGCTTTATGCTGTGGCGACACGGTGGTTTTTCGCCCGCCGTCGCCTTGATTTGTGAACCACACTGCATTGCAGGGCGTTTTTTTATAAAAACAAACGCTTATGGAACCGCACATTGAACACACTTTCTACACATGGATCATCGTCGTGGCAGCAGTGAGCATCGCCACACTCATTGGTGCGGTCATCGATCGCGTGCGTCTGATGAAAGCTTGCCACCGCCAAAGGCTAAAAAAGCGAGCGTAGCACATCGAGACTTTGCAATCCGTTCAATCCCGGCGAGAGATGCAGCGATAAATAGCGCAGCACTGTGTCGAGGGCACGGTTGCGCCCGTCGCGGGTGAACTTCCAGCATCGTAGGTTGGCGAAAGTCATACGGGTCATGCTGGCCGCTGTGGCCGAGTCATACTGATCCAGAAAATCGGCATGCGGGGGTGGAGTGGTGCGGAACACACCGTCGCGCATGTCGAGAACGCGCCCCTGACGCCATGTCGACACATCGGGCTCGATGCCAAGAAAACGTCCCAGCTGGTAGAGAAAGCATATATGGAAATTTGCTATGGCCGTGTCATCGGTGAGGTCGTCGAGCAGTCTCAGCGATAGTGATATGTAGTCGAATGTGGCACTGTCAGGCTGGCTTTCGTTCATCACCGCCGCCATCACTTCGGCAAGAAACATTGCCACCATGCCCTTCACCGGATTTGATCTCACCTGTGCCAACGGCACAATCGGACGCAGCTGCGACACTGTGTAGATGTCGCGCCCGGGGCGTATGTCGGCCACACATTCAAGCAATCCCGGAGGTGCGGTAAGAGCCCGCGAGCGTGCGGCCGTGCGTCCCGCGCCGTCAGCTACGAGAAGCGACACACGACCCATCTCCCGCGACCATGCCGTGACAATGCAATGGCGGTCTGAGTAACGCACTCGCCGCAATGTGACGATATTGAGGTCAACTTTGCCCATACGCAGGCAAAGTTACGATTTTTTGTGACTTAATGTTTTAAATTCAAACACTCTTTTAAATTTTAAAAGAAAGTATATGCCAAAATGTTACACTAAATCCAATATGAAGTCTTTTTGCTCATTTTCAAGCGATTTTAAAAGTCAGAGCGTTACGACATCAAGAATGTTCACTATATTTGCACTTAAAAGCAATGGCTTATGAAAATTATTGAGCTTAACCTGCAGCGCATTATTGACCTTTGCCGTCGGCATAAGGTCAAGTCGCTTGCTGTCTTTGGTTCTATACTTACAGATAGATTCAACGACCAGAGTGATATTGACTTGCTTGTAGACTTTGAGCCAACTGATCCTGAAAAGTTCGATTACGTTACCAACTTCTTTGACTTTCAGGATTCATTAGAAGCACTTCTGAAAAGGAGAGTTGATTTGGTTGTGAGTAGCGGTTTGAGAAACAAGTACTTCATAAACAACGTGAATCGTACAAAACAAGTGATATATGGATGAGAATATTCTGAAATATCTGGAAGATGTACGGATGGCGTGTGAGGACGTTGAGCTGTTCTTTGCCAACTATTCCAACCGCTTTGATGTGTTTTCCAATGACCGCCTTATGATTCGTGCTGTTGAACGTTCAGTTGAGATAATGGGTGAGGCTATAAACCGAATACTGAAACGAGAACCGGATTTCAGTTTGCATAATGCAAAGGCGATAGTTCAGACTCGTAATAGAGTGATCCATTCTTACGAAAAGGTCGAGACTGAATTTCTGTGGGGATTGGTGAGACGTCACATTCCTGAACTTAAAAAAGACGTTGAACAAATTCTTGCTGAATACGGGGAGTGAGGACAATACCGATTCTGATTGCAAGTAACTAATAAAAGATTTCATAGATTGGGTTCACTTGTGTAATCATTTGGATGGCAAATAATTGAGCGACGCCGACGGTGGTTCCCGTCGGCGTCGCTGTGCAGTTTGGTTGGCACTATGGATGTGTCAGCGTCGGCGCTTGGCGTTTTGTTTGGCCTGCTCGCGCATCATAGCCTCCTGTTTGCGCTGGGCTTCTTCAAGACGTGCCATGAATCCGCTTTTCTTCTTTGGCTTGGCAGCTGATTCGCGCATCTTGGCGCGCACTTTGTCTTCGTTGACTATCTTGCGGAAAATATAGGTCTGTATGATGGTGATCAGCAGCGACAGCAGATAATAGTACGACAGGCCTGCTGCATAATTGTTGAATATGAACAGGAACATCACCGGCATCAGATACATCATCCACTTCATGGACGGCATGCCCGCCGATGTCGGCTGATTCTGCATGTTGATTTTCGTATAAAGAATGTTGACTATGGTCATCAGCAGACAGAAGAGTGAGATATGGTTGCCGAATGTCGAAGATATCAAAGGTATGTCCGCACTCCACGAGATGATCGAGTCGGGAGCCGAGAGGTCGGTAGCCCACAGAAACGACTTGCCGCGCAGCTCTATCGCCGACGGGAAGAAACTGAACATGGCTATGAGTATCGGCATCTGCAGCAGCATGGGCAGGCAGCCCGACATCGGGTTGGCACCGGCACGCGAGTAGAGCGCCATGGTTTCCTGCTGGCGTTTCATGGCATTCTCCTGTCCGGGATATTTGTCGTTGATCGCCTTGATCTCAGGGGCGAGCGCACGCATGCGTGCCTGCGACATGAAGCTCTTGTAGGTGAACGGGAACAATATGATCTTTATGAAGATGGTCAGAAGCAGTATGATTATTCCATAGTTGCTGATGAACGATCCAAGGAACGAGAACACCGGTATGACAATCAGAGTGTTGATCCAGCGGAACAGGCTCCATCCCAACGGAATGAGCTGAGTCAGGTGCATGTTCTCTTCCGGATAGATCTCCTCCTGGATGCTGTGCATCAGCGGATAGGAGTTGGGCCCCATATAGAATGTGAACGATGCCGGCGATGCGAGCGTCGGGTTGTAGTCGAGTGTGGCATGTGTGTCAAGTTGCTTTATGAAGCGGGGATTGTTCTCAAGCACTTTTGAGTCGAATGTGGCTGCTGCGAAATTGGTGCGGGCCATCATCACCGCCGAGAAGAACTGATTCTTATAGCCGATCCACTTCACACGCTCGTTGATCTCCTCGGCATCGCTTGAGTTTTCCGACAGATTGTTTACATCACCGTCGGGGAACATATAGTAGAGCGCACTGTTACGTTCCTCAAACACGCGTCCGGCCTCGCTGCGGCGCATTTTCTGGCTCCACTCAAAGTCCATCGACGCCACCGATTTGGGAATAATGCTCTCCATGCCCTGCTGGATGATGTCCATCCTCACGAGATAACTGTCGGGCAGCAGGGTATATCGCAGTCCGAACATCGCACCGTCGCCCAGATCGAGACTCATCACCACCGCCGAATCACCCTCGGCGCGCGGAGTGAAATAAAACTCGCGGGTGTCAAACCGCTGGGTGGCCGATGTGAGGGTGAATGAATAGCTGTCTGACTCTGGGCTCATAAGCTCTATGCGGGTCGAATCATATGAGTTGTAGTCATTCAGAGTGGCGCGTGAGATCATGCCGCCTTTGTTTGAAATCTCGAGGGTCAGCAGCTTGTTGGCAAGTTTCACTGTGGTTGAGTCGCCTGAAATGTATCGGGCGAAACCACGGTAACGTGCTGCGTCGGCAAGCGATTTGCGCAGTGTGCTCACCGCTTCCGATGCCACGGCAGTGGGGATGTCGTTCCAACGGTTTGAAAGCATGTCGGCAACGGCTATGCTGCGGTTGTCCACTGTCACAGTGCCGGACAGCTCTCCGGCTGCGTTGAGCATCAGATGCATCTTGTCGATGTCGAGCACTGCCGATCCGTTGATGCTGTCCTTGCGTCCCAACTCGCGCACTGTCGCTGCGATTGTCTGCACTTCGGCAGGACTTACCGAATCGAGGCGGAGCACGCCGGTGCTTCCGCTCTGTTGGGTCTCAAGCTCGGCAAGCTGTTCTGCCTGCTCGCGCTGTTGGCGCAGTTGCTCTTCCGATGGGCGGTTGAGCATCATGAAGCCGAGTATCACGGCTGCCATGAGCACCATTCCGATGATTGAGTTCTTATCCACTTGTTGTGAAATATTGGTGGGTAATTAAGCTATTTTTTTATTGTTGTCAGTTAGAGCCTGTCTGGGTTTAACTCGTATTAAGATTGAGAATCAATTACGGGAGATTTATAAATCTTCAATACTTCTATATAATCTATTTTAGTGTGTTAAATCCAAACAGGCTCTTAGAGCGTTCGGTTGTGCGGCCATGTTCGCTGTGATATTCCACCGCTGCACGGACAAAATCAACAAACAGAGGGCTGGGACTTTCGACCGTGCTCGAATATTCAGGATGATACTGTGTGCCGACAAACCAACGGTGATCGGGCAATTCCACGATTTCAACCAGATGGCTCGACGGGTTTTCGCCTGTGCACTGCATGCCGGCGCTCTCGAATCTGTCGCGGTAATCGTTGTTGAATTCAAATCTGTGGCGGTGGCGCTCGCTCACACGTGTCGTGCCATATGCCTGTGCGGCACGAGATCCGTCGCGCACATCGCAGTCATATGCACCCAGTCGCATCGTGCCACCCATGTTTGAGATCGATTTCTGCTCCTCCATCAGGTCGATGACATTGTGGGGCGTGCGTGGATCCATCTCCGTTGAGTTGGCATCGGTCAGACCGAGCACGTTGCGCGCAAACTCGATCACCATGCACTGCATGCCCAGGCATATGCCGAATGTAGGCACATCGTGCTCGCGACACCACTTCAATGCTGCAAACTTCCCGTCGATGCCGCGTTGCCCGAATCCGGGAGCGACCACCACGCCGTCCAGCCCGGCCAACATATCGTCGGCATTGCCCGAGTGTAATTTCTCCGAATGGATGAATCGCAGATCGAGCTTGCGGTCATTGTAGACGGCCGCGTGAAACAGCGCCTCGTTGATCGACTTATATGCGTCCTGCAGCTCGACATATTTGCCGACAAGACCGATTGTCACCGTTTCCTCAGCTGCATTCATTTTGTCGAGGAAATTGATCCACGCACCCATGCGGGGCTGGCCATCGGCCGGAGTTCCGGTCATGCGCAGCACGATATCGTCGAGATGCTGGGCGTGCATTGTCAGTGGCACCTCATAGATCGTAGGCACATCGGGCGACTGCACCACGGCATCAGGCGCCACATTGCAGAATTGCGCTATTTTTCTGCGCATCTCGGCAGGCACATCATGTTCGGTGCGCAGCACAAGTATGTCAGGTTGTATGCCCAGCTGTTGCAGCTGCTTGACTGAATGTTGCGTAGGCTTTGTCTTAAGCTCTTTGGCAGCGTGGATATAAGGCACATATGTCAGGTGTATGCAAAGTGCGTCGCGACCCAGCTCCCATCTGAGCTGGCGCACACTCTCGAGAAACGGCAGACTCTCGATGTCGCCGACAGTTCCGCCGATCTCGGTGATCACGAAATCATAATTGCCCGTGTTGCCAAGCAGCTTCACATTGCGCTTTATCTCGTCGGTGATATGGGGTATGATCTGTACTGTCTTGCCCAGATAATCACCGCGCCGCTCTTTGTCGATCACGCTTTGGTAGATACGGCCTGTGGTGACATTGTTGGCTCGGGTGGTGCGCACGTTTGTGAAACGCTCGTAGTGTCCCAGATCAAGATCCGCCTCGTGGCCGTCAACAGTCACGTAGCATTCGCCGTGTTCATAAGGATTGAGCGTGCCGGGGTCGATATTTATGTAAGGGTCAAACTTCTGGATCGTAACCCGAAATCCACGAGCCTTTAGCAGACACGCCAGCGACGACGATATGATGCCCTTGCCAAGAGAAGAGACCACGCCTCCGGTGACAAATATATACTTTGTTTCCACGCTGCAATTAGTGATTAAAAATACCCGGCAAAGTTACAACTTTTTGTCCCATCCGCAAAATAAGCCCCGTTGCCGTCAACTGCCATCTGATCAGTGAAATCACTCCGAAATTAATTTATCGCACAAAAAAAGACATCCAAATTTTTTTCACAATAGGAAAAAAAGCCTACCTTTGCACCGCAAACCGCAAATGGAAAGATGCCGGAGCGGTCGAACGGGACGGTCTCGAAAACCGTTGTACCCTTAC
>CANOUR010000037.1 GCA_947570265.1 uncultured Bacteroidales bacterium | reverse complement strand
CTCGGCGGCGTGATGACCAAGCTCATCGAAGCCAACACCACCATTCCGGTGCGTAAGAGCGAGACATTCTCTACAGCTGTCGACAACCAGCCATCAGTGGAAATTCACGTACTCCAGGGCGAGCGTCCGATGGCGAAAGATGATAAGACACTCGGCAAATTCCACCTCGACGGCATCGCACCCGCACCTCGCGGCATCCCGCAGATCGAAGTGACTTTCGAGATCGACGCCAACGGCATCCTCAATGTGTCGGCCAAGGACAAGGCTACCGGCAAGGAACAGTCGATACGCATCGAGGCATCGAGCGGACTGACCGACGACGAGATCAAGCGCATGAAGCAGGAAGCCGAAGCCAATGCTGCTGCCGACGCCAAGGAAAAGGAGAGAGTTGACACCCTCAACAAGGCTGATTCAATAATCTTCCAGACCGAAAAACAGCTTCAGGATCTCGGCGACAAGATTCCTGCCGACAAGAAGTCGCAGATCGAATCTGCCCTCGCTAAGCTCAAGGATGCACACAAAGCTCAGGACGTGGCAGCTATCGAGCCCGCCATCAAAGAAATCGAGGCAGCTTTCGGTGCAGCCCAGCAGGACATCCTCAACGCCCAGCAGCAGGCAGGTGCCAACCCCGGAGCTAATCCCGGCGCAGGCGCTCCTAATCCCGGCGGTAACGGCGGCGACGGTCACATCGACGACGTAGAATTCGAGGAAGTGAAATAAACGGTATCATAAAAATAATCAGATGCGGGATGCCGCCCGATAGGGATGCGTCCCGCATCTTTTTTAATAACCTTTAATTTTCTTTTCTATGGAAATAAATGAAATTATCAGCCAGTTGAAGGACAAGTTCGGAGATTCTGTCAATGTGAAGCAGATTACGGAGAAACTGAGCGGATTTGACCACTCCAAGATGTCGTTTACTGAGATTGTAGCGAAACTGAAAGATGGCAACATTCTCGGTGACCTTGATGGAGATGGCAAGGTGGAATCCACTATCGATGAGCTCAAAGGAAAAGCCTCCCAAATGTTCGGTGGCATCTTTGGAAAATGATCCCAAAACAAGAACACGGAATTCCGTAAGAACGGTTACCCCCAATGAGTAAAAGGAGCATAGTCATCAGACTGCGCTCCTTTTTATATTTTTATGTGTGGTAAGAAACGGAGTGCAGCTCAAAAGGTTGTACTCCGTTTGATTTATAAAAATTTCTCTACCGCAGTGAATTACGTTGTCGATTTTAAAAGTGGCTCTCAGTTCACAGAAATTTGAGCATCGCCATAGAGAATGAGCGATTCTGACACAGCAACTTCACAAACTCACGGGTTGCAAACTTCATATAACTATCCTTTACAATGTGAAACGAGCCTTGCATCTCACAATGCGGTTCATCCAGCGCTACGCTGGCAATTCTATCTGAATGAATCACTGTGGCCTGCGACAGAAATGTAAGCATCGAGCTGTTTCTCACAAGATCAAGAAGTATGTTGATGTCGTTGATCTCAACTTTCATATTTGGATTCCAATCGTTTCTTCCGTGAATTATACGGTCGAGCTTGTTTCGTGCCTGCATTCCCTTGGCGGGAAGACACAACGGATATGCCTCAATATCTCTGAGCCGCAAACTCTTTTCCTTCACTAACGGATGATTTTCGGCCATCACAACGCACAGTTGGTTGTCGAAAAGCACATGAGATTCTATCGACACATCGATATTCTCGGGTCTATAGGACAATGCTATGTCTATTTCCTGGCGCTTAAGCATGCCGAGCAACTCTTCCATCGACTTGCAGAAAATGTTGAGTCTTATGCCCGGATAGAGTTTCATAAACTCAAGAATAGTCTCTTTCAGCAATGGCGAGAAAGTGAATGTCGTGCCGACGCTGATCTCTCCGCTTCTCACCTGAAGGACATCATGAATACGTTCCATGCACGATGATGCTTCTTTCAGAGTCCGCTGAGCCGACGGTAGAAATGCCTTTCCAACATCCGTAAGACTTACAGCATGTTTGGATCGCTCGAAAAGCTGCACACCCAGTTCTCCTTCAAGCGAGGATATCTGCTGACTCAATGTGCCCTGTGTGACACATAGCTGACGCGCAGCCTCAGAAAAATTAAGAGTCTCGGCCGTTTTTGTAAAATATCGGATTTGTCGTAGTTCCATGTCTGTAATTTTTCCGGGTTGCTTCAAATGTCATCTTTTTCAATGCAAACACAGGCAGGGTGATGCCCAAAACCAGTGATGATATAACGAAGAAGGTCATCATTGAATTGTACTGTAGCAAATACAAATTATGCTCAAACATATCTTGAGAGGCCGCCTGCATACATCCGATCGCAGCATGCACAGCCTTGTAGGCATACATTCCCGGAATCATTGGAAGCAATGCCGGATATGACAGACTTTCGGCCGGACTCTTGGCCATGCGCGAACACACCACTGCCAATAATCCGATCACGAGCGCACCACAGAAACTACCCGATACTATGTCGCCTCCATTGTGTATCAACTGATAACGCAATGCATGTCCTGCCGCAGCTATAAATCCACAATAAGGCAATGCATTCAATCTGACATTAGCTATCATCGCAAATCCGGCCGAAGCGAGTCCACCGAATATGAAATCCTGATAGATACCTATTTGTGTAAGCATCACAGATTCAGAGGTTGTTTAAAATCATTACTCCACAAAAAAGACCTATGCCAAGACATGCAGTAGTCTCGATCGCATGCATGAAAATTGCAGCCGCACACACGTAGTGGCCATGCATGAAATTACTGAACGCGTTGATAAAGGGTATACCGGGCACCAGATACAACACACTTGCCGCCACCGCCACATCCGGCGTTGCCCCCAATGAGAAGATGTAGCATCCGCTGGCAGTGATGGCCGACACCATGCCGGCAAGAATAACGGCGATGCGCACATCGACAGATCTGTGTATCAGGCATCTCTTCAACCAGAATCCCATTACCGTACACAAAAACACAAATGCCATAGCCCACAGATCGCCACAAAACAATCGGCAAAACGATGCATTGGCCACTCCTGCCGCGAATGCCACAATCCAGTCGGGATAACGCGACTGAGCCTTCACAAACGACAACAGACGCTCAGCCTGTTCTACCGTCAACCGTCCGTCGGCTACTTTCCAGCTCATGCGGCTCATCGCCGTAATCGCATTAAAATTTATGCCCCGCGAATATTGTTCTGAAAACAACAAGCGTCCGTTGCCTTTATCTTTTCTCACGCTCACCTCACAGTGCATTGGCAGAATCGTCAGTTGCACGTCGATGCCGAAACTATCTGCCATTCTCAGCATATTTCTTTCTGTGCGCAATGTAGTTGCGCCCGACGACAGCAACCCGGACGAGTACAATGCCAGAAACCGACCGGCACGCTCCGCATTGTCAACGCCTGCCATCATTCGTCGTCTATTTCATCACCATCTACACAACACACGCCATCATCCTCATATCTGAAAATATGATGCTTGTGATTCAAAGCCTTTAGCTTTCTGTAGGTCGTGCTTCCTACAGCCACCAGTACGACAGAAACTATAGTCAGCAAAAAAATGAGTACTTGATAATCCATAACGATATAATTATTTATCTGCGATTGATTAATCAACCACAAAATTAACAAGCCAGCAATGCGAGCGTCAGTTGAATTTTATAGTTTGTTTAGATCTCGGTTATTGATAAAACCAATAGTCATATCTCACTTCGCACAGCTCCCACCCGATCAGCAATATCCAAATATATTTGGCATTGCACTCAACTTATCCGTATCTTTGCGTAATCATCACATCCAGGAAGGACGGTGCACCGCTCCATCCCGAATTAATCTATTTACGATCTCGATGTATATCACAATAATCACACTGATAGTAGCCGCCATTTTTTTCGCTTTCGGCAAGATACGGTCGGACGTGGTGGCTCTGATCGCCCTGATGGTACTCGTATGCTCGGGCATACTCGATGTTCAGGAAGCGCTTTCGGGATTCTCCAATCCTATAGTAATCATGATGGCCGGTCTTTTTGTGGTCGGAGCAGCAGTCTTTAATTCCGGACTGGCTAAGAAGATCGGGGCAAACCTGTCGAGATTAGGAGGCGACAACCCTACAAGGCTGTTCATAGTCGTGGTGCTTGCCACCGGTATCATCGGAGGCTTTGTGAGCAACACCGGCACTGTGGCTCTGATGCTCCCTATTGTGGTGTCTATGGCAGCAGCATCATCGGTTTCACCATCGCGTTTTCTGATGCCTATTGCGTTTGCATCGAGCATCGGAGGCATGCTGACGCTGATCGGCACACCGCCAAACCTTGTCATTGCCGAAGTGTGGGAGGAATACGGAGGCACGCCCCTCACCATGTTCACATTCTTTCCAACGGGCATAATATGCCTCGCCGTCGGGACGATTCTGCTCATTCCACTCAGCCGATGGCTGGTAAAAGGCAAAAAGGACAATGACAATTCCGCATCTGAAACCATCGAACAACATTTGGGAAGACTCGTTGACCAATACAACCTCAATCAGGATTTCTGGCGCATTGATGTTCCCAAATCATCGCCGATCAACGGTCTGACACTCGGCAGTCTGTCGCTGCGCACAAACTATGGACTCGACGTGCTCGAACTGAGGATGCACAAAGGCTCAGGAATACTTCGCAACATAGTGCAGGAAGCGCCTACCGCCACATCGACAATCGACGCAAGCGACACATTGTTTGTAAGAGGGCCTTTGGCTGGAGCAAAGAAATTTGCAGAAGATTATGGACTTGTCCTCGATATGAATCCCGAGGCCACACGCCGCAATCTGCGATTCTACGACATCGGTCTTGCAGAGATCATTCTGCGACCAGACTCGTCTCTGCTTAAAGACACCATTTCACAGCTTGATTTCCGCAACCGCTTCAATGTCACGATACTCGGATTACGCCGTGGCCGGGATTTCCATGTCAACAATATCAAGAACATGACTCTACAGAAAAACGATGTGCTGCTCGTACAAGGGACTTGGGACGACATCGGTCGGCTCGGCCATGACACCTCCGACTGGGTGGTTATCGGACAGCCTGAACGTCAGGCCGCCGACGTGGCTCTCGACTACAAAGCACCGCTCGTGGCAGTGATCATGCTTGCCATGATCGTAGCACTGGTGGTCGATTTCATTCCATCGGTCGTGGCCGTGATCGTCGCGGCACTACTGATGGTGCTGTGCGGGTGCTTCAGATCGGTAGCCGATGCCTATAAATCGATGAACTGGGAATCGATAGTACTGATTGCCGCCATGATGCCGATGAGCCTCGCACTTGAAAAAACCGGAGTAGACAAAGCTTTTTCTACCGCTCTAATCGGCGCATTCGGATCCATGGGGCCTCATGTTATACTTGCCGCCATATTCATGGCCACATCCGTGATGACACTGTTCATATCCAACACCGCCACAGCAGTGCTTATGGCACCGATCGCACTGCAAAGTGCTTTGACCTATGGTGTCAGTCCGCTGCCATTTCTCTTTGCCGTCAGTTTCGGTGCGTCGCTGTGCTTCGCCTCTCCGTTCTCGACCCCGCCAAATGCACTGGTTATGACAGCGGGCGGTTACACATTCGGCGATTATTTCAAAGTCGGAGGGACATTACAGCTTGTGATGGCCATAATCATGATTTTCATAATCCCCATGGTATTCCCGTTCTGACAATATCAGCAGAACAAAAAAGCAGAAATGGCTATTTGAGAGCCGACAGCACACGCGGATTGCCTACGAGCCACAATATGTCGTGTGGTGCGAAGTCGGTGGTGCCGTCAGGCTGAAGGAATTCATCGCCGCGCTGTATCTTCACCAATAGAGCCTGATAAGTATCCCGCAGATTGGACGTACGGGAATTCTTACCCACAAGAGGTGATGTCTCGCCGAGCTGTATGCTCGTAAGTTTGATGTCACCTGTTGCTACATCATCGGCGTTGTCCTTCTGATTTTCAATGACAGGGATCAGATGCTGTATCTCTTCATCAGTTCCTATCACCCCCAACACATCTCCGGGAAATATACGGGCATCGGCACCGGGCACAAGGATGGTGCGTCCGCCACGCTGAATGCTCGCTATGTTTACCCCATATAGCTTTCTGAGCTGCGAATGGCTCAGACGCTCTCCGACGAATGGACAGTCATAGCCTACTGTGAGGAACGCAAGGTGCATATCGCTCACCAGGTTGTTGTTTCGTCCTGTCCGCCGCAGATCGCGTTCGTTAAGATTGTCAAGAAAACGCGATTCTATAGATCGCATGCGCCGACGCACATTCTGCGAAAAAGCAAGCATGATGACAATGAACACTGCCAGACCGAATGTCCAGCCGAGAGTCATGGAATAGACTTGCCCGAGCAGATTGACCACAAATCCCAGACCGATAACAAATCTGACGACCGTCATGACAAGCAACGGCACATCAAACCGTGCACTCGCCGCCACAAGACGCTGTCTCTCGACACGTTTCGAAGCCGGGAGCGACAACGCAAGCAGAAACGGCACCATTGCCACAAGTGACAATGTCACTCCGGCCAACCGACCCCACGAAGGCCATACGGCCGCAATCCATGGAATGAAAAATTTGAGAGATATCAGCGTCAGGGCAATGAGCACTATTGAATAGAGCATGATGCGCCACATGTAGCGCTTGAGAACCGAACGCCACAACTGACCCGTCTCGCTCTCGGTCGAAGCCTTCGATGTATAGCGCGTGAGCAAAAAACGCAACCGCTGCGGCATATGCCGCTCAAGAAACGAATAGCATGGATCGGCCATCCGTATGAAATATGGTGTGGTGAATGTGGTGACAACCGACACCGCCACCACGATCGGATAGATCGTGGTATCGAGCACACCGAGACTCATGCCCAGCGACGCGATGATAAACGCGAATTCACCGATCTGCGTCAATGAAAATCCGCTCTGTATAGCCACTTTGAGTGTCTGACCGGTAAGAAGCATGCCGGCAGTGCCGAATAATATCATTCCCGCTATTACAACTCCTGAAAGGATGAGAATCGGACGCCAATAGCCGACAATCACATCAGGGTTGACCATCATGCCTACGGAAATGAAAAATACCGAGCCAAACAAATCTTTTACCGGACTGACTACCGTCTCAATACGTTCGGCAAAACTCGTACCGGCAAGTATCGATCCCATCACAAACGCTCCAAGAGCAAGTGAGAATCCGCAATAGACCGAAAACACCGCCATGCCGAGGCAAAGACCCATCGACACAATCAGTAGTGTCTCGCTGTTGAGAAACCTGCGCCATTTGTTGAGAACCGACGGAAGCATGAACACTCCGATCAGGAACCATATCACCAGGAAAAACACCAGTTTGCTCACGCTCAACAGCAGCTCTCCACCCTCGACTGAATTGTTGATGGCTATGGACGATAGAACCACCATCATCAACACTGCAAACAGATCCTCCACGATGAGAACGGCAAAGACGAGCGAAGCGAATTTCTGATGACGCAGCCCCATATCTGTAAATGCCTTGATTATGATTGTGGTGGATGACATCGACAACATGCCTCCGAGAAACAGACTGTTGATATTGGAGAAGCCCATGAGTCGCCCTATGGCATAGCCTGTGGCAAGCATGCCGCTGACAATGATCAACGCCGTCACAACTGCTGAACCACCTGCGTTGACGAGCTTCTTGAAACTGAACTCCAGGCCAAGAGAGAACAGAAGCACGACAATTCCTATCTGAGCCCAGAACTCGATATTGCTCTCAGTCGTGATCGACGGCAGATAAGCGAAATGCGGACTAGCGAGGAATCCGGCCACGATATAGCCAAGCACAACCGGCTGCTTCAGAAACTTGAACAACACTGTGGTGACAGCTCCGAGAATCAATATCAGCGCAAGATCGCTGATAAGTCCCTCGACATTGACGGCAGCGGCAGCACTTTCGGCAGCGGAGACGGCGGCAAGTGTTATCATGACAATAATAGTTGCTGGCTATTTCAAGAGGGCTGATTGCCCAATGATATGGTGAGTGTTGGATATAGTGTGCTAAGCTCCTCGAAGAGCTTGACAAAATCAGTATTTTCCTTTACGAGCACGAGCAGGTTGAGACGCGTCACGTCGTCCTGATAGTCAAATTCGACATAGAAATTATTCAACGTCACATGATTTGCGGCAAGCAGTGCTCGGTATGACTCTATGTCGGTGACAATGCCACTGAGCTTGATTCTGACATTGCGCGCCTCAGACCCTACATTTACCCTACGTTCGATTCGCTCAAGCTGCATAAGAATGAACAGCACCAGAAGCGTAGCCACAAGAGCCACGGCATACATGCCGACTCCGACAGCCATACCTATCGTGGCAACCATCCATATCCCGGCAGCGGTAGTCAATCCACGCACGGAGCCTTTCATCTGTATGATCGCCCCGGCGCCAAGAAAACCTATGCCTGTTATCACTTGCGCCGCTATTCGTCCCGGATCGCCATTCTTGAGTCCGAGATATTCCTGCGGCACATAGATCGACAGCAACATTGCAAGCGTCGCTCCCATGGATATGAGAGCGAACGTGCGCAGACCCGCCATCTGACCCTTGCGCTTGCGCTCAAGCCCGACTGAGCTTCCGAGTATAAGGCTCAGCACAAGACGAAATGTAGCATTGCCAACCGTCAGATGGGTTGACATGATATCGTCGGCAAACGCCTGCAGCGAGTCGACAATCATTTCTTCAGAGTGAACCGGCGAGATGTCAGTCGATAACCATCAGTGAACAGCTCGACTGTGTAGTCACCTGGGGTAAGAGTGGTATTGACATCCCAGTAGATCGTCACACCAGACAGTTCGTCGCCGGCATACTCGACAGTCTTGCGTGCCGTGCATGCCACACTTCCACCCTCAAAGGCAAACGATCCGGCACCTCCGAGGAGCTGACCTTCGGGATTGACCAAACGCAGATATATCGTCTTGTCGCCAACGGGAGTTGAATTGTTCTGCGGAATGGTGAACCTCACCATCAGCTGCTTTGCCTTAGTGACATTTTTCTCGGTCTTGCCATTTTTCTTCAGCGGCGTCAGGCTCACACCAGTGACGTTCAGTTTTTCGGCGAGAGTCATGCGCTCGGAAAGCACCTCGTTGCGTTGCGACACCTCGCTCACCCTCGACGAAAGCTCGGCATTGCGGCTCTTGATTTCAAGATTCTCAGCTTTGAGACCTGCATTCTCGCGTGAAAGCGAGTCAATCTGAGCAACATAATGGCGAAGGAGATTTTTTAATGTCGAAATTTCACCCTGCAACTGAGAGATGCGCTCCTTGCTCTTCACTTTCTCGCTCTGCAACTCTTTCATGAGTTGCTCAACCTTTTGCTTGGCAGCTGTATATTTGGCATATACAGTATCATTGGTCAGACGCTGCGCCGCAGTCTCATACTGGGCAAACTCGGCGTTCACGGCCTCAAACTCCTTAGTAAGCTGCAGCTGCTCATTGGCCAGCTGCAATTGCTCGTTGGCCTCACGAGCCTGCTCTACCTCACGCGACAACGATGCCGTGCGCAGAAGGCTCACGACAACAACCGCCGCAAGCACAGCGGCAAGCACTACTGCAATCCACAACAGGGGAGATTTCTTATTCATGATGTGCGGTAATCTTGGTTACGTTAGTCTAAAATTAAACGTTCTTGGTCAATATTCGGCAAATTTAGCAATTTTCCGGCGGTTGACGTCGCTTCGGGATGGCTTTTCAAATTATTTTTGCTAATTTTGTAGACCCTCTGTCCAATTCGTCACTATGTCTGAAATCCCTCACACCAACACCACCGAAGATCCATCCGCCAACGAAACAGAGCGTCAGACACAGTCGCTTCCCGAATCGCTGGCTATCGACCCCAAAGCCGATCCCGACATTGTGCGTCACCAGCTCAAAGGCATGTATCAAAGCTGGTTTCTCGAATACGCATCATATGTGATACTGGAGCGTGCCGTGCCAGGCATCGACGACGGCCTGAAGCCCGTGCAGCGCCGTATACTCCACTCGATGCACACGCTTGATGACGGGCGATTCAACAAAGTGGCCAACATAGTCGGCAACACGATGCAATATCACCCACATGGCGACGCCTCGATCTACGAAGCTCTCGTACAGCTCGGACAGAAGGATCTGCTGGTGGAGACACAGGGTAACTGGGGCAATGTACTCACCGGTGCATCAGCTGCAGCAGGGCGTTACATCGAGGCACGTCTGTCGCAGTTTGCGCTTGATGTGCTATACAGTCCAAAAGTGACCGAATGGACACCGAGCTACGACGGACGAAACAAAGAACCGGTGTCGCTACCGGCCAAATTCCCCTTGCTTCTGGCACAAGGCGTGGAGGGAATCGCCGTGGGACTATCATCCAAGATACTGCCACACAACTTCAACGAGATCATCGACGCTGCCATCGCATATCTTCGCGGAGAGGAATTCACGCTCTATCCCGACTTCGTCACAGGAGGCTTCATAGACGTGTCGCGATACAACGACGGCCAACGCGGCGGTGCTGTGCGTATCCGCGCCAAGATCGAGAAAGTCGACAGCAAAACGCTTGCCATCACCGAGATTCCATATGGAAAAACGACCGGCACAATCATTGATTCGATACTGAAGGCTTTCGAGAATGGCAAAATAAAGATACGCAAAGTCGACGACAACACATCACACTCGGCACGCATACTTGTGCATCTGCTGCCAAATACGTCAAGCGACAAGACAATCGACGCACTGTATGCCTTCACCGACTGTGAAGTGTCAGTCTCGCCCAACTGCTGCGTCATATCCGGCAATAAGCCTCATTTTCTCGGTGTAAGCGACGTGCTCCGCCACAGTGTGGACAACACCCTCCATATTTTGCAACGTGAGCTCGAGATACAACGCGAGGAATTGAACGAACAGCTCTTTTTCGCATCTCTCGAACAAATATTCATCGAAGAGCGCATCTACAAGGATGAAGGCTATGAGCAAAGCCGCAGCAGAGAACAGGCCATAGCCCATATACACGGACGGCTCGATCCGTACAAGCCTACGTTTATCAGGGAAATCACTGATGAAGACGTGGCCCGTCTGTTTGACATAAAAATGGGTCGAATATTGCGTTTCAATGCCGAGCGCAACGAGGAACTGATAGCGTCTATACGCGCCCGCATCGACGTGATCGATGACCATCTGGCTCACATCATCGACTTTACGGTCGAATGGTTCCGCAACCTGCAGTTGAAATATGGCGACGCATATCCGCGAAACACGGTGATACGCGCTTTCGACAACATACAGGCCGCCGCTGTAGCCGAAGCCAACGAAAAGCTGATGTTCAACCGCGAGGAAGGATTTATAGGCACAGCTCTCAAGAAAGATGACAAGACCGAGATCATCGGCCCGTGCTCATCGATTGATGACGTGATCATTTTCTACCGCGACGGACGATACAAGATCGTGCGCATCCAGGACAAACTGTTTGTCGACAAGGATGTGCTTTTCGTGAGCGTGTTTACCAAGGACGAGCGCACCGTGTACAATGCCATCTACCGCAACGGGCGCAACGGCGCGTATTTCATGAAACGTTTCAAAGTGACAGGCATAACGCGCGACCGCGAGTATAACCTCACACCCGGCGAACCGGGATCGCGCATACTCTGGTTCACATGCAATCCCAACGGCGAAGCCGAGACTGTGAACGTGACACTTAAGCCACGTCCGCGACTAAACCGACTGCAAATCGAGATTGATTTTTCATCGCTCGCCATCAAAGGTCGGTCTGCGATGGGCAACCTCGTGACGAAAAACGAGATAGCCCGCATATCGCTGAAGCGCAAAGGCGTGTCGACGCTCGGTGGGCGGGAAGTGTGGTTCGACCCCGATGTGCTGCGCCTGAACTACGACGGCCGCGGACAGTTTCTCGGAGAATTCGCCGGAAACGATATGGTGCTCGTCATTCTCAAGAACGGAGAATATTACACATCGACTTTTGACGCGGCCAACCACTATGAAGACAATATACTGCGCATAGAGAAGTTCCAGCCCGGCAAAGTGTGGACTGCAATTCTCAACGATGCCGATCAGGGATATCCTTACATAAAGCGATTCACGTTTGAACCGACGGTGCGTCATCAGCGTTGGCTCGGCGACAACGAACAGTCGACACTCATATGTCTGTCAGATGCCCAAGGCGCGCGCTTCTGCGTGACTTTCGGTGGTGGAGACGCATTCCGTCAGCCAATGGAGATCACCGCCCAGGATTTCATAGCCGTGAAAAGCTTCAAGGCCAAGGGCAAGCGCCTGACGACCTTTGTCATCGACACAATCACGGAAATTGAGCCTGTCGATATACCTCAACCCGAAGTTGACAAACCGGATGAGGCCGACAGCACCGATGAAACCGACGAGTCTATCGAACGTAGTGATGACGAGGTACGCGATGAGCTTACCGGTCAGCAACGAATATTCTGACAGGCCAATGGAAACGATTCGCCGATTGTCCGTGATCATCGCCATGCTGCTACCGATAGTTGCATATGGTGGCCGACCGGTGACTTCGGCATTCTCCATCGAAGCAGGTGCAAGCCGCATATCGGACACCTATCTGTCACCCCTCCCCTATCACGGCTGGCACACGGGATTGGACTACGAGCGGTTTCAGGCTATGCGGCACAATCCCGAGCGGTGCATAATGCGCCTCAACATCAATGCGACACTCGACCGCACGCTGAATCCGGCTGGCAATGCCGCGATGTGGCAGGCAGGAGTGGATGCATCGTGGGCCATGATGTGGCGTTGGACACTGCGATGGACACCCGGACTGCGTGTAGCCGCAGGCGGCATGGCCGATCTCGATGCCGGAGCGCTGTATCTGTCACGCAACGGAAATAATCCGGTGAGTGCACGCGCTGCCGTGACGCTGGGATTGACGGCCATGGCCACATGGTCGACACGCATAGGCCGCTTGCCCGTGACAGTGCGCTATCAGCCCTCGATGCCGATAATCGGTGCATGCTTCTCTCCGGCTTACGGTGAGCTGTATTACGAAATGGCGTTGGGCAACCGTTCCGGTCTTGTACATGTGGCATGGCCGGGCAACCGATTCGTGATCAAGAACCTTTTGACTGCCGACCTGCGCTTCGGCGCTACCGCACTGCGCATCGGATACTCCGGAAAATTCATTTCAGGAAAAATCAATGACATAGTGACACGCTACGCATCACACTCCGTGACAGTGGGCGTCAGCGGCGAATGGATATCGCTCGATCCACGCGGAAGAAACAGATCTTCGACACCCGACATATCAGCATATTATTGACCCCATGCGTCTGCCATACCTGACAATCATTGCACTCACAACCATCGCATCCATAGCTCTGACGGCATGTCATGATCTGCCGGAGATGCCGGACAACCCGTCGGATCCGGCATCGAACTTCGATCAGCTATGGACTATTCTCGACGAGCACTATTGCTTCTTCGCACAGAAAGATGTAGACTGGGACGAAGTGTACAAGCTCTATTCTATACGTGTGTCGCCTGAGATGAGTCAGGAAGAACTGTTTGATGTGTGCGCCGCAATGCTTGACGAGCTGCAGGATGGACACACCAATCTGTCGGCACCGTTCAATACCTCGTATTATCGGGCATGGTGGAGCGATTATCCTCAGAACTATGACCAACGGCTTGTAGAACAGCATTATTTCAACTTCAACTACCGTTCGGTAGGTGGGATCGACTATGGTATGCTGCCACAAAACATAGGCTACGTGCGATATCCATCGTTTTCATACGCGATCGGGGAGTCGAACCTCGACTACGTACTGGCCTACTGCGCCACAGCGTCGGGACTGATCATTGACATACGCGACAATGGCGGCGGCTCGATGTCGAACGTCGGCACACTGGTATCGCGATTCATCTCCACACCCACACCCGCCGGATATATCATGCACAAGACAGGGCCGGGACACGATGATTTCTCAGAGCCATTCGCCTACAGCTACAATCCGGCCGCCGAGGGGCGCATACGCTGGAGCAAGCCGGTGGTTGTGCTGGTCAACCGATCGACATACAGCGCAGCCAACAACTTCGTATCGGTGATGAGGCAACTGCCACAGGTGAGCATCGTCGGAGCGCGCACGGGAGGCGGCTCAGGCATGCCCTTCAATTCCGAACTGTCCAATGGCTGGGGAGTGCGCTTTTCAGCCTGCTCAGTGCTCGATACAGAAGGACGGTCAACCGAGGCAGGTATCGATCCTTCGCCAGGATGTGCCGTCGATCTCGATGCCATGCAAGCTCTCGAAGGCCGAGACTCGATGCTCGACTTTGCCATAAACCTCCTACTTAAGTAACCACAGAACCAATCATGAGATTTGACCAACTGCTATATAATGACCGTGTGCTCGATGCGCTCGAGGACATGAATTTTCAGGAGTGTACACCAATTCAAGAACAGGCTATTCCACCGGCACTCGAAGGTCGTGACCTTATAGCCGTGGCACAGACAGGCACAGGCAAAACCGCAGCCTATCTATTGCCCGTGATAGATATTCTTGCTGACGGAGGCTATCCTGACGATGCCATCAACTGCATCGTGATGGCACCGACCCGCGAGCTTGCACAGCAGATTGACCAACAGATGCAAGGGTTTGCCTATTTCATGCCTGTAAGCTCCGTAGCCATCTATGGCGGCACAGACGGCAAAACCTTCGAGCAGCAGAAGCGCGGATTGAAAATGGGCGCCGACGTGGTGATCGCCACACCCGGAAGATTGCTGGCTCATATGCAGATGGGATATGTTGATCTGTCACGCGTGTCGTTTTTCATTCTCGACGAAGCCGACCGCATGCTCGACATGGGATTTTTCGACGACATCATGCAAATAGTGGCCAAGCTGCCCAAGGACAGACAGACCCTGATGTTCTCGGCCACTATGCCACCGAAGATAAAGCAGCTGGCCAAGCAGATACTCACTGATCCGGTGGAGGTGAAAATCGCCATAAGCAAGCCAGCGGAAAAGATCGACCAGCTTGTCTACCGCGTTGCCGAGCGCAACAAGGCAGGTCTGCTCCGTCATATGTTCCGTCAGACACCTCCTGACAGAGTGATCGTATTCTCATCATCAAAGCTCAAAGTGAAAGAGCTGACCCGTGAACTAAGACGTCAGAAGCTCGACGTTGCAGAGATGCATTCCGACCTCGACCAGACAACGCGCGAGAAGGTGATGCTCGATTTCCGAGCCGGGCGCGTGAAAGTGTTGATCGCCACTGATATTGTGAGCCGTGGCATAGACATAGACGATATATCGATGGTGGTCAACTACGATGTGCCCCGGGATGCAGAGGACTATGTTCACCGCATCGGACGCACGGCACGTGCGGCAAGCGAAGGCCGCGCGGTGACATTCGTTGGCGAGCGCGAAGGCATCGGGCTGAAACGCATCGAAGATCTCATTGAAAAAGAGATACCGCGCGGTGTGCTTCCCGATGAATTCGGGCCAGAGCCGGGAGCCGGACGCCACAATGATACAGACCGACAGCGCAAGGACACAAAGAAAGCATCACGGCGCAATGACAACTCACAGCGACGCCGAAAGCCACGTCAACAACAGCGACCCGAGCAGGCAAAACCTGTTGGGGTGTCCACTCCGGAAGCGGCCGAAACTACATCTGAGCCGAAGAAGAAAAAGCGCTATTTCCGTGGCAAGCGCCGCACCGGCAACGGGAAGCAAGGTGAAAACGCGAAGCCTACAGGCGAAAACTAACCGTAAAGATCATCATGCGCCAACCTTATACACTCGACCGTACGGTCAGATTGATCATATCAGTAGTGGCCATATTGGGAGCCGTGTGGCTAATCCACAGGTTGAGCGATGTGCTGCTACCATTCTGCATCGCCACGCTGATCGCCTATATGTTCGAGCCATTCGTGCAGTTCAACCGTCGTCTGCTCCATCTAAAGGGGCGTCTGGTGGCTATATTCATCACCTTGTCGGAGGCTATACTCTTCTGTGCGGCACTTTGCTACTTCTTCGTGCCGATGATAGTCAGCGAGATACGCGAGATGAGTCACATGGTCGAGGTATATGCGACAACCGAGCTGAAGGTGCCATACATACCCGACAATGTGCATAATTTCCTGCGCAAGAACATAGATTTCAACCAGTTGTCGCACATGATGGAGAGTGTCGACTGGACTGCCGCACTTGAGGAGACCCTATCGGCGGCATGGAGTGTGGTGTCGGGTGGTTTTGCCATAATATTCGCGGCCGTCAGCTGGTTTATAGTACTGCTCTATGTGATTTTCATAATGATCGATTATGACCGTCTGTCGGTGCTGTTCCGCAGGATGGTGCCCCCCCGCTCGCGTCCGGCTGTGTTCCGCATAGCGTCAGATATAAAGCGAAGCATGAACCACTATTTCCGCGGACAGGCGCTTGTAGCGTTCCTTGTGGGAGTGCTATTCAGCATCGGATTCATCATCATAGACATGCCTTTGGCTGTGGTGATGGGTATGTTCATCGGTCTGCTGAACATGGTGCCTTACCTACAGCTGATCTCGCTTGTGCCCGCCACTCTGCTATGCCTTGTCTACAGCGTGGGGAATGCCACACCGTTCTGGCCCATGATGGGACAGTGCATAGCCGTATACTGCGTCGTGCAGGCCATTCAGGATCTGATACTCACCCCACGCATCATGGGTAAGGCTATGGGTCTGAATCCGGCCATCATACTGCTGTCGCTCTCGATATGGGGGTCACTTTTAGGTTTCATCGGTCTGATCATAGCACTGCCACTGACAACACTGATATTGAGCTATTACAACGAGTTTGTCATAGACCGCAACGAGGATAAAGCTGCCACACGGGAGATTTAGTGTGTTTTTTAGAACGGTCGCAATATTGCTGAATTGACAACCGATTCGGTTTCGACGCGTTCATTTTCAGTTTTCTTGCCATATGGCAGCATGTAAGTGACTGAGATGGATATGTTACGGCCACTCAGATCGCTGAAATCGCGTGATAGCGACCGATAGACCCCGTAGTCGGCAACGGTGCGCGCGGACATACGACGGTCAAGGAAGTTTTCGACGCTACACTCCGCAGCCCAGTTTCCCTTACGCCAGCAGACCGATACGCCATATTGCGCGGGATGGTGAGACATTACGCCCTCTATGCCGAGCACGTTGTATGGCAATGCATATTTAGCCGTGGCCAGCCAATCTCCGAACATGTATGAAGCGCTGAAATCGGCTCGCCAACCATTGCTCGCGGCGGGGCGGTAGACTGAATCAAACCGGTTAATGCCATATGTAGCGTTGGCTTTGAGCCTCAAACGATTATCGACAAGATTTGCAGATGCTCCAAAAATCAGCTTATGGTAATGAAAGCTGCCATCGTTGACAAGCTGATGAAACATGATGTTGTCTTCGGCAAAATAACGGGTTGAAGTATTTCCAAAGTATTTGAGAAAGTCATAAGTGAACGATATGCCAAAATGTGATATGCGGCCATTGTAACTTACAAAATTCTGGAACGCTTTGAGTTGCTCAAGGTCGGGATTGCCCAATGCCACCTCGAAAAAGGATGTGGGGATGCAGGCGTCGTTCTTGTATGAAGGATTGTATATGCTGTGGGCGTAATGACCTGTTATGGAAACTGTGTGTTTCTGATTGACAGCATATGTCAGGCCATAGAACGCCTTTGGAGAGAATTGGTTGTCGCGATGGTCACCTATGGCCGAGTACAGACCGGTGATGCCGGCAGACGCATAACATGACAGACCTGCCGGTAGGTTACAGTCGATATGAAACATGGTCATGGCATGATTATTTGTCAATATCTGCTTGCTGTTGAAACTGCCGGAATAGGAATCGTAGTAGCGATTGTAGTATTCATCGACAGTCACCCCAATGTTCAATCCATTTGCAAATGATTTGAAATATCCCAAAGTAGCACCAGCGATGACGTTGTTCTCGAGAACGTTGTTCGTTATCTCATCAACATCCGTCTCAAGATAGCTGCTTTTGAAACGTGTGTGACCGTGGCGAATGTTGGCAAATGCCATGAATGTATGACCGCCAGGGAGATACAGATTATAATGCAGTTTCATGACCGGTGACAGTCCGACTTCGCTGCTGCGTCGGGTGGCAGTGGATTTGAAGTCATATAGCCCGGTGTATGCGACATCATCCATCCTGAAGTTGCCGGGGGAGGCACTGCGTGTCAATGCAAGAGCTATGTCAAAGGCATGATTGCCCGCAGCATGCGCAAACTTGAGATTGAGATATTGAGAATTGGTGCGCGATCTGTTTTCAAGCTGATCGACAGACTGGTTCAACAGGCCATCGTTGAGCAAAAAGGTGTTTTCGGCACAACCAGACTGAGAGATATGATCCCACTTGCCATTTGCTGTCAGAGTGAGAGTGATAGCCTTTTTCCTGTAGTTCGCCATTCCTACATAATTCCCATATTGACGCGCCAGCCCCTCATCGGCCGACAGATAGACGTTTCCGCCGAAATCATAGCGCGCGGTTATGAAATTCATTACCGCACCACATCCGGCATATTTTCCTCCGGGATTGCGTTGACAGTCAATCTGCACAATCTCGGCCGCCGGGAGAGTGGCGAGTTCAGCGGACTGTGTCTCCACACCATTGACGAGAACAATGACATCGCGTCCGGTGATAGTGGACAGAGTCTGAGCAGACGCATCGACATTGAAATAAGGCAAATTCATATTCTCCAAAAGCGTGTAGCAGTTGGTGCTATGCTTTTTCTCCAACCGGGTGGGACGTATAATTACTTTTTTTGCCGTTTCAATCTGTGCGTCGGCTGTAATCACCACCTCGTCGAGAGTGTTGGAAATGGAATCGGTGTTCTCTTCATGCCGGGCATGTAGCATAAACGGCATAGCGAGCGCGAAAGTGAAAATGATCTTTTTCATGCTGATGCGATTTTCCGGCAAAGAAGCGGAAAAAGCATCACAGTAGCCGCAGAAATTGTCTGACATTTATCTGACAATTTCTGACAACACTGGAATTCAAAAATTTACATGAAGCTCATAGGATTCACCACGGTTGCATATGATCTCCACACCCGAGCCGGCAAGAGCTTTTTTTGTGCGTCGGACGAGAGTGTAGAGCGACTCTTCGGCATTGCTTTTACCGTCCCATAGGATGAAACATAGTGTCGATTTGTCAACCTTTCGCCCAGGAGCGTCGAAAAGCAACTGAGCAAACCGTCTTTGCATCGGTGTGAGACGGATGCCTGCAACGGATGAAACTTCGTCGAATGTCATGAACCGGCCGGCATCGGAGTTACCGACTGCCTTTGCACGCCACACAAACATGCCAACCATCGTGAGGATTGAAAACAGGAAAAACAGCGCCGAAAACGTAAGGTCGGATGCCATGAGAACCGAGGCGACGGAACACTCGGCAAAACCTTGCATGCGTATGGACAAACCGTCGCGTGCGTTATCGGGCATAAGCATAATGGAATCGGTGACTATCTTACAGGAACGGACAACAGGTGCATCACCACCGTCACTTTTGTCAAGCAAAGCAAGCGCGATGTAGGCACTGTCATTTAAAACCGGATTTCTGAAATTGACTCCTGATACCTTATATATCAAAGGCCCGTGTGTCAACTGCTGCACACGGTGCAATGCAGCGACAGTATCGCCACGAGTGAGCATGAGGCTTTTTTCCTTAGCCATAGCGATGACAGCCGTGTTAAGGTCATCGGTGATATCATGCCTCGCAACACAGTAGGAATGACAGCCTGACACCACTGAAACCAACATAAACGCCAACGGTATCAGCATGCCGGTACGCATCTGACACACTCTGCTGACATAGCTTTTGATCTGCACGGGATTCATAACTTAACGCAAATATAGATAAAATCGCTGTTCAAATCAAAATATGAGTGTGAAAACGTCAGACGCCTCATATTCAAATTAAAACACCACAACGCCTAAAAAAAGTGGGTGGAAAATTTGGTAGATGCGATGGAAATGCCTACCTTTGCACCCGTAAACCTCCTATGGCGGGATAGCTCAGTTGGTTAGAGCGTCGGATTCATAACCCGGAGGTCTCGAGTTCAATTCTCGATCCCGCTACCAGCCCCGGCTCAATGAGCCGGGGCTATTTTTTTCGGTAGCCGGTAGCCTTGATAAAAATGTCAATGTGCTCTCGCTGCCGTTTTCGGGCGCATGGTAAAAAACCTGTGTTTACCGAAATAAGTTAGTACCTTTGCAGAA
>CANOUR010000036.1 GCA_947570265.1 uncultured Bacteroidales bacterium | reverse complement strand
CGGCCGAAGACCGACACGAGCTGAAGGTGGTTGCCCCAGCGGACGTTGCTTTTGCCGGCCAAGGGGTCGCCGATCATCGATTCGGTAGCGGGATTGAGATCGAGCACATATTCACCGTTTACAATTTCGGGGAAACCGTTCTGTGCCACAGAGAAGCCCTGGGTGTTGATGTAGGTGTTGCTGTGTCCCATGTAGCTGAAACGCTGCCATGAGTAGCCGGCCATCACGTCGACGTTGCTCTGTATGGCTTCGAAATATTTGCGGTAGTTGATGTAGAAGTCAAGCAGTGTGTTGCGCTGGAGTTCCCACCAGCGGTATTTTGTGCCTGCGCCGGCAGCTCCATCGTTGCGGAGATCCTGGCTCTTCCAGTTCATGATCGAGTTTTCGGCAGTGAGTGAGCGGGTGTGGTTGTCGCTTACCTGATAGCCGAGGTTGAGGTTGAGGTGCAGCTCGGGGAGGAAGTGGAGGGCATAGTCGATCTGCAGGTTGCCGGTCGATGAGTAGACCTCACCGGTGTTGTTGACATCCTGAAGGAGCTGGAGCGGGTTGGCCGCAGCCTGAGCCTCGGGTATGCCGCCTGAGATGATGTTGGTGTAGCCGTTGTACATCGGGCGTCCGAACGAGCCGCGTGTGGGATAGGCTGTCATTACGGGGAGTGTGGGGTTGAAGACGATGGCAGCGCCGAGTGCGCCGGTGTCGCCCTCACGGCTCTTCACATATGTGCCCTGTGCGTTGGCGTTGATCGAGAGCAGGCCGTTGAAGAATTTCGGCGAGAGGTTGAAGCCGAATGTGGTGCGCTGCATTCCCGAGGTCTTGAGGATACCCTGGTTGTTGGTGTATGATGCGCTGACGCGATAGGGGAGGAATCCGGCCTGACCGCTGACGCTAAGGGTGTAGTCCTGTGAGAATGAGGTGCGCAGCACTTCGTCCTGCCAGTTGGTGTCGGCTTCGCCGAGCATGCCCAGAACTTTGTCGTCACCCTCATAGAGCTCGCGGACAAGGTCGCCGTATTTGGCGCCGCTCATCACATTGTAGGTCTTGCGGGGGGTGTTGACATGCCAGTTGGCGGCGAAGTTCACTTTCGGACGTCCGCTCTTGCCTTTCTTTGTGGTGATGATGATGACACCGTTCGATGCGCGGCTACCGTAGATGGCTGTTGCCGAAGCGTCTTTGAGTACGGTCATCGATTCGATGTCCTGGGGGTTGACCATCGTCAGGGCGTTGGTGCCGCCACCGTTGGCCTGGTTGGTCTGGGGCACACCGTCGATCACGATCAGAGGGTCGTTGTTGGCCGAGAGCGAGGAGCCGCCACGGATGCGGATGGTGGCGTTGCCGGTGGGGTTACCGCCGCTGGTGGTGACGGTCAGACCGGGGCTGGCGCCGACAAGGAGATCCTGGGTCGATGTGGCGATACCGGCCTCGATGTCGTCGGGCTTGATGACTGCTACCGAACCGGTGGCGTCGGATTTCTTGACAACGCCGTAGCCGATTGCCACGACTTCTTTCAGCATCACTGAGTTCTCAGCCATCGTGACGTCGATGTGGGTGCGTCCGCCTACGGCTACGCTCTGTGTCTCGTAGCCTACGTAGGAGAACACGAGAGTGCCGTTGGCGTCGACGTCGAGCTGGTAATTGCCGTCGATGTCGGTTGCGGTGCCGTTTGAAGTACCCTGGGCGATGACGCTCGCGCCGATGAGAGGCTCACCGGTGGGGTCGACCACAGTACCTGACACTGAAATCTTCTGCGCCAAGGCAGGGAAAGACAGGCATAGCACCATAAATAGTGACAACCATGCTTTCCGGCTCATTTGCAAACAAATGTTCTTCATGCAGGAAATGTTTAGGTGTTGGTGGTTAGTTATTTGGTTGAAAATTGTAATTACGTGGTATTGATATAATCCTCTACATTTCAAGGTCGCGGATATGGTATTGACGTTTAAGGTCGCCCGTAAGCTGGGGCGGTCGCGACATGATATAATGCGCGACAAATATAATATATATATATATATATAATTTATCCTTTTATAACTAAAAATGCTGTAACATTACGTTTTTTAACAAAAAACGCATGTCAAATATGCCGTTTTTATCGGTCGGCGGGTCAGATGCGGAAGGCCGAGGCCACCCTGCGGCGTATGGCGATGATGTTGAGCAGAGTGAGCGTGATTGCGATTGCGATGCCGGTGACAATCGTGATCCAGGGTGAGGCCGATGAAAGTCCGAGGTCGTCGAGCCGTGTGCTCCACACGAGCTGTGAGATGAGTGTGATGGCCAGTGCCAGCGCGAGCACGGCGGCGTTGACAATGCAGACCATGACTGTGTAGGGGCGGCTGACTTGTGCCGGAGTATAGCCGAGTTGCATGAGCATGTGCAGCTTGGAGCGGTTTTTCTGCAGAAGCAGCCAGATGCTCAGCAGCAATATGAAGAATGCGAGGATCGAGATGATCGTGCCTACGGCGATCACTACGCCGGTGATCACCGACAGTAGCCTGATCATGCGTGATGTGTCGGCCTTGTCTCCTGCCGCTTCATAGCCGTGGTCGGCAAGAAATGGCTCGATCAGGGGCGAGCCGGGTTGTGACACTTCGATGATCAGTCGGCGTGAGGGTGCGGCCGGTTCGTCGGCGAAGCGGGCGTTGGCCCACTGCATGAATGCCTCGGGAACGGCGATGGTGTTGAGGCGCGATGAGAATCCGGCTATGCGTGCGGGTAGCCATTCCTGACGGCCGTTGCCGCTGACCGACAGACGGAATGGTATGGCCGACAGCATGCTCTCGCTGACCTGGGGAAGTCCGGCTGAGGCTGCAAAGCCGAAGTTGTAGAGCGTCAGGTAGTCTTTGGATATGACGACCGGAAGCGGCTCGCCCGATTCGGGTGTCCAATCCCATCCCGGTGGAGTAATGTCAAAGAAGCTGTCGGGGATCGATTCGAGAAACAGCGATGTACCCATAGGGCGTCCGAAGGCATCGACCGAAGCGTAGACCTGAAAGGCGGCTGAGGTAAAGCGCCCCACACGTCTCACCCACGGACAGGCGTCGATTTCCGAGATCTCGGCTTCGGAAAATCCTGCCACCTGGCCTCCGAGCGACCCGAGTCCGCTCACCCGTGGCGATATGATGAGATAGTCGCGGGTGATGAATGAATCGGGCGTGCCGCTGTCGGCGGTGATGTCGCGATAGAATTGCAGGGCTGTGAGGACAATGGTGAGGCCTACAAGGTTGGCCATCACGTAGCCGGTGATCTGACCGGCCGAGATGTTGCGGCTCAGCAGACGGTTGACAGGGTTCATAGATTGAGAATGACTGGGGAGGACAGGGCGATGTCGTTGCCGACCGAGGTGGCTATCACGGCTGCTTGCCGCTCGGTGGCCTCGCAGTGGATCATTGAGGCTACGGCGGCATTGTTGCGTGTGTCGAGATGGCTTACCGGTTCGTCGGCGAGTAGAAATGAAAATGGCTGGCACAGGGCGCGGATGATGGCCACTCTCTGTTGCTGCCCGACGGACAGGCGTCCGGCGGGGGTTGAGATTTTGCCGTCGAGCTCGAGTGCGGCGAGCATCTGGCTGATCTCCGCGCCGGTTTTGCAATCGGTCAGCCGGTTTTTCAGCATTATGTTGTCGATGACGCTGAGTTCGGGGAACAGGTGCATCTCTTGTGGCAGACAGGCGATGGCCGTGCGGCGGAGCGAACACCATTCGTTGACTGTGAGCGTGCGTATGCTGCGGCCGTCGAAAAGTATGTCGCCGCTGAAATCGGTGCGTGATCCGTATATATAGGAGCACAGACTTGATTTGCCAGTGCCGCTTTCGGCTCGGATGAGATATGTGGCCGGGCGGGTGAAGGATATGTCGCGCCGCCACACGTCGGAGGTGCGTGATGCGGCATCACTCCCGGCAAATACTGCCGGGAGTGTGCCGATGAGGTCAATGCGGTTGATTGATGCGATCATTTGACGAATACAATGAAGCGGCCCGGAGCAAGTGATGCCGGTATCTCGGCCTCAGTGCCTGAGAAGTAGTCGGTGTAGCCTTTGACATCGGGCTTGGCGCCTGTGAACTCGATCGGGGTGTCGGTGCTGCCGAGATTGACGATGGTGACTACATGCGAGTCGTCGCGCTCTCGCGAGAAGGCGTAGATGTCGGGCGATGTGGTGGGATAGCTCACTACCTCGCCCCCCTCTGTTCCTGCCAGAAGGGCTTTCTGCGAGTGCTTCAGAGCGTTGAGTTTCTTGTAGAAGTCGAAATGTTTGTTGGGGAGAGTCCAGTCGGGGGCAGTGTCTTTCTCGAAGAACTCAAAGGCGCGGTCAAGACCTGTTTCCTGTCCGGTGTAGAGCATGGGCATGCCGGGGAGTGTGTAGGTGAGGACTGCGAAGGCTGGGACTAATTTGCCGAGTCGGCGGAATTCTGTTCCTTCCCACGAGTTGAGGTCGTGATTGGTGATCATGTTCATCATGTAGGAGTCGCGCGGATAGTCTTTTGCCTGGGCAGCGAGGAGCGAGTCGATGGCGATGGCGCGGCGGCTGGGGAAGGTGCGTGTCTCGCCTTTGTCGTTGGTGAAGCTGTATTGGCCGGATGTGGCTGCGATTTCGCTGAACAGATCTTTCATCGGCCAGTTGTAGGCCATGTCGAACGCATGTTTCTCAAGTTCGGGAACTGAGGCTTCGGCGAGCATGAAAAGGTCGGGTTTGACGGCCTGCAGCTCTTTGCGGGCATCGTTCCAGAAGTCGGTGGGTACTTCCATGGCCACATCGCAGCGGAAACCGTCGACTCCTACTTCGGTGAGCCAGAATTTCATGGCGTCGATCATGCCCTTGCGCATCTCGGGGTTGGAGTAGTCGAAGACATAGACGTCGGTCCAGTCATAGAGGCCTTGCATGTTGCCCAGCGAATCGGTCTCGTACCAGTCGGGGTGTTCGGTGACCCATCGGTTGTCGCGGCCTGAGTGGTTGGGTACCCAGTCGAGAATCACTTTCATGCCCAGAGCGTGAGCTTTGTCCACTGCTTCCTTGAATTGCGAAATAGTGCCGAATTCGGGATTGAAGGCCGTGTAGTCGGCCACGGCATAGTAGCTGCCGAGTGTGCCTTTGCGGTCTTTGACGCTGATAGGATTGACAGGCATGAACCACAGGATGTCGACGCCGAGATCCTTCAGGCGGGGCAGGTGTGATGCAAAGGCGTTGATTGTGCCCGAGTCGGTGTATTGCCGCAGATTCACCTCATAGATGACGGCATTGCGGCTCCACTCGGGATGGGTGACAGTTGTGTAGGTGGAGTCGCGCTCGTCTGTTGCCGCTTGGGCGCTCCGTGGCTTGCATCCGACCGTCGGCAGCATAAGTGCGGCCGTGGTGGCGAGAATGATTGCTGAATATCTCATAATAGTAGATCGTGTAAGTATGAATATAAATTGGTGATATATCGGTTTTTAACAGTCGTATGATTATCTGTCGGTCAGGCGAGCAGGTCGGTGAGCGCCTCGCGTGACAGTCCGGGAATGGCGAGCGACGGATCGATGTCGGCAAGTGCCTCGGCGATAGCCCGGGGGGTGTGTTGAACACCTTGCAGATGGTTGAGCAGCAGTGTGTCGAGGTCGCCGAGCATGAAGAAGTCGCCGCTTAGATTCACTCGCCCGATTGTGTTGTCGCTCCGGCGCAGATCAATGTCGGCGTGAAACTCGCCGACGCCTTCGATGCGCTTGTGGCGTGATATGGTGGACGCGTGGCGCGATCCGTTGATCCAGCGCTCGTCGTAATAGGGGCGTTCGATGGCACGAATCTCTTCGATCTGTGAGGGCGTGATGTGGATCTCTCCGTCGGTGAGCGAGCTGAGCGCGCGTTGCTTGAATTCCTCGATGCCGAGTTGGGGCAGATGCTCGCGTATGGTGGTGATGCGGCTTTCGACCGATTTCACGCCTTTCGATTCGAGTTTTGACCGCGATGGCGTGAGTGCGCGCGACAGATGCGTGAAGTCGGCGTCGTAGAGCATGGTGCCGTGGGCAATGCAGCGGCCGGGCAGATGGTAGAACGCGTTGCCTGATACTTTGCGCCCCGAAATCAGCACGTCGTTGCGTGATGTGTCGGAGGCATCGAGGCCGAGCGACCGCAGGAACGACGCCACCAGGCCGGTGTAGTGTGAGAACGTGGTCACCACGTCGTCGGCCGAGGTGATGTAGCTGAACATGATGTTGTTCATGTCGGCGAATACACATCCGCCGCCGCTCTTGCGCCGGTAGAATTCGATGGAGTTGTCGCGGCAGTATCCGAGGTCGATCTCAGACTCAATGCGCTGGTTGCGCCCGAATATCACCGTCGGATTGACCTGCCACATGAAAAACAGGTCGTCGGCGACGTCGGCGAGGTTACGTGCTGCCCATTCTTCCATGGCGAGGTAGAACGGGAGATGCTGGGTGGGGAACCCTTCGGGGAGTCTGAGCCATTTCATGATGCGAAGATACTAAATGTTTGCTGAATATCGGGGATGGTGTGATAGGATCTCGTCGCGCAGACGGGTGCGGTCAACATGAAGGTATAGCTCGGTTGTGGCTATGGATTCATGGCCGAGCATCTGCTGTATGGCGCGCAGGTTGGCGCCGCCTTCGAGCAGATGGGTGGCGAAGGAGTGGCGCAATGTGTGGGGCGAGATGGTGCGGTTGATGCCGGCCGCTTCGGCAAGCGAGCGCACGATGTAGAAGATCATGACGCGTGTGAGACGCGATCCGCGGCGGTTGAGAAACACTATATTGTCGTTGCCGGGAAGGGGTTGCGGCCGCTGATGGCGCATGTAGGCCGATATGGCGTCGTTGGCGGCCTGCGACATCGGCACAATTCGCTGTTTCGATCCCTTGCCGTTGACTACGATGAAGCCTTCGTCGGGGTAGAGGCGCGAGATCTCGAGGTCGCAAAGCTCGCTTACCCGCAGGCCGCAGCCATAGAGCGTCTCCATGATGGCCAGATTGCGTCCGGCAAGCGGCGATGTGTGGTCGATGGCGCTGATCATTGCGTCGATCTCTTCAACTGTCAGCACTTGCGGAAGCGTGCGGTCAACACGGGGCTTGGTGAGCAGCACCGACGGGTCTTTGCTCAGGTAGCCCTCGAGATGTAGAAATCTGAAGAATGATTTCACACCTGAGATGATGCGCGCATGTGTGGCCGGTGCGATGCCGAGGTCGTGGAGCCCGGCGGCGAACGCCGACAGTGTGTCGCGGTCGGCGTCACGCAGGGTGATGTTCTCGGCATTGAGCCACGACAGGAGTTTGCCGACGTCGTCGAGATATGCGTCGACGGTGTTGTCCGATTGTCCGCGCTCGAGTGAGAGATGTGTGGTGAAGTCGCGAAGCAGGCGGCTGATGTCGGTGATTCTACGTGCCATTGTCAGCGCAGTATGATGTCGAAATGTTGACGCGGCAGGTCGGAGCGTCTCACGAGATAGTGCTCTGTGCGGCCGCTGAACGTGAGCAATCCTGAGGTGTGTGCGGCAGCAATGGCTCTGACAGTCTCGGAGGGTGTGTCGACGAGCATTACGGCGCCTTCTGTCGGAAGTGACCGGGCAAGGGAGTCGACCTCGCCGGCGGATGGGTTGACGGCTACAGTGAGCGGCGGTTTGCTGCCCGGGGACAGCAAACCGAAGACGCGGTCGAGCTGTGGACACGGCTGTCCGATGCGTATGATCTCGCGTGGATTGAATCTGACCGCGACGCGCAGCCAGCGGCGTGCGGTGGCCGAGGGGAGGTTGGGGGTGGCATAGTAGCAGGCCGATGCCGAGCACAGCACCTGTGTGACCAACTCGTAGGCCAGCGGTGAGTGGATGCCGTGCCCGCGCGATGTGTAGATCCGTTTAAGCAGCATGTTTCTTGCGGCCGCAGCCTCCGCATAGGGCTATGATGACGGCGGCAGCGGCGGCGAGATAAATGAGTATGATGCAGACGCGCGATATTGCAGCTGTGGTGTGGAGCGATTGTGGATCGAACCACATCTCGATGGTGTGATCTCCGGCCGGAATCTTAAGCGCACGCAACACATAGTTGGTGCGGCCAAGTTGCGCGGGCTGTCCGTCGATGCTGGCGTGCCAGCCCCAGGGGAAGTAGATCTCCGAGAATACCGCCACTCCTCCTTTTGCCGACCGTGCATGGTATGTGAGCCGGTTTGGTGCATAGGATGTCTCGAATATCGTGTCGCCGGGCTGGCGGGGGGTGCTTTCGCCGAGTATGGAATGGAAGCGTCCGTCGGCCACGGCCTCGCGCCGCAGGTCTATGTGGCTGAGTGCAGCCATCTCGTTGTCGGGATCGGTCACATATTTTACCTGATCGACCATCCATGCGTTGCCCATGGCGCTGTGGTTGAGTATCGGCTGTCCGTCGTAGCTCACGACATAGCGGGCGTTGAGCATGTTGAGCACTTCCATGTCGGCATCATCGGCCTGTCCCGAAAGGAAATGTCCGAGATGGCAGTCGATGAGATCCTGATAGCGTGTGAGCTTTGCCGCGTGATAGCCTCCGATCGCTTTGTGGTAGTATGAAGGATCGGCGCTGGTGAAGCGCGGAATGTCCATGACGCGGTAGTTCATCGTCGTGTCGGTGAGGATGGCGCGGTCGGCGTCGGTCATGGCTATCGGTGCACCGGTGGTGAGGCGGCGTGGCACGAAACTGTCGTGATCGAGATAGCGCTTGTTGACCATGAACAGGTCGGCACACACGATGATGCCTATTCCGGCGGCCATTATGGCTGCGTTGAGCTTGCGACGGGCGTAGAGTAACATCACTCCGAGACCGGCGGCGACGATCAGGAAACTGCGCATGCCGTCGTCGGCGATGAGAGAATGGCGCAGTGTGGTGACAGCGGCGTAGATCGATGGACTTTCGAGTGAGAACATGCGCGCTGTCTGAGCGTCATAGCCCTGACTCGTGAGCTGGTCGGCGATCATGCCGTCGATCATGCGGTCATTCTCGCCTATGACTGAGCCATAGATGCCGGGAGCTACTATTGCCATCAGACACAGTGCCAGAGAAATGCCGAAGCTCCACAGCAACGGTTTGCGGTATCTTTCCCAGCATTTGTCGCCGGCGCTGACGAAGCGCTGCATAGCCATCATGGCAAGCAGTGGCATGGTGAATTGCGCCACGACGAGAATGCTCTCGACGGTGCGGAATTTGCTGTACATGGGCACCCAGTCGATGAACAGATCGGTGAGCCACATCATGTAGCGTCCCCAGGCAAGTCCGATCGACAGCACGGTGAGGGTCAGCAGCACCCATTTGGCCGGCCCTTTCACAACTACGCATCCCATGAGGAAAAGCGCGAATATGAGCGCCCCTACGTAGACAGGGCCGTTGGTGCCTTCCGGGCCGCCGAAATACTGGCTCATGTATTGCAGATATTGCGCTGAAATGTCGTCGATCTTTCCTTCGGCCATCATCTCACGGGTCTCGGGCAGATCATAGAGGGTCATCGGTTTGCCCGAACCTTTCTCGGGTTTGGCCGAAGCACCGCCTTTGACATTGGGTATGAGCAGTGTGAATGTTTCGGACGGTGTGTAGCTGTATTGGGTGATGTAGTCGCGGTCGAGTCCGGCTGATGTATTCGGCGAAGTGGTCTCGCCACGCGAAAGCTCGGAGTGGCCTCCGCGTATGGTCTCTTTGGAATATTCGTAGGTGTTGTAGAGGCTGGGCGAGTTTGCTCCTACGGCAAGGACTGCAGCGATGGCCAAAGAGCCGGTGGCGATGCCCCAGCGGCGCATCTCTCCCGACCGGTACGACTCAATGAGATTAATGAGCATGAAACCGGCCACCACGGGCAGGAAATAATAGGTCATCTGCACGTGGTTGGCAGATATCTGCATCATGGCGAACAGTGCCGCTATGGCCGCTCCGGCAAGGTATCGGCCACGGTAGCACAGCACTATGCCTGCTATTGTCGGAGGGATGTAGGCCAATGTGGAGAATTTCCATATGTGTCCGGCAGCGATCAGTATCACGAAGTAGCTCGAGAATCCATATGCGACAGCGCCAATGAGCGACACCCACCACCGCATTCTCATGACCATGAGAAGAATGAAAAATCCAAGCATCATCATGGCCAGAAGGTTGGCCGGATATGGCAGTCCGAGACCCATGACGGTGTTGATCCACGTGAACATGTGGCTCGAGGGGTAGTCGGGTGCTATCTGGAAGTTGGGCATGCCCGAGAAAAGCGAGTTGGTCCAGCGCGATGTCTGGCCGGTGGATTCAGTGAAAGCTTTTACTTCCTGTCCGATGGCTATGCCTTGCTGCATGTCGTGCTGACGCAGTTGGTTGCCCTCTGCCGCATCAGGATAAAAATACGCGAACGACACGATGGCTATGGCGGCGACGCAGCCCAGGAAAATCCAGAGGCTGCGGCCGGTTATGAATGATTTCAGACGTGCGGCTATCGTGGGCCCGCATGTGGCTTGCTGATTCATTTCAGTTGATTGTCAGTGTTGATTTTGCCGATGTGGCCACGCTGTCGGCCACTGTTTCGGTGGTGTCGGTCTCGGATTTTTCCGGCTGAGGATCGTTGCCGTAGGTCTGCACGGCATCGTATTCGGCGAGCTTGCGGCGGAAATCGGCCGCTACCTGCTCGAAGTCGAGATTGTCGTTGACCGAGCGTGCGCGGCTGAATGCCGCACGCATGTCGTTAGGGTTGTTTGAGATGGCTATGTCGTAGACGTCGACATATTTGCGCAAGGTCTCGAGATCGTCGTCGATGCGCTTCTCCTCAATGTTGCGGTTGTGCACTTCAAGAAATGCCATAAGCACGGTGACAGTCTCGTCAGGCGTGAGATCGTCGACATAGAGTGCCATCGAATCGGCAAGGGATGATGCCGTTGTGTAGTCGCGCGAGCGCAGTGCGTCGGCCAGTTGTGAGTTCTGCTGCTCGACAATGACTGTTGTCTCATCGCTGCGACGGTTGTTGCACGAGGCTAAAGCAATTGCTATGAAGGCCAAAGCGGCCCATGTGAATAGATTTTTCATTTGTGGGGTTGTTGTTGCCGCAAAAGTACAAAAAATCGCTAACTTTGCGGTTGTAAGTAGCTGGTCAAATTAAATGAATACAATATGCTTAGGGATTTTTGAGAGATTTTCATTCCCTGAAGAGGGCGCGATGCGGGCATCGCAGCGATGAAAGGAAGGAAAATGTCCAAAAATATCAAGCAGATTGTGTTCAAGTTTTCCTCCGGCTCAAATAGTCATTAATTTAAAAATAATAGCGTTTTAATTTGAACAGCTACTTATGTCACGTCACATTATTTATTTGATCATGCTTGTTCTGCCATGTCTGTGTGTGGCTCCGCGTGCCGGTGCTCAGATTGTGGCCGACACTCAGCAGAAGATCAATTCTGACAGCGTGCGCAGGGCGTTTGACAACGGGCCCTATTTCGGGCTTTACAAGGACAATTATTTTATCTTCGGCACGGCTGTGGGCAACGAGCGGCCGTCGCGCACAAACACCAACATAAAGTTTCAGGTGTCGATCGCGCAGCGTCTGACGCGCAGCACACTTCCATGGAACACATATCTGTTTCTTTTTTATTCGCAGAAGTGTTTCTGGAATGTGCTTGAGAAGTCGATGCCTATGACTGATCTTAACTTCAATCCGGGCATCGGTCTGGCAAAGCCTCTTTTTGTGAAAGACCGTTTTCTTGGGAAACTCACGCTTATGCTTGAGCATGAGAGTAATGGCCGTGATGGGGCTGCATCACGCTCGTGGAACAAGGTGTCGCTTGCGGCGTCGGTGATAATCGATCCGCAGATCACCGTCCATGGCAAGGCTTGGATTCCGATCATCGACGGGCAGAACAACCGCGACATACTCGACTACTGCGGGATCTATCAGATCGGCACATCTTTTTCTTCGGCCAACCAGCGTTTCGGCGCTTCGGTGATTCTTGTCAAACGTCGTGGATGGAAGCTCAACTACAATGTGATCGTCGAGCTTAATTTCAGGCTGTTCAAAAAAGAGAATCAGTATTTTTTCATACAGTATTACAACGGCTACGGAGAAGGCCTGCTTGCCTACAAGGAATTTCATTCGCAACTGAGAGCAGGCATTGTCATCAAGCCGAAGCTGTTCAGCGATTATTGATCGGTGGCCGACAGCTGTTCGAGTAATATCGATGCCCGGTTTGTCACGTCGTCGATACGCTCGTCAATCGATTTTATGAATGGATTGGTATCGGGTGTGCCTAAGGTGCGCCTGGTGGATGGATGGAACTCCTTGAGGGCATCCTCACGGACAAGGCGCAGCAGGGCTGTCTCGGAGTCGCGCCATGCCAGCACCACGATCTGCCGTTCCTCAGGCGTGAGTGTCGCCGGGTCACTGCCCCACCACGACATGAATCCTTCGGGAAAGGTGTCGGCTCGGTTCTCAAACACTTTGACCGCGCCGCCGCAATAGTGCGAGGTGAGCGCCTTGCGGTAATAGTCATAGCCTTTGGCCGCTGCGGTGACAGTGAGGGTGTAGCCTTGCCATACGGTGTCGGTGGTCACTTGTTCGAGCATCTTCATTCCCCGGCGCATGGCGGCGAGAGTGTCGGGTGTCATCAGCGAGCAGTTGATCGGTTCGCATCCGATGCGGTTGTCGCGCTTGGGCCATTTCTCGAGGTCGCGCACCAGTCCTGCGCCTTTTAGCGCCACGCCGGGTGCGATCGACAGGTTGCCACCTTCTTCTATAAGGTAAGAAAAAGGCAGGTCGGTGGTGTCGGGGTGGTGCTTGTGGTTGCCCACTATCAATGATCCTGCACCGAATGTGGCAGGCCACAGTATGTATGTGTTGGAAGCGGTCTTGCATCCGGGTTGCAGTGTGCCGTGATGAATCGGCCCGAGACGATAGGCATGGTTGCTCATGTTGGTGCCTGAGCCGGCATTGAAAAATGAGCACCGGCATCCGATGAGCAATGTGGCTTTATGGCACGACACGGCATGCGGCCCGACGAATATTGCGGCCGCCTCTCCGCTTTCCATCGTGCAGTTGTCGAAAAACAGCGAATCGTGGGCTGTGAACCCTTTTGAGATGACGCATCCGCGGCCTATATGGCAGCGGAACACCATGGCGGCATCAGTGAGACGTGCATCGCTGTCGACAACTGTGTTTTCGGCTATCACGCCTGTTCCCACCGTAGCGCGGTCAGCTATGATCACCGATCGCAACGATGCTGCACCTTCGACATGGGCGTCGCGCCCGATTGTGCCGCGATCCGGACAAAAATCCGGGGCTGTCGTCTGCCCGAACACTTCAGCTTCGGCCTCGCTGACGGTTAACCCCGGACGGGATGTGACTGTGAAGCCGCCGGCCTCGCTGAATGTGTCGATGCGGTGGCTTGTGCCGGGGGTGTAGAATAGCGTGTCGACACGACACACTGTGGCATTCTCAAGAATGTCGTAGTTGGTTATCGAACCGGTGAATTCAACCACCACCCCGTCATGTAGAGTCACATCTTCGAGGCGGCACATGGATATGCGCGAGGGGCGTCCATGAATCACTATGCGACCTGAGAAACTCACGCCAAGATATGTCGATGCATCGATGCCTTCAGGGCAATCGGTCTCGACGGTACATCCCGGCGCAAATGTGCACCCTCGGTATAGAAGCGCTTTCTGTTCTGAGTCTGTAATGTGACGAAGCATTGTAATTGTAGATGTGTAAGGGTGTGTGGTCGATTAAAAGGCTGTGGTGGATGAGAGGAGGTCTCGATAGCTATTGTTCCTCGGGTTGTCCCAGATCGTCGTATTTCTGGAACAGGAAGTCGTTGTAGGGGAAACGCGACAGGTGTATCTCCCGGGCTTTTGCATAGAGCATGTCGCGTAGCTCGCCAATGTTGATCTCTTTCTTAGCCGATATGAAAACACAATTGTCATGCATGCGGTTCATCCATGTCTCTTTCAGTTCCTGCAAAGGAATATTGCGGCGGGTGCGTGGTGTCAGATCGTCCTCGTCCTTGGGTATATGGCTGTATGCGTCGATCTTGTTGAACACCATTATCACAGGTTTATCCTCTCCTTTGCATATCTCGGCGAGAGTTTTGTCGACCACCTCGATCTGATCTTCAAAGTTGGGATGCGATATGTCCACAACGTGAAGCAGCAGATCGGCTTCGCGCACCTCGTCGAGTGTCGACTTGAAGGAGTCGACCAGGTGTGTGGGTAGTTTGCGGATGAATCCCACAGTGTCGGTCAGCAGAAACGGCAGATTGTCGATCACCACCTTGCGCACCGTGGTGTCGAGTGTGGCGAAAAGCTTGTTTTCGGCAAAGACGTCGCTCTTGCTCAGCACGTTCATAAGTGTCGATTTGCCGGCATTGGTGTAGCCGACAAGTGCGACTCTCGTTAGTTTGCCGCGGTTTTTGCGCTGCACGGCTTTCTGCTTGTCGATCTCTTTCAGCTGCTCTTTCAGCAGTGATATGCGGTTGAGGATTATACGGCGGTCGGTCTCGATCTGGGTCTCACCGGGGCCGCGCATGCCGATACCTCCGCGCTGTCGCTCCAGGTGTGTCCACATGCGTGTGAGGCGAGGCAGCAGATATTGGTATTGTGCCAGCTCAACCTGTGTGCGGGCGTTGGCTGTCTGTGCACGTTTTGCGAATATGTCGAGTATCAGGCTTGTGCGGTCGAGAATTTTCACCTTCAGTTCGCGCTCGATGTTGGCTACCTGCTTCGACGACAAGTCGTCGTCGAAGATAGCCATGCCTATGTCGTTGGATTCGACAAATTCGCGTATCTCCTCGAGCTTGCCCTTGCCCACGAATGTGCGGGGATTGGGGTAGGGGATACGTTGCAGAAATTTCCTCACGGTAACCGCACCGGCGGTGTCGGCGAGAAATTCAAGCTCGTCGAGATATTCGTTGGCCTTGGCTTCGTTCTGGTTCTCGGTGATCAGACCCACGAGCACAGCGCGCTCTGTCACCTCCTGCGATAATATAAGATCTTTCATTCTGTCTGCAAAAATACTGATAAATCGAAAGTAAAACAACTCTCTCGCTATTTTGACCGATGAAAGATCGGGTTTAGTGCTATGTCAAAAGATGCGTTTGGTTACCGTTGTTCCATGCACAATGATATATGTCCCTTTGGGTAGGCAGGCGTTTTCAAGATCGCCTTCAAACACTTTTATTCCTTTCAGGTTATATACTGTTGTTTTCTGTTTGGTTGTTGACACAGATGGATCATTTATACCCGAAAAATCCATCGGTGTCTGATTGAAGTTGCGCCATACAGGAGCTTCTGAATAGGCATCCGCTGCGTCTTCGGGCACTTTTAGGATTGCTTTGTAGGATGAAAACGATGTTTATGAGGCAATAGGTGGCGTTTGTGCCAGACATTCAATTTCTTTGAGGAAGCAATCTTTAAATGCGGATGTCCCGACATATTCGAGGTTACCACCCAGAGAGAGCTTTTTAAGTTTAACGCATCCGTCGAATGTCGCAGTCCCTATGGTCTTTACATTCCATGGTATATTGATCTCGGTGAGAGATGCGCAACTTTCAAATGCTCGATATCCTATACTGGTCAGATCGGGTGGTAGAATTATGGATTCAAGTTTATTGCAAAAAATAAATGCGGAGTCTCCGATTGCAGTTACCGTGTTGGGAATTGTGACGGAGTTGAGCTTTTGACAAGAATAACATAGCATTTCGCTTATTTTAGTGAGTTGCTGAGGTAGTCTTAGATATGTGAGATTTTCACAATTTGCAAATGCTCCCCGTCCTATGATTTTCACTGTCGCCGGCATGTTCATGCGGTATAATTCGTCACATTCTTTAAATGCATATTCTCCGATTGTCTCTACGTTTCCAAAGTTAATGTCGGTCAGCCTGTCACATCCTTTAAAGACGCCTTCGGGGAGCGACGAGATCTTGCTTCCGATCGTAACTGAATTCATGTCGCACCAGGCAAATGCGTATGATTCAATCTTGGTTATATGGTCGGGTATGATGAAATCACCCCATAGGCTGCAACCCGAAAAAGAAGATGTTGAAATAGTTGTAAGGGTTTTGGGGAAACTTATTTTCTCCAGATATGAGCATCCGGAAAAAAGGTATGGGATAGTTTCGGTACAGCCTTCCTCATAAATCACGGATTCTACAGTGCTGCCTGAGAAACATCCGATTGCGTCGGTATTGAGAGCTGCCGGCACAGTTACGGACTTGAGTCTTGTGTCGCTGAAAGCGTATTTTCCAACATGTTTTATATTGGAAAGATTTACCGATCGTAGTCGTGACAAGCGAAAGGCTTCCTTGCCGATTTCTTCGACGTTTGAAAGATCAAATTCACGTATGGCAGCTTTGTAAAAGGCATTGAAGCCTATGCGCTTTAGTGCGGGAGCGCTATTGATTGTAGCAACGGTGCTGGCATCGATTGCCAGATTGCGGAATGCATCGTATTCGATTTCTTCGAGATTTTTGCTTAGAGTCACCTTTGTGGCGCGGGTGCATTTCTCAAATGCATGTTTGCGGATTATTTTCACAGCGTCGGGAATTATGATCTCTTGAAGAGATATACAATTACGGAAAGCCGAGGCTGGAATTTGTGTTAAGGATTCCGAAAGCTTTATGTGTTCTATAGACGAATAAGAAAATGCGAATTCGCCTAAAGAGGTGACAGAGTTCGGAATTTCTAATGAGAAGACTCCACAATTGTGGAATGCGTAGGCTCCTATACTCGTGACGGTGTTGGGTATGGTGATGGAGATCGCTTCACTATTGTTGTTGAACGCATTCTCGCCAATCGAAACCACAGTGTACGATATGCCGTCATAAGTGACGGACTCGGGGATGTTTATTTTCTGTATCGCTTCCGCGCCAGCTACTGACACTTTGTTGGTGGCATTCTGGATTTTGTTGTAGAGAATTCCTTCATGAGCGAAATCATATTGGCTTTTGCTGTACGCGCTTAGTGGCTAAATGAATGACACAAGTATTATTGCCAGACATATTTTTATGGGGTCGGAAGCTGTCATGGGTTTATGTTATTGAAATTACAAATGGATTTTATTAACGCAGGATGTTAAATTTACATTGGGGTGAACCTAAGATATAAGACGTAGGTTTAACATCTAACGTTGTGCTTGATCGAAATGTTTTGATAAATTAAACGGTAATTGAAATATGAAATTGTATAAAACAGTAGTATTGCCTGCCAACCCCGTAGGTGGAAGGCATATATTGACACAGTCAATGATGTCGGCACCCAATACAAGGTATGTGGTGGAACGTGAATATTATATTGACAGCGTTGTTAAGATCCCTGTTGATAGTGAGGTTGTGGTGAATACTGGATTCGTGGCCGGTAGATCAATGTATTTTACCGGGGGAGATTTTTCGGTGACTCCTAAAAGTTACGTGAACGTGCTCGAGCTGACCGGTAGTGGAGGTCCGGATCTTGACCGGCCATATTTGATGCCAGGAAGCCGTGTGCGCAATGGGATGGATTATAAATTTGAGATGCATCTGACGGGAGAATGTCGTGTGCTATTACCTTCATATGGAGGCGAAGATCAAGATGGAAGTCTGATAATCACATCGAATAGGGAGAATTCAATACAAATCGATGGGTCGACTACCCTTGAATTTATGGCACGTGATTGTAAGTTTCAACGTGTGTTTTATAGTGATTCTGGGTGGGCGTTTGTGAATAGAACGGAAGGTACATTTAAATCTGTTTTAATTGATAATTGTGTGATCTGGGCGGAGGCATTTGCCGGGGATGTAAGTAAATGTAAATCCTCTTTTTTCTCGCTTGCAGCAAAGGTTATTCTCAAATCTGGTAAAGGTGTAGCGGAGAAGGTGTCAGGAATTCCAATGACTACGCATTACAGGTTGCTGGTAACCAATTCGATAATAGATAATGTTGGACTGGAAGGGGAAATGATTTCAGAAAACAACGTGTTTGATTTTGGTTTGAATCTAAGCTCAAATCACGAGACAATTCATTGTGGATCGCATTCGAGGATAACCAACTGTGTGTTTGATGGCGGTGCGGCATCAGGCAACGCGGTTCCTCTAAAGTCAGATGTTATTGACGTTTTCAATGGTCACGATATAGTGATAAGTGGATGTACATTTCGAGATTTCATAACAAAAGGTCAAGTCGGTCGCAATATGATAACTATTAAGAGCCATTACAATCTTAATTCTACAGTTGATGAAAATAACCCCCTGCCTAATGATAGTCATGTTATAGGACAACAGGTAGGTGTGACCGTCAATAATTGCTTTTTTGATATGCCTGAATTTACAGGTACGTTGATCGAGGTGTGGAACGGAGTGAGAGATGGAGAAACCGATCTGCCATATTATAACAGGCAACTAACGCTACTGGAGAATAATGTGTTTAATGCGCCAAAGTCTACGGCATTTGTCTACTGTAAACGATTTACCGATAGGTTGACTGTGCGTGGGAATAGCGGATATGTGAAAGTGCTCGTGTTTGTTCCGGCTCATTATAAGTTTGATCCTGATCAGAACATCGGACAGGATGAGGCTCCTAACCAGTGGGCTCGTGATCTTGTGATCGATAATAACACTCTTGTTGGCTACTATTCGGTCAAAGATGATGAAGTATGGTACGAGGATGATGGACTTACTATATTGTACGGTTGGACATTCAAAGGTGTCAGTCTGACAAATAATCGAACCCGGGGGTATTTATGGAATGGAATGTCAAAGGGACATCAACGCTATATAACCGGCACGATCAGGGTTGAGAACAACGAAACATACGGTTCGAGGGGTTTGTTTAGAAATGATCAGTCGGGTATTGCGAGTTTTAAAAAAGACACGCCAGTATTTTTTAGCGGAAATGTGTCACGGGGAAAGCCAACAGATCTTGGCACGGCCTCCACTTGTCTTGACCCATCTGATGGCATTTTGTTCCCTGGACGCAGGTTTTTTAGGATGTATGCAGATTTATCTGTTGGGAATCTGTTGGTTTTCAATGGTAAAGAATGGATAATCGCTGGTTGATAACTATTGGGGTGCGTGCCAATGGTGGATTATTATGCGGGTGTGTCAGTGGTGCGGGGTTGGGATTTCGTTTAGCGGTGGTTTTCGCAGGTACAGCATATCCTTAAGGGTGATGCCCTCTTCAATGATCGGTTGCCGATAGTTCTCGGTGAAGAATCCGGGGATGCGGTGGGAGAAAGTGTAGCCACACCTTTTATAGAATTCAAGCGTTGATGGGGTTTCACCTGTGCCGAGCTGTATGGCGTGGGCGGGATATTGCGATTCGACGTGCTTGAGCATGCGTCGGCCGATACCGCGTTTGCGCCTGTCGGCCCTGACAGCGAGGTTCTTTATCTCGACGAGGCCCTGTGACACCTCGCAGGCCGCTATACATGCCACAGGCTCATCGGCCTCAAAAGCTATGTAAAGTTGGCATAGGTCGATATAGCGTTCGATCATGTCCTGCTGTTCGTCGCCGATGAGCAGCAGGTCGAGGTATCTCATTTTGTTGGAATCGATCATCTCTATCTTTGGATTTTCAAGGTGGAATGCTTTTCGTGGTGAGCCGTCCTCTACGTATATGATGCCGCAATATGAGAATCCGCGGCTGGCTATCCAGCCAAGCATTGGGACGTTGTCGGCATGCGTGTCGATGCGTATGTTTATTCCTGTTCTACAGCAAAAATGCAGGGCGATGTCTGCTATGCCCTTGTGCCCAGGTGCAGCGGCGAGGCGATGGATGGTGCCATAGGGTCTGTTGTCGGGCCATTGTCCGTCAATGACTGCGTAGTTTGGCTCTTCGCCTTTGGCAAAGGTGAAGACTCCGATCACATTTCTATCTGATTCGATGACATAGCTGTTGCCTGTATCTATGTCACGCAATATCACATCCTGCGAAGGATAGTTGTCAGACCATTGTTTCATGTTGCCTGATTTGCGCATCATGATTTTTGCATGGTCATAAATCGACATGACTGTTTCAAGATCTGCCGGCGATGTATGTCTGATGTCTATCATCATATAGTATTATATATATGTATATTTGGCCAAAACCTATACATAGTATTGTTTAAGGTCGCAAATTTATAAATTCTGGCAATAGTGAATCTTGTGTGCCACAAAATCTTGTGTGACGTTTTTTTTAACAAGTGCACTTATGTATAGAATGTATACGCTTGTGGCAAAGTGTTGATTTTCAGTGTGAAAAAGGCGTTCATATGCGCTTCTGTCAAATTTGTCGATGTGTATTTTATTGTTGTGTACTGCTTGGCTGTTGGTTTGGATTAGTGGCTTCTCGCGATCTAAATTACAGATTTTTATGAAAAGATTTTGTCAGTTAAAAAAAAGTGTCTAACTTTGCAATCGCTTTTAGCAAGTCGGCCCATTCGTCTATCGGCTAGGACGCAAGATTTTCATTCTTGAAAGAGGAGT
>CANOUR010000035.1 GCA_947570265.1 uncultured Bacteroidales bacterium | reverse complement strand
ATCCAAATGACAATCATTCTCAAATCCTGCGATAAATAAATTTAAACAGTTTCTAAGAGTGTGTTTTTTCTTTGACTGATGTGGAATTTCAAGTGCGGTTTGCTATCTTTGCATAGCATTATGCCACACTGATCAATGACCATTACAGAACATATCAAGCAAGCCGTTGAGGTAGTGCGCCGCGGAGGAGTCATAGCTTGTCCCACTGACACCGTGTGGGGTTTGAGCTGCGACGCTACTGATTCCAAGGCCGTTCAGCGCATATATAAGATAAAGCAACGCACCGACAGCAAGGCTTTGATCACGCTCGTCGGTTCACTTTCCCAACTCGAGCGTTGGATAGATGGGATTCCGGATGTGGCATATGATCTTATCGAGGCGGCGGTCAATCCGTTGACAATCGTATTTGACTCTGCCCGCGGGCTTGCTCCTGAGCTTCTCGCACCCGACGGCAGCGTCGGTGTGCGCCTCACAACCGATCCTTTTTGCCGCGGCTTGTGCGCTACACTTGGCCGACCGATCGTGTCGACATCGGCCAACATCAGTGGAGACTCCGCCCCTGCCCTATTTTCCGACATCGATCCGAAAATTATCAGCCATGTTGATTTCGTGTCGGAATGGCGACGCGACGACAGCGAAAGCCATAAGCCATCAACTGTGATAAAACTGAGTGCCGACTCTACAGTAAAAATCATCCGACCTTGAACAGCAAACGACGCCGACAGCTCATAAAAGGCATCCTGACCGACTTTTTCACGGTCGGGTTGGCCGTCATTGCGTTCAATATAGTGCGATTTTGGTTCTCAACACGTTACTCTATAATAAGCTATATACCACTGCGCTCCTACATGCTTTCGCCGGTCATACTTGCCGAAGGAATCCTATTCCCTATTATGATGACCGGGCTTTACTGGCTGTCGGGCTTTTATGAATCTGTGTTCAGTCGTTCACGACTGCGCGACTTCACTAATGCAGCAGGCAATGCACTGATAGGCACACTGCTGTTCTTTTTTGTAGCGATGCTCAACGACCTATTGCCGATGCGGCGTCTCAACTACGAACTTATTCTGATTTTATTCGGACTGCTGACAATATTCGTCACCATAGGCCGATGGATCGTATCGAACTCTCTACACCGCAGCCATCGCCAGGGCAAATCGGGGCGTCAGACTCTCATCGTTGGCACGTCAGCCGCAGCTATCGACCTTGAACGGCGGCTTAGCAGATCGAGCAAAGTGATGGGACTGAATATAAAAGGATTTGTCATGATGGACAACGATACACCCAACGGCATATCACACCTACCTGTATATGACGAGCAAGGGCTGTTGTCGCAGATCTCCTCACACAAAATAGATGCGATAATCATAGCCTCAGGCAACGGCATACAGGAAAAGATGCACCTTGTCAACCGTTTCATGCCGCTTGATGTGTCTGTGTTCATGGCACCTGACAACAATCTGCTGTCCATTGCACGCAAGAGCTTCGACAATGTTGCGGGCGAGCCACTTGTCGACATGTCACGGCCTCCGATGAACGCCGGTCTTCTCAATGTCAAACGCGTCATTGATGTAATAGTATCCGCCACAGCACTTATTGTCACCTCCCCTCTGCTGGCCGCCATAGCCATAGCAGTGAAAGCCGACTCACGCGGGCCTGTATTTTACCGTCAGAGGCGCATGGGCTATCATCGCCGACCGTTTGACATAGTGAAGTTCAGATCGATGCGCACAGACGCCGAACTGCATAGCGGCCCTGCCCTTTCATCGCCCGACGACTCACGCATCACACGTGTCGGCCACATTCTCCGCAAATACCGACTTGACGAGCTTCCAAACTTCTGGAATGTGTTGCGAGGCGATATGTCGATCGTCGGACCGCGTCCTGAGCGTGAACATTTCCTGCGCCAGATGATGGAACGTGCTCCACAATGCGCCATGCTGCATCGTGTTCGTCCAGGCATAACATCGTGGGGTATGGTGAAATACGGCTATGCCCAAAATGTCGATGAGATGATTGAGCGCCTGCGATACGATCTGCTTTATGTCGAGAATCTGTCATTGGCTGTCGACATCAAAATATTGTTCTATACGATTCACACCGTTATAACCGGAAAAGGCATATGACCAAAATCCGCCTATATATGCGCCGTGCCAACCGAGTGTTGTCAGCCACATGGTCACAGATCGTATCGTGGCGTGAACGCCACATACGTGAGAAAACGTTCATAATCATCCTCGCACTGCTGATCGGTGTGTTCGGCGGACTGGCGGCACTTCTGCTGAAGAGCCTCATACATCTCATACAGCACCTGCTGACAGTGCATCTTTCGCTTACGGGGGGTAATTATATGCTCATAATATATCCGGTGCTCGGAATACTTCTGGCCGGGTTATATGTGAGATACTGTGTCCGCGACAATATCTCACACGGTGTCACACGTGTGCTGTGGGCGATTTCCCAAAATAAAAGCCGTCTGAAAAAACACAACATCTATACCTCCATCATAGCCAGCTCGATCACAATCGGGTTCGGAGGGTCGGTCGGAGCCGAAGGCCCGATAGTCTATACCGGAGCTGCAATCGGATCTAATCTCGGGCAAGCATTCAGAATGTCTCCGAAAGTGTTGATGATCATGGTCGGATGTGGCGCAGCCGCCGGCATTGCAGGCATTTTCAAAGCTCCGATAGCCGGCATGCTATTCACTCTCGAGGTGCTTATGCTCGATCTGACCGCGGTGTCGGTGATGCCCCTGCTCATATCGTCCATAACGGCAGCTACGCTGGCCTATGTGTTCACAGGCTATGACGTGGAGTTTTTCTTCGTGCAAAGCGAGCCATTTGTCACCGCACGCATCCCATTTGTCATTATCCTCGGCATATTCTGTTGCTTCGTATCGCTATATTTCACCAAGGTGATGAACATGATGGAGAATCTGTTCAAGCGACTTGGTTCGCAATGGAAACGTCTGATTGTCGGAGGCAGCATTCTCGCCACACTGGTGTTTCTCCTTCCGCCACTCTATGGCGAGGGATACGGATCTATAATACAACTCCTCGACGGCAATCCATCAAATATTGTAGAGAGTTCAATTTTCTATAACGACCGCGGCGATGTGTGGGTAGTCCTATTGTTCATCGGTGCGATAATACTGACAAAATGTTTTGCCACCTCGGCCACAAACGGAGGCGGAGGTGTAGGCGGAACGTTCGCTCCGTCGCTGTTTGTCGGCTGCATGGCCGGGTTCTTCTTCGCTTACGGCATAAACTACCTGTTCGACCTCGATCTCTCAACTAAAAATTTTGCTCTGATGGGCATGGCCGGCGTGATGTCGGGAGTCATGCACGCACCATTGATGGGTATCTTCCTTACAGCGGAACTGACAGGAGGCTACGATCTGTTTCTACCTTTGCTCATTGTATCGGCCATATCATATGGCACAATAAAGATATTCGAGCCATACAGCATCTACACTATGCGACTTGCCCAGCGCGGGCAACTGATGACCCACCACAAGGACAAAGCCGTGCTTACCCTCCTTAAGATCGACAATGTCATCGAAACCGATTGCATCCCGGTCCGACCGGGCATGAACCTCAAGGAAATGGTTGAGGTAATCTCACGTTCAAGCCGCAACATATTTCCAGTTGTGGATGACAATAGCAAGCTACTCGGCGTAGTGCTTCTCGATGATATCCGCAACATAATGTTCCGCACCGATCTCTACCGCCGCATGCGCGTGAGCAAGTTCATGTCAATGCCACCCGCACGCATAGTGCTTGGACAAAGCATGGAAAGTGTCATGAAGACATTTGACGACACCGGGGCATGGAACCTGCCTGTAGTCGACACCGACGGCTCATATGTAGGTTTTGTATCAAAATCAAAGATATTCAATTCCTACCGGCACGTGCTACGCCACTACACCGACGACTGACACTCACAACACGTGTGTCAATCTGAAAGCAACCGCCATACATGCCACATATATGTTATTAAACATCTGAGCACAACAGCCTGATGACATGGCATTTGCAAAATACATTGAATTATTACAGAAATAATTCCATATTAAAATTTGCCGATACCGAAAAACCCACTAATTTTGCCATTGTCACTCGTAGCTGCAAAAGATACGGCTGACAATATTGCCAGACAATTCACCTTAAATTTAATATTGACATGGAATTGAAACCCGCTCAGGCAGGCACACTCGAATCAGGCGACATCTTCGTCCGTCTGACCCCTGCCGTAAAGCCCGGCATCAACATCACTCTTGACAGTTCGGTTGCGCTCAAGTTCGGCTCTCAGATCCGCAACGTCATCGAACAGACCCTGAAAGAACTGGGGATCACCGATGCTACAGTCATCGCCACCGACAAAGGTGCTCTCGACTGCACTATCCGCGCCCGCGTCACAGCCGCCGCCGTACGTGCTACCGGTAAAGACGTGTGGGCCGATTGACCGGAATTTTCCACACCTCACTTCTCTCCCTATCATCAACTCCAATTAAAGAAACAATACTCACCTTATATCTATCATGGATCGACTGAGACGCACGATGATGTTCGTGCCCGGCAATAATCCCGGTATGATGGCCGATGCCCACATCTACGGGCCCGACTCAATCATGCTCGACCTTGAAGACTCCGTCACTGTAACGGAAAAAGACACCGCCCGTCTTCTGGTCTACAACGCACTCAAAAGCATCAACTACGGCGACACCGAAATGGTGGTGCGCATCAATCCGCTCAACACGCCCTACGGAAAGAAAGACATCGAAGCGATGGTCAAAGCCGGCGTGCATGTAATTCGCATGCCCAAGACCGAGACCGCCGAAGAGGTAGTGGAAGTGGAGCGCGAGATCGAACGCGTAGAGAAAGAACTCGGATGCGTCGGACGTACACGCATCATGGCAGCTATTGAGAGCGCGCTCGGTGTATGCAATGCACATGCCATCGCCACAGCATCGCCCCGTATGATGGGTATAGCCCTCGGCGCCGAGGACTATTGCGCCAACCTCAAGGCACAACGCACTCCAGAAGGTGATGAACTGCGTCTGGCCCGCGAGACAATCGTGGTGGCAGCTCGCGCTGCCGGCATCGACGCACTCGATACCGTCTACTCCAATCTCAATGACATGGAGACATTCCGCCGCGAGGTAGAGTTTATCCATCGACTGGGATTCGATGGCAAATCGATTATCAACCCTCGTCAGATCGAGGTTGTCAACGAAGTGTTCACGCCATCACCCAAGGCAATCGAGAAAGCATTGACAATCATCGCAGCAATCAAGGAAGCCGAAAAGAAAGGTTCGGGCGTGATCGCCGTCAACGGCAAGATGGTCGACCGACCTGTAGTGATCCGTGCAGAACGTGTCATCGAGCTTGCAAAGGCTTCAGGTGTGCTCACCGATGCCGACCTTCAGTAATCCACCTTCAACCTCTTAATCATGAGCTCTATCAAAGAACGTGCCGCTGAAATACGCCAGCAGGCCGAGACTCTCAATAAGGATGTCTACGCTCCCGAAAAGGCAGAGGGTAAGAATCCTGAATTTCGCATGGACCTGCAAAGCAAGAGTCCGAAACTGACAACACTCGATGAAGCCATACGCCGCTCAGGTCTGCGCGACGGCATGACAATATCGTTCCACCACCACTTCCGCGGAGGTGACAAGGTGGTCAACATGGTCGTTGACAAACTCGCAGAAATGGGCTTCAAGGATCTGCATCTTGCAGCATCGAGCCTCAGCGATGTACATGCGCCACTGATCCAGCATATACGCAACGGTGTCATCACATCGATTTCTACATCAGGATTGCGCGGCGAACTCGCCAATGAGATTTCGCGCGGCCTGATGGAAAAGCCGGTCGTATTCCGCAGCCACGGTGGCCGTGGAAGCGCCATAGCCAACGGAGACATCCATATCGACGTAGCATTTCTCGGAGCATCGTCAAGCGATCCCCTTGGCAACGCATGTGGTTATTCCCGCTCTGAAAACGCAAAGTCGATATGCGGATCACTCGGCTATGCCCTACCCGACGCTCAATATGCTGATAAGGTTATCATCCTAACCGATGATCTCGTAGCCTATCCCAATACACCCAACTCCATCTCAGAACGTCAGGTCGATTACGTAGTTGAGGTTGACTCAGTTGGCGACTCTTCGAAAATTTCAGCCGGAGCAATCCGCGACTCTAAAAATCCGCGTGACATATTGCTGGCCCAGACAGCAGCGAAAGTTGTGATCAACAGCGGATATTTCAATGACGGATTTTCAATGCAGACCGGCACCGGCGGAGCATCGCTCGCCGTTGTGAAATATCTGCGTCAAAGCATGATCGACCGCGGTATCAAGGCATCATTCGCACTTGGCGGCATCACTGCCCACATGGTGAAACTTCACGAAGAAGGTCTCATCGACCGACTGATCGACGTGCAGAGTTTCGATAAAGTAGCGGCTGAATCGCTCAAGAACGACATGATGCACAAGGAAGTGAGTGCCAACGAATATGCGTCGGCCGACGAACCCGGATCTGCTGTCCACTATCTCGACGTGGTAATACTTTCGGCACTTGAAGCTGACACCGATTTCAACGTCAACGTGCTCGTCGGCAGCGACGGCATTATCCGTGGTGCCATCGGCGGTCATCCCGACACTGCAGCGGACTCAGCACTGTCTGTCATTGTATGCCCGCTTGTACGCGGACGCATCCCGTGCATCGTCGACGAAGTGACGACTCTCATCACACCGGGAAACACCGTGGATGTCATTGTCACAGAATATGGCGTGGCTGTCAATCCACGTCGTCCCGAACTCGCCGAACGCCTGCGCAATGCCGGCATAAATGTCGTCGACATCAAATCACTACGCGACAAAGCACAGTCGATTGTCGGCGAGGCAAGCGAACTCCCATTCGGCGATAAGGTTGTCGGTGTGGTCATGAACCGCGACGGATTTGTGATGGACGTAATCCGCAACATCGTCGACTGATACCTTATCATCAGCAACCACTCATGGACATCTCCCTCGATGCTCTATTAGCAGCGCGCGACACCCGTCGGGAAACACAGCTCCAACTGCTGGAGCGTTATCCCGGCGGTGTGCCCGTGGTGCTGACCGTCAATATACCCGGATCAGAGAAACGCACTCCCCAAAGTGTGGCCATAGGCCATGAAGGCATGCGCTCACTTCTCGAGGCTCTTCCTGTAGCTCCTTGCGAGACGTTCGTGCGCGATCTGCCTACCGGATTCGAGGGCTATGCGGTGATCGAAGGGCTTTCACCCGACCGCATAAAAGAATTGACAGTAAGCATCGAGAGCTCACATCCTTTAGGACGCCTGATGGACATTGACGTGATCAGCTCTGATGGATCACCAATTTCACGCTCCATAACCGGCGACAAGCCGCGAAAATGTCTGATATGCGAAGACGACGCACGCACATGCATGCGGCTGCGCCGTCACTCTATAGCCGAGTTAACAGATGTGATCAACCGACTGCACGATGACTTCTTTCACACCGTTTGAGCTGCGCGAGATTCCACTCTCTTTGCCGTTGGCACGCCGTCGACGCGACTCGTTGCTTGCAACCGCAGGACTCGACACTGTTGACGCGGATTATTGTGTAGGCTATTACGACTCTGATGACCGCCTCGTAGCAACGGCCTCACTCGACGGAGATGTGATAAAAGGTGTGGCTGTTGACCCGTCAGCACGCGACAACGCACTACTGCCCGGATTGCTTACATCACTCATCGCCTATGCAGCGCGAAACGGCATTGACAATCCCAAGGTATTCACAAAACCGGCTTACGCTCCGATATTCAGATCACTGTCATTTACAGAGATCGGATGCGCCGAAGGTGCGGCCGTCATGCTTGAGCATTCACCGACATCGCTTGAAGAATACAAGCACCAGCTTTCCGCTCTTCCCCTACATGGTCGCGTCGGATGCATCGTCATGCACGCCAATCCTCTCACCAAAGGCCACCTGCACCTGATCAATTCGTCACGGAAGAAATGCGACACACTTGTCATCATACCTGTTGGCGAATCACACAGCGGCGGTTTCAGCTACAAAGAACGGCGACGCATGCTCGAAGATGCCACATCAAATATGTCTGACGTGGTCATTGCACCAGGCAGCCACTACGCTGTAAGCCGCTCTTCATTTCCCTCATATTTCATAAAGAAACTTTCTGAGCGCACCGACGCACAGATCAAGCTCGATCTCGACATTTTCACCCGGCATATAGCTCCGTCACTCGGAGCATCAGTCAGATTCATCGGTGAAGAACCGGCTGATCCGCTCACAGCCCGCTACAACGAGCTGATGCACGAAATTCTTCCTGCACACGGAGTCGAGGTTGATGAAATTCCGCGCATCGGCGACAACAATCATGTCATAAGCGCATCACGCGTCAGACAAATGCTGTGTAACCGTCGGGCTGCCGATGCACTTCCTCTGGTCACCGACGCCACAGTCCCATTTATTCTCGCACATGCCGCTGCCTATGCTCTGAGCGACGAACTCGACACTACTCCCAAACCGGGTCTTGTCGACCGCGACAACAACGGCGCCCATTCAGATATGGATCATGCCCTTATGTCGATGAGCATAAAGGCTCTGACACCTGTTTTCGCACGGTTGGCCTCTATACAAGCGACTGATATCGATAAGATACGTGATATAGGCCTTGAAGGCGAGCGCGAGATGATGGCAGCGACCGGCGGAGTAAACACTCATCGCGGAGCGCTGTTCTCGCTTGGTCTCGCCATAGTGGCAGCAGCATCAATGTGGCGCGACGAAAAGAAACTGACACGCGACGGTATGCAAAACCGCATCAGGGCACTGGCACAAATGTTTCCCCGCCCCGAACACACCAATGGTGCGCGTGTTGCCGAACGCTATGGTGTGCCGACCGCCATCGATGCAGCCATGGCCGGTTATCCAGAGGCCTTTGATGCAGACCCTACTGGAGAAGGCTGTCACAGATCACTTCTTCGCATCATGTCACAGATCACCGACAGCAACATCTATCACCGGTGCGGCCCGCAGGTGGCGGAAGAGGTGCGCGACACAGCAGCATCACTTGCAAACGACTACAGCCATGAGGCCATGCGCCGCCTCGACGCTGATTACTCATCACGGCGCATATCACCCGGAGGAGCTGCCGATATGCTCGCACTCGCCCTGCTGATCGACAGCCTCGCTCCCAGACAAAACGAGAATCAACAACAAAAGCAATAGCAAATAACAAGCCTTAAACCCCAATTTCAAACCATGATCGACGTTATCAAAGAAGGTGTCTATCTTCTCGACGGTGAGCGCATCGCCACCGACACCACCGGTCTGCCCGCACCTGCGGAAGCTCGTGAAAACACAATCGCTTACGGCATCCTGCGCTCGCACGATGTCGACCAGTCAGGAGGCGACTCCATGCGCATCCGCTTCGATGCCATGATGAGTCACGACATCACATATGTCGGAATCATCCAGACAGCCCGAGCATCTGGTCTTGAGAAATTCCCGATGCCCTACGCTATGACCAACTGCCACAACTCGCTTTGCGCAGTAGGCGGCACGATCAATGAGGATGACCATGTATTCGGTCTGTCGGCAGCAAAAAAATACGGTGGCATTTACGTCCCCGCCAATCAGGCTGTCATACACCAGTATGCCCGCGAGGCAATGGTTAAGTGCGGCAACATGATTCTTGGCTCAGACTCACACACCCGTTATGGTTCACTCGGCACTATGGGCGTCGGTGAAGGCGGCGGCGAACTCGTGAAGCAGCTTCTTGAAAACACATGGGATATCGCAGCCCCTGAGGTTGTGCTCGTGTGGCTCGAAGGAACGCCTCGCAAGGGTGTAGGCCCCCACGACGTTGCCATTTCATTGGTCAAAGCCGTGTTTGACAGCGGCTTCGTGAAGAATAAAGTTCTTGAATTTGCAGGCCCCGGCGTGAAGAATCTCCCTGTTGACTTCCGCAATGGCATCGACATCATGACGACAGAGACAACATGTCTCAGCTCGATCTGGCTTACAGACGACGAAGTGCGTCACCACTATGAGATCCACGGTCGTCCTGAAGACTACCGCGAACTCCGTCCCGGCAAAGTCGCATATTATGACGGCATGATCCGCATCGATCTCGACAAACAGGAATCGATGATCGCACTGCCTTTCCATCCCTCGAATGCATATACCATCCACGAACTGCAGGCTGATCCCGAGCGCATTCTCCGCGAAGTTGAAGAAGACGCACGCAAGCGCTTCGGCGACAAGATCGATATCGATCTCGTAGGCAAAATCAAAGATGGCAAGCTCTATGCCGATCAAGGTATCATCGCCGGATGCTCGGGTGGCACATACGACAACCTTGCTGAAGCCGCATCTATTCTCAAGGACAAGAGCGTAGGCAACGACTACTTCACAATCTCGGCATATCCGCAGTCAACTCCCGTGTATATGGCCACCACCCGCGACGGTATCGCAACAGAACTTCTCGAGGCCGGTGTCGTAATCAAACCCGCATTCTGCGGCCCATGCTTCGGAGCAGGCGACGTACCCGCCAACAATGGTCTGTCGATCCGTCACACCACCCGCAACTTCCCCAACCGCGAAGGTTCTAAACCTGGTCAGGGTCAGATCTCGCTCGTAGCACTGATGGACGCACGTTCGATTGCAGCTACAGCAGCCAACGGAGGTGTCATCACCGCCGCCACCGATGTCGACTATACCAACAGCCACAAGCCCTATGAATACGACGCACGCATCTACGAGCGCCGTGTCTATAACGGATTCCGCAACGAACAGCCCGAGAGCGAACTCCGCTACGGCCCCAACATCAAGGACTGGCCCAAGATGTATGCCCTGCAGACCAATATGCTTCTCGAACTCGCAGCGGTGATCCACGATCCCGTCACCACCACCGACGAGCTGATACCTTCGGGTGAAACATCGAGCTATCGCTCCAACCCGCTGAAGCTCTCTGAGTTTGCCCTCTCACGCCGTGTACCTGAATATGTCGGTCTGAGCAAGCGCATACAGAAAGAAGATCTTGAGCGCCGCGACGGACATTGCCCCGCCAACATCACCAAGGTGCTTGATCTTGTCGGAGCAAAGGCCGACGACACCTCGTTCGGATCATGCGTATTCGCCAACCGCCCCGGCGACGGATCAGCCCGTGAACAGGCCGCAAGCTGCCAGAAGGTACTCGGTGGTGACGCTAACATATGCTACGAATACGCGACAAAACGCTATCGTTCGAACTGCATCAACTGGGGTATCATTCCTTTCACCATCGCCAAAGACGTGAAATTTGATTACAACTCAGGTGACTATGTATTCGTTCCCGGCATCCGTGAAGCCATCCTCGGCGGAAAAGACTCTGTCGAAGCCACAGTGATCACCGCTGCCGGAGAGAAGACACCCGTCACACTCACGTTCGCACCTCTTACCGACACCGAACGCCAGATTCTTGCCGACGGCTGTCTGATGAACTACTACGCCAACAATAAAAAATAAACCAACCTATTAAAACCATACCAAACAAATGAAAAAGATTCAGATGACCACTCCCCTCGTGGAGATGGACGGCGATGAAATGACCCGCATACTCTGGAAGATGATCAAAGACGAACTCATCCTTCCGTTCGTCGATCTCAAGACCATCTACTTCGACCTCGGTCTGCCAGAACGCGACAAAACCGACGACCGCATCACCGTCGAAGCCGCTGAAGCCACAAAACAGTATGGTGTCGCTGTGAAGTGTGCTACAATCACACCCAATGCACAGCGCATGACCGAATACAATCTCCACCAGATGTGGAAAAGCCCCAACGGCACCATCCGCTCACTCCTCGACGGCACTGTGTTCCGTACACCGATCACCATCCCCTCGATCAAACCTGCAGTGAAAAGCTGGCAGAAGCCTATCACCATCGCCCGTCATGCTTACGGTGACGTTTACAAAAACGTCGAGATCCGTGCAGCTCAGGCCGGCACTGCAAAACTCGTCTTCGAAGGTGCTGATGGCGCTAAAGAAGAAATGGTGATCCATGAGTTCAAAGGCCCGGGCGTGCTTCAGGGCATGCACAATACCGACAAATCGATCACATCGTTCGCCCACGCATGCTTCAAGTTTGCCATCGATTCAAAACAGGATCTCTGGTTCTCGACCAAGGACACCATTTCAAAAAAATACGACGCACGCTTCCGCGAAATCTTCGACGAAGTATTCGAACAGTACAAATCTGACTTCGAACGCCTCGGAATCGAATATTTCTACACACTCATCGACGACGCCGTAGCTCGTGTGATCCGCTCAAACGGTGGCTTCATCTGGGCTTGCAAGAACTACGACGGCGACGTGATGTCTGACATGGTGTCGACCGCATTCGGCTCACTCGCAATGATGACATCCGTACTCGTTTCGCCCGATGGCAAATATGAGTATGAGGCAGCCCACGGCACTGTCACACGCCACTACTACAAGCATCTGGCCGGCGAGACCACCTCAACCAACCCCATGGCAACAATCTTTGCCTGGAGCGGCGCGCTCCGCAAGCGTGGTGAGATGGACAACCTTCCCGAACTTGTCAACTATGCCAACCAGCTTGAGGATGCATGCTTCGACACACTCAACGATGGCATCGTAACGAAAGACCTTGTGAACCTCATGGAGGGCATCGAGCCGAAAGCTGTCAGCAGCGCTGACTTCATGGCCGCAATCCGTGAGCGTCTTGACCGCCGCATGGCCTGATCACTGATCACACCAACCATCAGCGAGCGCCGTTCCGCATAAGCGGACGGCGCTCGTCATTTCATATCACGGCATAAACTGCCTACGGCATTCCTTCCAATCACCGATGCTGACGAAACATCCATCGACGCACCGGCTCAAGACGAAAAGCGTAATCGAAGCCATACATCTGCTCGCTACCTTTGCCATCGTCAGGAAGCACCGTGCCTGCATAAAAGGAAATCAGATTTACATCACAGCCGCGAGCAAGCATTTCACCGGCAAGCTGATTCTGGCGCTTTCCCGACAGCCGTGCGCTCCAACCCGCATCCGCGACGCGGCGGTGGCTTCTATGCATGATGTCTCTCAATGCGTTCATACATTTCGCACGATTGCCACTGTCACCGGAATTGACAAATATGAATTTCTCACCTGCGAGTTCTTTCAACATCCCGCTGTCAGAATGACAGTTGACAAACAATGATGCAGCAAAAAAATCTTTTTCCGACATCACATAGTGCATTGCCAGTGATCCACCCATCGCCTGTCCGGCAACATAAATGCGATCTTTATCGACGTTTCGCTCATCAGACACATTTTTTATCAGATGAAATATGGCATCAGCTTCAGGCGTCACTTTGCCACCCTCATTGACAACAACTCCGGCGTAGGCCGGAACAAGAATATAGCACGGATTTTTAGCTTGCTCGATGAACGAAGACCACACGAGTCCTCCATAGCCTTGTGACAATGCGCGGGTGACATCATATCCGGCCACCGATGCATCGGCCAAAAAAACAATCATCGGATATTTCTTTCCCGAGTCAACATTGCGGGGAATGAACAAATTATAGTCTACAGTAAGACCTGTCTGAGGATCTTTGTATGACAAACGTCTGAACTTAGGCAGCAATTCACTGACCATGGTCTGAAGCACAGTGTCGCGACTTTTATCAACCATAGGCCCTCTATTTGCTTGCGCGGAAGATGCCTCAGCTGTCATAGCCGACACTGACTCCTTCTCCGGAGAAGCCGGAGATGTAGCCTGCACGTTTGATGTACATGACACGGCAAGCCATGTCATCATACCGCCAAACAGTAAGAGCGATGCAGTTTTAAATGATTTATTCGTCATTGTCAATCTCAATTTCCGTTGTCGGATAAACGCCGTCACGCACAATTTCGTTCACGTCGCTTCGATTATCCGGCCGAACGCAATCACAAATGTAGCCAAATTCAACAACACCATGCACACCATATACATTGTTTTTTCACATCATTTCCATACATCTGTCACAACATCACGCGTTTCACGACGTTATACGGACATATGGAATGGAAAACTGATATACTCGGCACAAATTTTGAATCAACAACTGTCGATCATCACGACGGCACACGGTGCACCATCATACGGCATACCGAAACACCATCCGACACTGCCATACTCTACATACACGGCTATAGCGACTACTTTTTCCAATCGGAGACTGCACAGACTATGGTCAAAGCCGGATATGGGTTCTATGCCATAGACCTTAGAGGATACGGACGATCATTGCGCAGTGGCGATAAAATGTTTGCCGTACGCAATGACCTCAGCGAATATTTCGCCGATATAGAAAGTGGCGTGAGAATCATGCTTGAATCGGGGATAAGGCATATCGTGATGATGGGACATTCCACCGGTGGCCTCATCACGTCGCTCTACATGGCCACCGGCTCACCGGCATCACAGATAACAAGCCTCGTTCTCAACAGTCCTTTTCTTGACTGGAATCTACCGTTGGCGGTTCGCAAGATTGCTATACCGTTCGTTAGTTTTCTCGGACGTTTTTTCCCGAATATTACAGTACGGCAGCGTCCGGATGCCTCCTATGCCCGTTCGCTGGCCAAGCGTCTCAACGGAGAATGGGACTACGACCATCGTTGGAAACCCGACATACTACCTGATCCGGAATCCTCATGGATCAGAGCCATCGACCGCGGTCAACGGAGACTGATGCACCATGCCGACGAAATAACCGTGCCGGTGCTATTGCTTCATTCCGGCGATACCGCTCACCGCGGCGATCCGGAAGATAAATTCTGCCGGTCTGACGCAATTCTCAACGTAGATCTGATCGCCCGACGAGGCCGCAGACTCGGGCATAGACTGACGACCGTGTCGATTGACGGAGGCCTGCACGATCTGTCATTATCATCTGCACCAGTACGCTCGTTTTTCCATGATGTCATTATAAGTTGGCTTGACAACACGGTGAAAAAACCGTAACTTTGCAAGTTATGAAATTCGAGCTATCATCAAGCTACAAACCCACCGGTGACCAGCCGCAGGCCATATCACAGCTTGCCGACGGCATCATGCAGGGAGTTCCAGCCCAGACACTTTTGGGGGTGACAGGATCAGGCAAAACCTTCACGATGGCCAATGTCATCGAGAAGGTGCAACGTCCCACCCTCATATTAAGCCACAACAAAACCCTTGCCGCTCAACTGTACAGCGAGTTCAAGACATTTTTCCCAAAAAACTCGGTTCAATATTTCGTATCCTATTACGACTATTATCAACCCGAAGCATACATACCATCTGTCGACAAATACATCGAGAAAGATCTAATGATCAACGATGAGATCGACAAACTCCGTCTTGCGACAACCTCAGCTCTGCTGTCAGGACGCAAGGACGTGATTGTAGTCTCATCGGTGTCGTGCCTTTACGGAATCGGCAATCCAGAAGACTTCAACGCCAATGTGATCGACATACACACCGGTCAGAAAATCGCCCGTAACAAATTCTTACGCCAACTCGTCAACTCCCTATACAGCCGAAATGAGGTCAATCCGTCGCGCGGCACATTCCGCGTCAAAGGAGACACGGTCGACATTATGCTCGCTTATGAAGAAATAATGCTAAGGGTCACATTCTGGGGCGATGAAATAGAGTCGATATCAACGATTTCACCACTCGACAGCGTGACACTCGGCACATTTGACTGTTTCAAGATCTATCCGGCCAACATTTTCGTCACCTCTCCGGAACGTCAGGCATCAGCCATCGCACAGATCGAGCTTGATCTTGGGCAGCAAGCCGAATATTTCCGTCGCGAAGCAAAGGAGGTAGAAGCCCGGCGGCTTACCGAACGTGTCACCTACGACGTGGAAATGATACGCGAGGTGGGGCACTGCAGCGGCATTGAAAATTACAGCCGGTACTTCGATGGCCGCGAACCGGGAATGCGCCCGTTCTGCCTGCTCGACTATTTTCCAAAAGACTTTATCACGATAATCGACGAGAGCCATGTCACCGTTCCACAGATCAGAGCCATGTATGGCGGCGACGTATCGCGAAAGATGAATCTCGTTGAGTATGGCTTCCGCCTGCCAGCCGCACTCGACAACCGTCCGCTCAAATTTGAGGAATTCGAAGGGCTTACTCCTCAGACAATATACGTCAGCGCCACGCCTGCCGACTATGAGCTTGAACGCAGCGAAGGTGTTGTCGTCGAACAGATCATCCGTCCTACCGGCCTGCTCGATCCGGTGATCGATGTCAGACCATCCCTAAACCAAATCGACAACCTGCTTGAGGAGATACAGCTACGCATCGAACGTCATGAGCGTGTGTTGGTCACCACACTAACCAAGCGGATGGCAGAGGAACTCAACGACTACATGTCGCGTCTACAAGTCAAGACCGCTTATATCCACAGCGATGTCAAAGCTCTCGACCGCATAAAGATACTCGATGATCTTAGATCAGGTGTTTTCGACGTACTGATCGGTGTCAACCTGCTCCGCGAGGGACTCGACCTCCCCGAAGTGTCGCTCGTGGCTATTCTCGATGCCGACAAGGAAGGCTTCCTGCGCTCACACCGGTCATTGACGCAGACCGTAGGGCGTGCGGCACGCAATCTCAACGGCACCGTGATAATGTATGCCGACAAGATGACCGACTCAATGCGTCAGACAATCGAGGAAACCAACCGCCGACGCACCCTGCAGCTCGCCTACAACGAAGAGCATGGCATCACACCCAAGGCAATAGTCAAAGCGCGCAATGCCATCATCGGACTTGAACACGACACCGATGCACCGGTCAACGCACAGTCACATACCGCATCCAGGAAAAGCGCTCCGATACCTTACGCATCAGAATACTCCACCTCAGCCAATGTGGCCGCCGATCCGGTCGTTGCCTACATGAATGCCGATGAACTGCGTCGCGCTATCGATCGCTCCCGCCAACAAATGGTCGAGGCCGCCAAACAGATGGAGTTCATCGAAGCCGCACGTCTGCGCGACGAAATATTGAAAATGGAAAACCTTATCAAATCACGCCAATGAATCCGGCCAACGACACTACACGTTTCCTGCCGACATCGGTCAAAGAAATGCAGCTGCTTGGCTGGGATCACGTTGATGTGGTGCTATTCTCCGGTGATGCCTACGTCGATCATCCATCATTTGCAGCTGCTGTGCTCGGACGCATGCTGCAGTCTGCCGGCTACAACGTAGCTATCGTACCGCAACCCAACTGGCGTGACGATCTGCGCGATTTCCGCAAATTCGGCGCTCCACGGCTTTTCTTCGGTGTATCCGCCGGAGCAATGGATTCGATGGTCAATCACTATACCGCAGCTCGCCGGCGTCGCAGCGATGATGCCTACACACCCGGTGGACGCCACGGTATGCGTCCTGACTACCCTACCATTGTCTATTCGCAGATTCTTCGCGACATATTCCCCGACACTCCGATCGTAGCCGGCGGCATCGAAGCTTCAATGCGCCGTCTGAGCCACTACGACTACTGGCAGGATCGCTTGCGTCCGTCGCTAATCACCGAGTGTGCCGCCGACATGCTCATTTACGGAATGGGCGAGAAAGTGATTCTCGAGCTTGCCAAACGCATCGCTTCGGGCGAAAAGATTGGCGACATCACCGACATGCGTCAGACCGTCATTGTCCGCCCGGCAGAAGAAATGCCAAAAACATCAGGCAACACGGATATAGTTCTCGCTTCATTTGAGGAATGCCGACGCGACAAACGCTCACAAGCCGCCAACTTCCGACATATCGAGGAACAGAGCAACGCCATGGACGGTGGAGCTGTGATCTGGCAGCAGCATGGCAACAAAGTTGTAAAGGTCAACCCCATGCATCCGGCAATGACCACGGGAGAGATTGACGCTGCGTTTGACCTCCCCTACACACGGCTTCCACATCCCCGCTATAAAGGCAAAAGCATACCCGCCTATGAAATGATCAAACATTCGGTCAATATACATCGCGGATGCTTCGGAGGCTGTGCATTTTGCACAATATCCGCCCATCAGGGAAAATTCATCGCCTCACGGTCAAAAGAAAGCATCATGCGCGAAGTGCGCCAAGTGATTGCGATGGACGATTTCAAAGGCTATCTGAGTGATCTCGGAGGCCCGTCGGCAAATATGTATGCCATGGGGGGTAAAAATCTGAAAGCCTGTGCGAAATGTCGCCGACCTTCATGCCTTCACCCATCGCCATGTCCCAATCTTAAAACAGATCACAGGCCGTTGCTCGACATATACCATTCGGTAGATTCCCTCCCCGGGATGAAAAAATCATTCATAGGCAGTGGGGTGCGCTATGACCTGTCGATGCATGTCACCGGAAACGCCGATATTGACAAAGCCAACAGACGCTACAACAGCGAACTTATCGAGCATCATGTGTCGGGTCGTCTGAAAGTCGCGCCCGAGCACACAGCCACTCATATACTTGACATCATGCGAAAACCATCATTTGAACTATATCATCAGTTCAAGAAAATATTCGACAATGTCAATCGCCGATGTGGACTGAGGCAACAGCTTATCCCCTACTTCATATCATCTCATCCGGGTTGCCATGAGACCGATATGGCCGAACTTGCGGCAGAAACAAAAGATCTCGGGCTACACCTTGAACAGGTGCAGGATTTCACACCCACTCCAATGACTCTGTCAACCGAAATATACTACACCGGCTATCATCCTTACACCTTGGAGCGCGTATACACCCCACGCACCCCGGCCGATAAGGAGGCTCAGCGCAAATACTTTTTCTGGTATGACCCGTCGCGTCGCAATGACATCACATCATCGCTGCGCCGCATGCACCGTCAGGATCTTATCGAGAAGCTCTATCCGCGTCGCCGATAATATTTGTCATATCCGTGGCAATTCGCACAAAAATAGCTAATTTTGTGGTCAGATATATGGACACTGCACAGAAACAAGAACTGCTTGACTGCCGATACCTGAGAATGGCATGGATATGGGCCGAAAACTCATATTGCCTGCGACGCAAAGTCGGAGCGATACTCGTCAAAGATCGCATGATCATTTCGGACGGATTCAACGGCACACCGGCCGGATTTGAAAACATCTGCGAAGACGAGAACTCGGGACTCACCAAACCCTATGTCCTGCACGCCGAAGCAAATGCCATCACAAAAGTGGCGCGCAGCAATAATTCAAGCGAAGGATCCACGCTCTATGTCACGGCCTCGCCATGCCTCGACTGTGCGAAACTAATCATTCAGGCCGGCATACGCCGCGTTGTATTCAACGAACTTTACCGTATCACAGACGGCATCGATCTGCTACGCCGGGCAGGTGTGGAATGTGTCCACCTCGAAAACGTCAACCCACAGCAATGAGCAACCCGCGATTGAAAAATCCACTGGTGTGGATTCCTCTAATCATCGCTGCGGCATTCGCCGCAGGGATGTGGACCGGATCATATCTGTTTCCCCGTCAACACCGGTGGGACGGTCAGGAGAAGTTGGCCACAGTACTCAAACTTATCGATAACCAGTACGTCGATACAGTCGATATCGATTCCATACTCGAGCAATCGATACCCGATATACTTTCGCATCTCGACCCGCACTCCGTATATATCCCCGCGAGCGAGCTCCAAGCCATTAACGACGAATTAAGCGGCTCGTTCAGCGGAATAGGCATCAGTTTCTCTATTCTCAACGACACAGTCACTGTGCTTGAAGTGATTCCCGGCGGCCCATCTGAAAAAGTGGGATTGCTGGCCGGTGACCGCATAATCACAGTCGATGACTCTGTGGCAGCCGGACGAGGATGGAACAACGAGCGGGTAATGACAACCTTACGCGGATCAAAAGGATCGAGCGTGAAACTCGGCATACAGCGTTCGACATCTCCAGGCAAAACGTTTGAATACACTGTGACCCGTGGCGACATCCCTGTCACATCGGTCGACGCATCATACATGCTCGATGATGTCACCGGCTACATTAAAGTCAATAAATTTGCCACACAGACATACAGCGAGTTTCTTCAGGCGATGGTGTCGTTGAAATCTCAAGGCGCGACACGCTACGTGATTGATCTGAGGGGCAACGGCGGAGGACTGATGCACACCGCGATATTGATGGCCAACGAATTTCTTCCCCGTCAAAGTCTCATCGTATCTACCAAATACCGCAATCCGGCAAGTAACGAATCAACCATAAGCGACGGCAACGGATCGTTTCAGGACGCCGGTGTGGCTGTTCTGATCGACGAGCTGTCAGCATCGGCAAGCGAGATTTTCGCCGGCGCCATTCAAGACAACGATCGCGGAAATGTTATCGGCAGAAGATCATTCGGCAAAGGTCTCGTACAGAACCAGACCACACTCCCCGACAGCAGCGCCATACGCTTGACCGTAGCCCGATATTACACCCCTTCGGGTCGGTGCATACAGAAAAACTACAGCTCGGGCAAAATCGACGACTACAACAATGAGATTATCGAACGCTATGCACGCGGAGAAGCCTACAGCGCCGATTCAATCAAGCTCGACAAATCGCTCGTATTCAAAACCATCGGTGGACGGACAGTCTACGGC
>CANOUR010000034.1 GCA_947570265.1 uncultured Bacteroidales bacterium | reverse complement strand
ATAAGTCGAGAGCAAAGCCAAATAAATTTGGCTTTGCCGAGCGGGAGTATCTAAGGCGTAAGCCAAAGATACGAATAAGTCGAGAGCAAAGCCAAATAAATTTGGCTTTGCCGAGCGGGAGTATCTAAGGCGTAAGCCAAAGATACGAATAAGTCGAGAGCAAAGCCAAATAAATTTGGCTTTGCCGAGCGGGAGTATCTAAGGCGTAAGCCAAAGATACGAATAAGTCGAGAGCAAAGCCAAATAAATTTGGCTTTGCCGAGCGGGAGTATCTAAGGCGTAAGCCAAAGATACGAATAAGTCGAGAGCAAAGCCAAAAAATTTGGCTTTGCCGAGCGGGAGTATCTAAGGATTAGTCCCGGCCGTCAAAATCAGTCGAGAGGAGTGCGCGGAAACAGCATGCGGGCCATCATGGCAGTGCCTCGCCCGGTCAGTTTGTGCTGCAGGTACAGCAGCCTCATGCGCATCGGGGTCGAGGTCTGTGATAGGGTTTGTCTATACAGCCTCCGGGCCTCGCTGTAGGCACCCTCACGATGATATTTCGCAGCGAGAATCATGCACCGTGTGTCGAGCCATGGCAGCAGATCATTGCGCCCTTCGCCGACAAGGTCATCGCGTATAATTGATAGTGTGTCCTCCCATTTCGTGGGGCTGTGGCTGAAGCATGTGCCGGTGATGCTATTGGGTTGCGAATGGACTATGACAGTCGGTTCGCCTTCCGCCGTCACCATTACCGGGCGTGTCAGCAGCAGCCTCACACCAAGTTCCCAGTCAACCCATGAGAGTGATCGCAGATGCCACTCACCGACACGTCTGACAAGGTCGGTGCGCGCAATATAGCGTTGTGTCGACAGAATACCGTGAAACAGATGGTTGAACATCGCATGCCGTGTAGTGTATGATCCGGTTCTTATCTGACCATTGAGCAGCGACAGTGTGACCCTCCGGCCGATTATCTCTGCATCGGGATGCGCTTGAGCAGTTCTCAGCATGTCGGCGCAATGCGACGGAAGCATCTCGTCGTCAGAGTCGAAAAACATCACATACGGTGTGGTGACATGTGCCAGTCCGCGGTTGCGGGCATCAGATGCACCCCGGCGCGGTTCGGAGGTGACGGTGATGTCGAGATCAGGCGAGGCATGCATGTCGCGCCAGAGCTCCATGATGCTTAGCGTGGCGTCGCGCGAAGCATTGTCGACCAGCACCACACGCAGCGGACGCAATGTCTGCGCCGCTACTGAATCGAGCGTGCGCTGCAACGTTGACTCGCGGTTCCATGCCGGTATGACGATAGTGAGCATAGCGATGGGATGGCAGTGACGTTGGCAGGCATTCACGGCAAGTGCCGCAAATGCCTGCTGTTCACTTATTATAGATTGTTTGTTAGAGGACGATCACTTCGATTTTTTGCTCTTCTCGTAGCGCTCGTTGAGACCCTTGATCACCTCGTCGGTGATGTCGAGTGCAGGATTGAAGTAAACTCCTGCTGCCTTGAAAAGAATGGCATCATAGCCATGTGTGGCATTATAGTCCTTGATGAACGATTCGAGCGAATCATTCAGCTCTATCTGGCGTTGTGCCATCTCCTGCTGCGCGCGCTGCTGCATGTTGCCGAGTACATTTTCTGCATCCTGCTGTTTCTTTGCCAGATTTGCCATGTCGGCTTCATAGCTTTCCTGCGAGAGATAGCCGTTGTTGCGACCCTTCTGGTCGATCTGCTGCATGAGCTTCTGGATCTCGCTGCCACGGGCCTGTTTGATACTTTCCATCTTGCTCAGAGCCGAAAGGGTCAGCTCCTGAAACTCCTGCGCGAGGATGTAGTGGGCGGTGATGGAGTCGGAGTCGATATAGCGTATATTGAGCGTTGCCGGAGCCGCACCGTTGGTTGCTGCCGGAGCTGCGGTGGCAGCTTCGGGCTTGTCACTGCCGGAGCATGCGGCCATTGAGCCGATGAGGGTTGCGATGCAAAGGAATTTAGCTGGAATGGCTAACTTTTTCATTGGTTGAAAATGATGAATGATGTAGATGTTTTTTCTGTTCAGGTGCTTCATGATGCCGGTGGGATGGAAATTTTCCACCCTCGACAAACAGCACCTTGACTCCGAGCAGCACAACCGCAACTGCAAGCAATACTACGGCCGACACGATGGTTATCATAGGTGTTGAAGCAATTTTATGGTGCAAATATATGAAACGTGACGAAATAATTTGGCGTTTATCGGTTTTATTTTGTAACTTGGCATCGCCTTTCGAGAAATTTTAACATTGTTTTTCAATAAGACAGGAACTTACTGAAATTTTAAACTTACCTTAATAATAAACTGAAATAACCTGACACTGATGAATGTCAAAGATCTGAAACCGGCTATCGTCTTCGAAATTTTCGATGAGATAACCCGCGTGCCCCGTCCCTCAAAGAAGGAAGAGAAAATCCGTGAATACTTGCTCGATTTCGCCAAGAAGCATAATCTTGGCGTGCGTACCGACAAAATAGGTAACGTCGTCATGACCAAACCCGCCACTCCCGGACATGAAAATGCTCCGACAGTGATCATGCAGGGTCATATGGACATGGTTTGCGAAAGCAACGACAAAAACTTCGATTTCGAGAACAACCCCATCACAACCATTGTCGACGGAGAATGGGTGCGTGCCGACGGCACCACTCTCGGTGCTGACAACGGCATCGGCATGGCTGCATCAATGGCTGCCCTGATCGACGACTCGTTCGAGCACGGCCCCCTCGAAGCTCTCTTCACAGTCGATGAAGAGACCGGCATGACCGGAGCTAACAACATCGGCGACGGCATGATCAACGGCAATATACTTCTCAACCTCGACTCTGAGGACGATGCCGAAATTTTCATCGGATGCGCCGGCGGTGTCGACACCACAGCCACATTCACCTACAACCGTTCGTTCGCACCCAAAGACTTCTTCTATTTCCGCATCAACGTCGAGAAGGGTCTCGGTGGTCACTCGGGTGGCGACATCCATCAGGGTCGTGCCAATGCCAACAAGCTTGTGGCTCGTTTCCTCTACAATGTGATGCTGCAGCATGAAGTGTCGGTGGCTGAATTCAACGGAGGTAACCTCCGCAATGCCATCCCCCGTGCAGCGCATGCGGTGTTCGGCGTGCACACAGCCAACAAAGAGAGCGTTCGTGTGGCACTCAACAAATACATCGCCGATATCGAGGCTGAATACGCAGGCGTAGAGCCCACTCTCGAGATCACTCTCGAAAGCGTCGACACCCCCGATTTCACCATCGATTCCGCCACTTCGCGCAATCTCATCCTCGCCCTCTATGCAGCTCCCCACGGCGTTATCTCCATGAGCCGCGACCTCGAAGGCCTCGTTGAGACTTCGACTAACCTCGCCGCCGTGAAGATGATCGACGACAACCGCATCCTCATCACCACCTCGCAGCGCAGCTCAGTCGAGTCGCGCAAGTGGGACATCGCCCGTCGTGTCGAGGCTGTCTTCACTCTCGCAGGTGCTGAAGTTACACATAGCGACGGCTATCCCGGATGGACTCCCAACATGAAGTCGCCCATCATGGCCATCGCACGCGACGCATACAAGGAGCTGTATAATGTCACTCCTGCCATCAAGGCTATCCACGCCGGTCTGGAGTGCGGACTCTTCCTCACCAAGTTCCCCAACCTCGACATGGTTTCGTTCGGCCCCACACTGCGCGACGTCCATTCGCCCGCTGAACGCATGCACATTCCCGCTGTCGAGAAGTTCTACGAGCAACTAAAGCTTATCCTCACCAAGGTTGGCAACACCACAAAGTGATGTATATAGCTCCCTGACGAGATTATACAATGTAAGGGGGGCGCGACATGTCGCGCCCCCTTTTTAGAAACTGTTTTCAAACTGATGAAAAACCTTAAAATTATCCTTTGCCTGATGTCGCTGCTGTGCGGTGTGTCGTGCCATGCGTCGCAGCCCGGATCATCCGTATCGTCGGTCGCTGTCACTGACACAGTTGCCCCCGACCGCATACTGACATTGACCCCGCTTGACTATGATGAGGTTGCGGCAGAGCTTGGAGTCGAAGTGGCCGCACTCAAGGCTGTGGTCGAGATCGAGGCCGGCCGTTCGCATCAGGGTTTTTCAGCACCCGGCGTCCCGTTGGTCAATTTCGATCTCACGATGTTTCGTCGTTTTGCTGGGAAAAAGGGCATCAGTCTGTCGAAATATCGTAACAGCCACCCTCATGTGTTCCGCAGCGGCAAGCGCGGAAGCCAGCAGGCAGTGAACCGTCGCCTTGCAGCAGCGAAATCGATCGATAGCGTGTCGGCCGTGGAGGGTACATTTTGGGGGATGTTCCAGATAGGAGGCTTCAACTGGAAAAAATGCGGATGCAAGTCAATCGGCGAGTTTGTCGAGCGTATGAGCCGTTCCGAGCGTGAGCAGCTCGAACTGTTCGCAGCATTCATCACGTCCACAGGTCTCGTAAAGCATCTCCGGTCGAAAAACTGGGCTGCGTTCGCGCGTGGATACAACGGCCCTTCATATGCCCGGCGCGGTTACCACACCCGATTGGCCGCAGCCTATAAGCGTTATCGGCAATAGAGTTTTTTTAACCCTATGGCTCCTGCTGCGGCGCAGAGCGCTACCAGAGGACTGTTTATCCACCACAGCGATGTCATCGCTATCGCAGCTGTCGCAACCGCCACACCGAACACTGCTGTTGCCTGTAATATGGTGGTACGCCGCAGCTCCAGACGATATATCCTACGGTATACCACCGCTATTATAGCCGTGTATATGGCATACCACACCGTGTAGCTCGCGCCAAGTCCCGCAAGCCCTGCTATGCTGTAGCCTGCGATGTTAAGCGACAGGCATATGGCCGAGCTGACCACCTCTGTGATGAGAAACAATCGGCCGTCTCCCTTGGCAAGTATGGTGAACGACATGCACCATGACAGTCCTCTGAGCACTGTGCCGGTGATGCCCATTGTCACCATCGGCAGCATCACAAGGAAATCAGCGGTGTACAGTATCCTGATGATCAGTGGTGCGCACACGATGAATACCGGTACTATTATGAGCAGCATCCACATCAACAGTGTCGATTCGTGATTCACATAGACCGACAGTGCCTTCGATCGGTGTGCCACCGACGATAGTCGCGGGTAATATTCCATGCCGATAGCCGTGAATATCAAACCGGCATATCGGTTGAACAGTGTCAGTCCGGCCTGATAATAGCCTGCGGTGGCCACGTCCGTTCTGCTGCTGAGCCATGATATGAACAGATAGGCGACCAGATAGCCTGAGAACCCTGTTACGGTCATGTATGCACCGAGCTTCAGAAAACCTCGCCCTTTTTCCCACATGATGTGGCGGTCTATTGTGATGTGTGGCAGTCTGACGCGGTTGGCATACGAAGCCGCAAACGTTATCACCGAAAAGGTTAACATTGCAGGAATGATACTGTCGATGCCGAGCAGATAGAACAAAGGCGCCGACACTGCCACTCCGCCTGCTGCCCCCCACACTGTTGCACGGGCCAGATTGTGGTAGCGTTTGAAGCCTTGCATCACTGCATTGTTGGTTGTGGTCAATGCGTTGAACAGCATGCATACGGCAAGCAGCGAGAATTGCCACGTGTGTGATGTGTCGCCGAATGAATATTCGCTTAATATTCTCGATAATGCGGCCATTACCAATGCTCCCGCCATGCCCAGTATCAGTCCCCAGCGCTTTACGACGATACCTGCAAGCGTTTTGTCTGTCCCTTCTGTCGCAGCCATGTCCCGGATTGAACTGGCGCCTATGCCGAGCAATGTGAGCGACAGAAGCATGTCGGTCGCCGAATTGTAGATGCCGAACAGTCCCACTCCTGCTGCACCTACCCATATAGCCACAAGTTTGGTGCGGACGACAGAACATAATATGGTTATCACTTGCACACCGCTGAATATGCTCATCACTTTCATCACTGCGGCCGATCGGCCGGTGGTGCGCTTCATGCTTTTTTCCATGGCCGTGACATGAAAAGTTGATGTATCCACCCTTCCGTCAATGCAGCGAGTGCGCCGGCAAACGGCATCTGTCCCGAACGGTGCATGCGCCATGCTTTCAATGGCACACGTAGCATCCCGCTCATCGGATATGTCATGCCTATCACGGCTCCCATCGCGCATGCCACATTGCGGTCGGTGATTTTGCGGAAGCCTGTCGATTGGCCATCATGATATGTGATGGTTACAGGAAAGAAACGGCCGCGAAACCCTCTGTGGCGCAATGTGTGAAACATCAGCTCATCCTCTCCCGCGGCAAGCTTTGTGCCGATCCCGAAGCGGGTGTCGTATTCGACACCACAATCGATCACTCTCCGGCGCATGGCCAGTTCGAACGACGTTGACGAGTATCCTTTCGGCACAATGTTGAGGTCACACTCTTCAGGAGGGTAGTACTTTCCATCTCCACCATTAAATCTGAATGTGGCGAAGTCAAGCTCTGGATGGATGTAGAAGATATCCATCACTTGTTTCAGCTGCTCGGGTTTGTATCGCAGGTCATCGTCGGCGATCAGCACTATATCGGCAGTCGAATGTCTCAGACTGTTGTTTCTGTTTCGGCTCAGTCCGCGGCCATGAAGCTTGTGCACCTCGATGTCAGGTCGTTGCAGCGCTTCGGGTATCTCGGCGTTGTCATCGTCAGTCTGCCACGACACGATGTAGCTCACATTGTCGACCATCGGCAGATCCATCATGGCCGTGCGGCGTATTCCTTCCTCGCCGTAAGTGGATATGGCTACATCGAGTGTCAGCATTGGTTCTTGGCGTTGATGCGTGATGTCCAGAAATCGAGTGCCCTGGCGGCTACGGTATCCGTGTCATTGTGTTTCACCACAAATGCGCGCGAAGCCTTGCCGCGGGCTGCTATCCCGTCACGATGATTCACTACATTCTGAAGCGTGTCCACTATGCTGTCATAGTCTGTCGGTGCATTGATCACCGGTCGGTTTTCTTTCTCTCCGATGAAATCGTAAAATGCCGCCTCACCACCGCTCACTGCATTCAGCCCATAGGCCATTGCCAGCAGGGCGTTTGTCGCAGGTGTGTAACTGTAGATCTGATCGAGCACCACGTGTGTATTCCTGAGCAATTCGATATACTCGGCATACGGTTTGTTTTCTACAATGACAAGCTCGGCATGGGCAGGATTGCGCTCCACGACAGCGCGTGCCGCTCTCTCGAGCAGATCTGTTCCCTTCTCTGCAAGACGACCTGCGTGGCGTCCGAGAAAAAATCTCACTTTCTCTATCCGGTCGGGAAGTTCTACAGGTTGCAATGCTTTGGTGTCGATCGGCAGTCCGATATAAGTCCGCCGATCGGCCGGAAGATGGCGCTGGAGCACCAGATCATATTCATATAGTATGCTCGCCGCGCCGTCAATCGCCTCATAGACATGGCGTGTATGATCGCGTAGCGCCTTGTTGTTCCATTGGTCATACAGGCCGGGATTCTCTATCTGCATGGGAGCAGGTTTGCCGTTGACCATCCATTCATTGAAAGGCAAAGGGCCGTTAGGATCGATGCAGGCGTTGATGTAGTTGAGATCTGCGCCCATAGCGGTCAGAAATATTGCTCCGTTGCGAGCCTTTAGGCGATCAAACAGCATTGAGCATCGGTTGGGTCGTTGCTCAACCATCAACGGATTGTGTATGGCAACAATATCATATCCTTCAATACGGTGCCGCAGACTTGTACAAAGTTTCAGCCACAGTGCCGCACCGCCTAATTTGCCTTTCGACGGACGGCTCAGGTCGATATCACGCTCTGTATCCATCCAGCGTGATCCGTTCGATGCCACAGTGACTTCATGTCCCATCCTGCGCAGGCCGGTGGCGAGTGCGCGGTGGCAATTGCTGTAGTCACCCATCAGCAGTATTTTCTTGATGTCGCTCTGCATTGCCACAAAAATACGAATAAGCGAGAGCAAAACAAAATGAAATTTTGTATTGCCGAGCGGGAGTATTTCCGACGGAGTCAAAAATACGAATAAGCGAGAGCAAAACAAAATGAAATTTGTTTGGCCGGGCACTATTGTAAGATACAAGTAATATATAGGCTTAAAATTTTTGAGATCCACGAATCATACCACGAAAAAATTCTTAATTTTGCACCTTGATAAATATTCAAACATTAGAAAATGTTAAAAAACAATATATTTTCCGCTGTTATCGCGGTGATGGCAGCTGTAGTCGTCAGTGCTTGTGGCGGTTCTGATGGATGGACTGTCGATGGGCGTATTGACGGTGCAGCGGGTAGGGTGATGCTTGTCGAGGCAAGCGACAACGGCCGATGGTATCCGATCGACTCGGTCAAACTCGACGACTCGGGGAAGTTCAAAGTGTCGCACCCTGCCGCCGGTTACCCCGATATCTACCGTCTCAGGCTCGATGACAAGACGCTCTATTTCCCTATCGACAGCATCGAAACGGTCACTGTAGTGACAACAGCGTCGGCATTCGACTCGGAATACACTCTCAGTGGCACTCCCGCTACAGAGCGCCTTATGGCTGTCGACCGTCGCCTCACTGATGCGATTGCGAGCGGCGGAGTCTCACGTGTCGCAAATGACTCACTGCTCAAACGCGAACTTGGAAGGTTGTTGCTCGAAGATCCATCAGGCATTGTGTCATACTACATAATAAACAAGCGTATCGGTGGTTTGAAACTATTCGATCCTACGCGTCCGTCCGATCTCAAGATAATCGGAGCTGTGGCTAATGCGTTCGACCGTTTCCGTCCATCCGATCCACGCACTGGCTACCTGCGCAATCTCTATCTTCACAACCGTTCTTCATCTGCTCAGCGCGACACACTCAATGCCGATGTAGTGAAAATTCTCGACATTGAGCTCTATGACAATAAAGGTGTACGCCATAGCCTTGAGCAGCTTGCATCGCAAGGTGGGGTAGTGGTGCTCAATTTCACCGCTTATCAGGCCGAAGAGTCACCCGCGTTCAATCGCGAGCTCAACAGACTCTACCGCAAGTATCACGCTCAGGGGCTTGAGATATTTCAGGTGTCGGTCGATGACGACGAATATTTTTGGCGTCAGGCAGCCGCCCCACTCCCTTGGATAACGGTGTATAATCCCAAATCCGATGGTGCGCGTAATCTTATGAATTACAATGTGTCAGCTATTCCTGCGACATTTATCATCAATCGCAATGGCGACATAGTCTCCAGGGTTGACAACATCAGCAACCTCGAACACAGCGTGGTGTCGCAGCTGTGATTTGCCGATCACATGTTGTATAAAATTGGCATTGAACCAAAAAAACATTACCTTTGCACTTTAAACAGCGTATTTATCGCAGCGATCATATAATACATCGACCGGAAAACCACTCATTTCATAAAATGAAACTCAAGTCAACATTAATTTGCGCCGTAGCTGCTTTGGGGCTATGGTCATGCTCTACGCCCAAGGATGTAACATATTTTCAGGATCTAAACGAAGGCACATACACCATATCGAATCTGACTGGAACGATCAAAGCCGTATCTGGTGATAAACTGTCGATACTGGTTAATTCAAAAGATCCCGCACTTGCTGCATTGTTCAACCTGCCTGTTCAGTCAAGCCGTATCGGCATGCGTTCGTCATCCGACGAATCCAGCTCAAATGGTGTATCCCTATACACGGTTGACTCCTATGGTAATATCAACTTCCCTATACTTGGAGAGGTGCATGTTGGTGGAAAGACAAGCCAGGAAATTGCCGCGGAGATTAAGCAGATGCTGATCTCGCGCGACCTCATAAAAGATCCCACCGTTACGGTTGAGTTTGCCAATGTAGGCATCAATGTGCTCGGTGAAGTGGGCCAACCCGGGCGTTACAATATGGAACGCGACCGCATCACCATTCTCGAAGGTCTTGCAATGGCAGGCGATCTCACCATTCAGGGTGAACGTAAAAATGTGTCTGTGCTCCGTGAGAATCCCGATGGCACTACAAGCGTCTATCGCATAGATCTCACATCCGCCGAGAGTCTATATGGATCGCCCGCCTACTATCTTCAGCAGAACGACGTGATATATGTCGAGCCCAATTCTTATAAGAAACGTCAGCGCCAGGCCAACGGCAATACCACGCTCACGGCTTCATTCTGGCTGTCGGTCGCATCATTCCTGACGACTGTCGCCGTCCTAATATTCAAGTAACGTCATACTTTCAACATTATGGCTGAAATAAATCACGAAACACAATCAAAAATTACCAATATGACTGTCGGTGATGTGAAACATCAGGATGTTCAGCAGGATCCAGATCTCGACATTAATGAGATTTTCGCGAGATGCCGGAAACATTGGTGGTGGTTCATAATATCGTTGGTTATATGTGTGGGAGCCGCATGGATCTACGGAAAACGCCAGCAACCAGTTTACGAACGTGAATCGCTTGTTCTGATCATTAGAAATGATGGTTCGCAGGGTGATGACATTTCACAGACATTCCAATCGTTGGGATTTTTCCATTCCAATCCCGAGAAAAGAACAGACCTCGTGGCAATAACAGCTCCGTCTGTTATGATGGAGGTTGTGCGTCGTCTGGCACTTAACGTTCATTACAGCACCGATGGCCGTTGGTTTGATCCAACTCTTTATGGTGCCAATCAGCCAATTCTTGTCACGTTCCCTGGTTGGACTGACGAGTCAACCGCCACGATAGAAATGGAAATCCAGCCCGGTGGGATTGCTGCCATAAAATCGATTTCGCGAGCATATAACGGTGGTGTCGAAAAATATGAAGACCTTGATATTAAAGCGAAATACCTTTCCGGTGAAACTGTAAAAACTCCGGTCGGTCCTATTTCCATAGCGCTCAATCCATTATATTCCGGTGGTGATATAAAAGAACCGATGCCAGTTAAGGTCAATCGTGCGAGCATCTATAACACCACGATGGATCTCTCTGGCAAATTGGAAGGATCTACGATAGATGATTGGGCCGATGTGATCTCAATGAAAATTACAGATGTATCTACCCAACGTGCGGAAGATATTCTCAATACCATAGTTTCTGTCTACAACGAAGATTGGGTGCGCGAACGCTCGAGAATTGCCGAGGCCACATCTCGTTTTATCAACGACCGTCTTAATATCATCGAACATGAACTCGGAAATGTCGACACCGACATAGCAGGTTACAAGAGTGCCAACCTTGTCCCCGATGTGCAGGCTACGGCAAGCATGTATGTCGACAAGGCCAACCGTGCTTCAGAGGCTCTTATCGAAATGTCTAACCGTTTGGCCATGACCCGCTATGTGCGCGAATTCATGACCTCATCATCAAACTCCAACGCTGTTCTTCCTGCCAACACCGGAGTCGCCGACATAAACATCGAAAGTCAGATCGCTGAGTACAACAAGACTCTAATGGAGCGCAACTCGCTTGCATCCAATTCATCAGCATCAAACCCTCTGGTGTCCGATCTCGACGTGCGTCTGCGAGCCATGCGCAGTGCCCTCGTGCAGAGTCTCGACAATGCGATCGCATCGCTCAACACGTCGATCTCATCCCTCCAGCGTTCCGAAAGCACATCGACGGCCAAAATCGCATCGACTCCCACACAAGCACGCTACCTCTTGAGCGTAGAGCGACAGCAGAAAGTCAAGGAAGCTCTTTATCTCTTTCTGTTGCAAAAACGCGAAGAAAACGAATTGGCGCAGAATTATGTATCCAGCAAGGTGCGGATTATATCTCAACCTCTTGGGTCTCCGTCGCCGATCGCTCCAAAGAAACAAGTATTTCTCATGATCGGTTTCGTAATTGGATTGATATTGCCAATAGGTATCATTTATCTTCGCATGCTTTTTGACAATTCAGTACGCGAGCGCAAGGATATCGAGCGTCTAAGAATACCTTTTATCGGTGAGATTCCTCTAAATAATCAGACTCGTTCAATCACAGATAAAATACGTCCACATAAAGACGTAGCTCAGGGTATAGTTGTCGCTCAAAAAAATCTGGATATAATAAACGAGGCATTCCGCGTGCTACGCACGAATCTTACTATGATGGCACACCGTCCAGAGAAGGCCGGCAGTGCGACGGTAATAGCGCTTACCTCCGCATTTCCCGGCTCTGGCAAGACATTCGTGTCGATGAACCTCGGTGCCGTACTCGCCATAAAAGGTCATAGAGTCCTTCTGTTGGATCTCGACTTGCGCCGTGCAGCCATGTCCGAGACCATCCTCGGTGTCGAAAATTCATCACTCGGCATTGTCAACTATCTTGTTGGCAGCGCCGGCAAAGACGACGTCATCCATCGTTGGGTCAATGGCATCGAGGGTCTCGATCTCGTTCCCGTCGGTCTTATTCCGCCCAACCCCTCCGAGCTTCTCGAAGATCCGCGCCTGAAGCAGTTCATGGACGAAGTCAAGAAAGACTACGATTATATCCTCTTTGACTGTCCGCCCATCGACATCGTTGCCGACGCCATGATCGTCAATCCTCTCGCCGACATGACCCTCTTCATCATTCGTGCCGGATTGTTCCCCAAGGCCATGTTGCCGATGTTGCAGGAGCTTTACGATAATAAACGTTACAACAATCTATCGATTGTGCTTAATGGCACTATAGATAATGGTCAAGGCTACGGATACAGTCGCAAATACTATAAAAAGAATAAAAAAGCTCAATAAACACTGCTGATTGCCATCAGTCGCCCTCTCCCGCGTTTAAGGCATGCATCTTCAATCATTCCACTGTTCAATAGACTACTGGAATATCCAGAATATCCGCTTGTTTCCCGCCACAGCATTGGTGGGAAACAATGCTATTTACAACCACCGCATATCCACAACCTGCTCGTTTCCGGCAAATGCGCGTCAATAGTGCATATTGTCCCGGAGTTCATAGCAAAGAGTTTATCACCATGAAAAAAGCGTTGATCACCGGTGTCACCGGACAAGACGGTTCATTTCTTGCCGAGCTGCTGCTCTCGAAAAACTATGAAGTCCACGGCATGATACGCCGCTCGTCGGTCGATTACCGAGAGCGCATTGCCCATCTCGAGGGACATCCCGGCTTCCACCTCCACTACGGCGACATGGGCGACTCGATGTCGATCATGCAGGTCGTGTCTAAAGTGCGCCCCGACGAAATCTACAACCTCGCAGCACAGAGCCACGTACAGGTCTCGTTCGACTCTCCCGAATACACCGCCAATGTCGACGCCACCGGCGTGCTCCGCATCCTCGAGGCAGTGCGCATGTCCGGCCTCACCGACACATGCCGCATATATCAGGCTTCCACCTCCGAACTCTACGGAAAAGTCGAGGAAGTACCCCAGAACGAAAACACCCCGTTCCACCCCTACAGTCCCTACGCCGTCGCCAAACTCTACGGATTTTGGATCGTAAAGGAATATCGCGAGGCCTACGGCATGTATTGCTGCTCTGGAATACTTTTCAATCACGAGAGCGAACGACGTGGCGAGACATTCGTCACCCGCAAGATCACTCTCGCGGCCGCACGCATCTCGCAAGGCAAGCAGCAACGCCTCGCCCTCGGCAACCTGTCGTCCATGCGCGACTGGGGCTATGCCCGCGATTACGTTGAGTGCATGTGGCTCATCCTCCAGCAGCCATCCCCCGACGACTATGTCATCGCCACCGGCGAGCAGCACTCAGTCCGCGAATTCTGCACACTGGCATTCCGCCGGGTCGGCATCGAGCTGCAATGGGTCGGCGAAGGCATCGACGAAAAGGGTATCGACACCGCAACCGGACGTGTCATCGTCGAAGTGTCCCCCGACTTCTATCGTCCCACCGATGTTGTCAACCTGTGGGGCGACCCCTCCAAAGCACGTGCCGCCCTCGGATGGAATCCCCAGAAGACCTCCTTCGAGCAGCTCGTCAACCTCATGGTCGACGCCGACGTGGCCAAAGTGGCCGTCGAACGCGCTGGCGAAAGCGTGCGCACCAATCTTGTCGAATATCTCGAGAAAGGCATTGTCAAATGATGGAAAAAGACAGCAAAATCTTCGTCGCCGGTCACCGCGGCATGGTCGGCTCTGCGATCCTTCGCGCTCTGCAACGCCAAGGCTACACAAATATCATCACACGCACCAGAGCGCAGCTCGACCTCACACGTCAGGCCGAAGTCGAAGACTTCTTCGCCTCCGAGCGCCCCGACTACGTGTTCCTCGCGGCGGCAAAAGTTGGCGGCATCGTGGCCAACAGTTCAGCCCCGGCCGATTTCATGTACCAGAACATGATTCTCGAGATGAACGTCATCAATGCCGCGTGGCGCACAGGCGTCCGTAAGCTCCAGTTCCTCGGGTCATCATGCATCTATCCCCGCCTTGCGCCGCAGCCTATGCCCGAATCATGTCTGCTCACATCATCTCTCGAGCAGACCAACGAAGCCTACGCTCTTGCCAAGATCTCAGGATTGAAATATTGCGAGTATCTCAACCGCCAGTACGGCACCGACTACATCTCCGTGATGCCCACAAACCTCTACGGCCCCAACGACAACTACCACCCCGAGCACTCCCACGTCCTTCCGGCTCTCATCCGCCGTTTCCACGAGGCCAAAGTCAGCGGTGCGGCCGAGGTCACATGCTGGGGCGACGGCAGTCCCATGCGCGAGTTCCTGTTTGTCGACGACCTTGCCGACCTCTGTGTGTTCCTTATGAACAACTATTCCGGCAACGAAACCGTCAATGCCGGCACCGGCCGTGAAATCTCGATCAAAGATCTCACCGCGCTTGTCGCCGACGTGGTGGGCTACAAAGGACGCATCCTGTGGGACACCTCACGACCCAACGGCACCCCGCGCAAACTGCTTGATGTCAGCAAGGCTACCGCTTTGGGGTGGACAGCATCCACCTCTCTCCGCGACGGCATAGCCTTATCCTATGCCGACTTTCTCTCATCTCAGATCCGAACCGAGCGTTGACAGCCCCTCACCACCCATCTCCGTGTACTGATGCAAGACTATCTTAGCCAACTCAACGGCCCGCAACGCGATGCCGTAGCCCACCTCAGCGGCCCCGAGCTTGTCATTGCCGGCGCCGGGTCAGGCAAGACACGCGTCCTCACCTACAAGATCGTCCATCTCCTCGCCAAAGGCTACGAGCCATGGCGCATTCTCGCCCTCACATTCACCAACAAGGCCGCCCGCGAGATGCGCGAGCGCATCGAGGATCTGGCCGGACACGACACCGCACGCAAGCTGTGGATGGGCACATTCCATTCGATTTTCGCACGCATTCTCCGCACACATGCCGACCGGCTCGGATTCCGCAGCTCGTTCACCATCTACGATGCCGCCGACTCAAAGTCGCTGGTCAAGATGATCATCAAAGATCTCAGCCTCGATGAGAAGGTCTACAAGCCATCCACAGTCCTGTCTTCCATCTCGATGGCTAAAAATGCACTGATATCTCCCGAGGACTATCGCCGCGACCGCGATCTCATCGAGTCCGACCGCCGCTCCAGGCGTCCCGAAATCGCCCGCATCTACGCCATCTATCGCGACCGCTGCCTCACGGCAGGCGTCATGGACTTCGACGATCTACTTTACTACACCAACGTCCTCCTGCGCGACAACCCCGACATCCTGTGCCACTATCGCGAGTTTTTCCGCTATGTCCTTGTCGACGAGTATCAGGACACCAACTTCGCGCAGCATCTTATCGTCCAGCGCCTCACTGAAAATCAGGGCAACATATGCGTCGTCGGCGACGATGCACAGAGCATCTATTCATTCCGTGGCGCCAACATTGCCAACATCCTCAACTTGCGCAATGCCTACCCCGACCTGCAAGTGTTCAAACTCGAACGCAACTATCGCTCATCGCGCAACATAGTCAACGCCGCAGGCAGCCTCATCGCCAAAAACCGGGGGCAGATCCCCAAAAACGTATTCTCCGAAAACGAAGCCGGAGCACCTGTCGAACTCGTCCAGAGCTACAGCGACTACGAAGAAAGCTATCTCGTGGCCAATCGCATCTCGCAGCTGAAGCTCTCCGGTCGCGATCCCTACGACGAGTTCGCAATCCTCTACCGCACCAACGCGCAGAGCCGAATCCTCGAGGAGCAATTGCGCAAACGCAACATCCCCTACCGCATCTACGGCGGCCTGTCGTTCTATCAGCGCAAGGAAGTGAAAGATGCCATCGCATATTTCCGTCTTGCCATCAACCCTCACGACGACGAGGCTCTCAAACGCGTCATCAACTATCCCGCCCGTGGCATCGGCGAAACCACCGTCGGCAAGATCGTCCATGCCGCTGTTGGCAGCAATGTGTCGATGTGGCAGGTAATATCCGACCCCGTCAGTCACGGACTGCAGGTAAATGCAGGCACACTTCGCAAACTCACCGATTTCCGCTCGCTCATTGAGTCTTTCTGCGCTCTCGTGGCAGCCGGTGACGACGCCTATGCCGTGGCCACCGAGATCATCGCGCGCACCCGCCTGCTTGCCGTCCTCGTCACCGACCGCACGCCCGAGAGCATCTCCAAGCAGGAAAACCTTCAGGAACTTCTCGCCGGTGTCATGGAGTTCGTGCAGTCGCGCCTCGAAAGTGGCGCTGACGACCAATCCGGCTCACCCACCTTGGCTGCCTACATGAGTGAGGTGTCACTCGCCACCGATCAGGACACTGTCTCATCTGGCGAATCCGCCGTCACCCTCATGACAGTCCATGCCGCCAAAGGCCTCGAATTCTCCAATGTCTTCATCGTCGGAGTGGAAGAGGAACTGTTCCCGTCGGCCATGGCCGCGGGTTCCCCCGCCGAGATCGAGGAGGAGCGCCGTCTGCTCTATGTGGCCATCACACGTGCCAAACATTTCTGCATGTTGAGCTACGCATCCTCGCGGTTTCGCAACGGACAGACCGTCACATCCCGCCCGTCGCGTTTCATTGCCGACATCGACGCCCGCTATATGCGCGCTGCCACCGGCACTCAGCTTCCCTCTGCCGTCAATCCCATCGCCGGCTACAGGTCGAGTTTCCACACACCCGCCTCCCGCCCATCCCCTGTGCGTCGTGCCTCGTCGCAGGCTTCAGCCTCTCCGGCTGCAACCGGTCAGACTCTCCACACAGCTGCCGAACTCTCACCCGGCATGCGTGTCGAGCATTCCAAATTCGGTCAGGGCACTGTCGCCAAGATCGACAACTCAATGGCCGACACACGCATCACTGTCGACTTCGACAACACCGGCTCGCGTGTTCTCCTCCTCAAGTTCGCCCGTTTCACAATCATCGACAATTGACACATGACCCCCGATCAGCTCCCAACACCGGCATTCATCGTCTATGAAGATCGTCTTCGCCGCAATTTGCAGCTCATAACCGACGTCGAGCGCCGTGCCGGCGTCAACATCATCATGGCGTTCAAGGCCAATGCGCTCTGGCGCACATTCCCGGTCATTGCCGAATACAACCGCGACTTCACCGCAAGCTCCCTCAATGAGCTGCGTCTCGGTTGCGAGGAACTCGGAGGCCAGGCCCACAGCTACTGCCCGGTCTACACTCCATCGACGATCGGCGAGTTTCTGTCCCGCTCCTCACACATCACATTCAACTCCCTCGACCAGCTCAACCGCTACGGAGCTATGGCTCGCGATGCTGGCGTGTCAGCCGGCCTGCGTGTCAATCCGCTATGCTCGGTCGTCGACACCGACATCTACAATCCCTCTCTTCCCGGATCGCGTTTCGGTGTCACCGCCGACCTTCTTCCCGACCTTCTTCCCGACTATCTTTCAGGGTTTCACTTCCATGCGCTGTGCGAGTCCACATCCTACGATCTCGAACGGGTTCTCCTGGCGTTCGAACAACAGTTTGGCCGCTGGTTGCCGCAGTTGCGGTGGGTCAACATGGGTGGTGGCCATCTCATGACCCGTCAGGGCTACGACACTGACCATCTTGTGGCTCTGCTCGCCGGTTTTCGTCAGCGTCATCCCAATCTCGAGGTGATCCTCGAGCCGGGGAGTGCATGGACATGGCGCACCGGCGACCTCATCACATCCGTCGTCGACGTTGTCGTGAATGCCGGAATCTCCACCGCCATCATCGACGCATCTTTCGCATGTCATATGCCCGACACACTCGAGATGCCCTACAAACCTGCCGTCACTGAGAGCCGCGACGGTGCCCCGCACATCTATCGCCTTGGCGGCAATTCATGCCTCAGTGGCGATTTCATGGGCGACTGGGCTTTCGACCGGCCTCTCGCTCCTGGCGACCGTCTCACTCTTGAGGACATGAACCACTACACTACCGTCAAGACAACCATGTTCAATGGCATCGCCCACCCCGATCTTGTCTGGTGCGCGGCCGACGGACAGTGCCGCATCCTACGGCATTTCACCTACGATGACTATAAAAACCGCATGGACTGATGATGATGATGACAAACTCCGAACACATCCCCGCCGCCGCTGCACCGCTTTTCTCCGTGATTGTCCCTGTCTACAATCGCATCGACGAGGTACGTGACCTGCTCGAGAGTCTGGCTGTGCAGGCCTCCCCTCTGTTCGAGGTGATTCTCGTAGAGGACGGATCCACCGAACCATGCCGCGATGTTGCACAAGCTTACGCATCGCGTCTCGACGTCCACTATTTCTTCAAAAACAACGAGGGGCGCTCCATCGCCCGCAACTATGGCATCGAGCGATCCCGGGGTCGGTGGCTCGTGTTTTTCGACAGCGACTGCGTCATCCCCCAAGGCTACTTCACCACTCTCGCGCGTGTCCTCGACCAATCGCCATGCGACTGCTACGGTGGCCCTGACGCGGCTCACTCATCTTTCTCATCGACACAAAAGGCTATCAATTTCGCCATGACATCTTTCCTCACCACCGGCGGCATCCGCGGAGGAAAAGTCAGCCTCGAGAAATTTGTGCCACGTACGTTCAACACCGGATTCACACGCGAGGTCTACGACCGTGTGGGCGGCTTCCGCGAGATGTTTTCGGAAGACATCGACATGTCCACACGCATATCGCGCGCTGGTTTCGTCACACGTCTCATCCGCGAAGTGCCTGTCTACCACAAGCGCCGGGTCGACTTCCGCAAATTCATGCGTCAGGTCTACGTTTTCGGTCAATCGCGCATTGCCCTGCAGTTGCTCTATCCCGGCTCTATGAAACTCGTCCACATGCTTCCGGCCATGGCTGTGCTCATCGGCATAGCGCTTCTTCTGCTCGGCATTGCCGTCTCTCCATGGTTCATGTTGCCATTGGCCATTTATTTACTGGCCATATTCTTCGCTGCGCTCGCATCTGAAAAATCGCTTGTCATAGCCCTCAAGGCCGTCCCGGCGAGCATCATTCAGATATGTGGATACGGATGCGGATTTATCCGCGCCTTCGTCCCGCAGATATTGCTTGGCCGTGGCCGCGACATCGACCGCGAGGTGGCCATTCGCAAAGGCAAGTAAATCAATCACGCAAACAGTCGCCAGATCCCTATGTAGGTAACCGTCACCGGCACCACCAGCAGCAGCGAGTCTATGCGGTCAAGTATTCCTCCGTGTCCGGGCAATATTTTTCCCGAATCCTTCACGTGTAGCGATCGTTTGAGCATCGATTCGGCAAGATCCCCCCATGTGGCGGCTATAGGCACAATCATGCCCAGCCCCACCATAAACCACACTCCTCTGCCTCCGGCCACTTCCGGGAAAAAATGATACATTGCCGGCGCGCTTGCCATCGTCAGTATCATTCCGCCGACAAATCCTTCCCACGACTTCTTGGGCGATAGCCGCTCGAAAAGTTTGTGCCGTCCGATCTGCGATCCCACCAGATAAGCGCCTGTGTCGTTCAGCCAGATCATCACAAACACTGCCATCATCAGCGCGCCACCCTCCGACGCATTGTAGACACAGCTCATCAATGCCACTGGCAGAGCCACATACATCAGTGCCATCATCGAGCATGCGAGCCGTCTCAGCGGCGCATCATCCTTGCTGTATATCTGTGCCACAAACCGCATGGCAAACCATGCCGTGAATATCAGCCCCCACACTGTCAGTGCCGGAAATGACCACCCGTTTACCCATGTCGTTGCCACAGTGTCCATCCCGGCTACAGCTATCAGCGCGCCGGTCAGATCGGCTATGAGCATCGGTAGACTGCGGTTGCCCGTGAGATTCAGAAACTCGGCCACACCCAGTCCGGCAAGCAGGCATCCTAATGCCATGAAGCTGACATGACCGGTGCACAGGCCGGCTACAATAATAGCAACATAAATTATTCCCGTAAGAGTGCGCGACAGCAGATTATTCATATGATTGACTCGTCGTAGTTTTAAAACTTATCAGACTCCAAAGTTACCCCTTTCTGCCATAATATGCAACTCCCTGCTTATTGGCAGAAACAAATCGCGCACGATGTCGGCTCAACGCATCGTGCGCGTCCTATCTTCGCGGCAAAAGCAAAACCATGCTCCCCACAGTCCGCGACATACGCCGCAGCCTTCCGCCCGGCTCGCCCCCCTTGGGCTACCACTTCCGCAAGTGGTACGGCCGACCCATGTCGCGTCAGCAGGAAGCCATACTATTCTGCCTTGAGAAACAGCGCGTCATCGACAAGGTAGCCCCCTATCTGTTGGTCGACGACCGCCACAGCGACGAGCAGATCAAATTCTTCCTCATGGCCTACGCCTACTGGTTCTCCTCTCAGGTGTGGAAAAC
>CANOUR010000033.1 GCA_947570265.1 uncultured Bacteroidales bacterium | reverse complement strand
ATGAACCGGCGCCACAACCCATCGTCGACACCAGTCCTTGGTCAGCCGCCCCACAGGCTGCTGTTCCTGCCTGTCATCGCTCGTGGCATCTATCCTCGTCCCTTCTCGGGCTATCCCTCGGCATCATCAACGCCACTGGCGAGATCGACTTCGCCTGCCATTGGTCAGCCGCCCTGTCGGTCTACTACTCAGGCTGGAACTACGCCCGCCACACACGCAAATTCCGCACATTCATCTTCCGCCCCGAAGTGCGCTACTGGTTCTCCGGCACCCACAGCGGGCTGTTTGTCGACGCCCACATGCAGATGGCGGCCTACAACTTCGCGCTTCCGGGTTGGGAATACCGCATTCAGGATGTCGACGGACGCCACCCCGCCCTCGGCGGTGGCATAGGCATCGGCTACCGCCTGCCGCTCGGACGCAATGGCCGGTGGGCTGCCGAAGCCGCCATCGGTGCAGGCATCTACCATCTTGAATACGACAAATTTGTCAACGAGCGCAACGGTCGGTGGGTCAGTCGCCACACTCGCACATTCGTCGGCATCGACAACGTGGCCATCTCATTAGTCTACAACTTCAACGCGTTCAACCGATGAGATTCCACGCCACACATCCCCATGCGCTGTTCTGGCAGCTTACCTTGGTCGCAGCCCTCGCGCTGACCTCATGCAACGTGCATGAATTTCCCGTCGGGGATCAGCCGTCGCCTCCGCCTCCCGGCGTGCCTGCGAGCCACATTCTGATGCGGTTCACCGATCTCGACATGCCCGTCTACACCACCGTGGAGTTCGACACCCGCACCGGCCGTCTGAGCCGCTCATCGGCTCCGGTAAGCAGCCGCCACATCATTAAAGTCTATCCGTTCACCGGCGACGACAGCCGGGCATTGTCGCGCACCGAGGTAGCCACTGTGGTGCTCACCGACGAAGCCTCTGCCGCGACCGACGATCGCCTGATCGACCTCTCCCTACCACCCGGGCGCTACAACTGTCTGGCTTGGACAGACTATAGCCTCACCGGCTCCGACCGTGATCTCTACTACAACACCTCCGACTTTGCCGAGATCTCACTGCTCTCCGAGCAAAAAGACGGCCTGCTGTGGCACGAGGGCAACACCGTCTGGCGCGATGCCTTCCGCGGCAGCTGCTCATTCTCAATCGGCAGCGACGGATTGATGTATGCCACCGACGCCACCACCCCCTTGAACGAAGCCATCGTGGAGATGCGGCGCCCCATGGCGCGCTTCGTATTCGTCACCACCGATGTCGACGAATTCATCTCGCGCAACGATCTTCAGGCCGCCGCGAGAAATTCAAAAGCCTCAGCCCTCGCCGGCTACGGCATCGTGATCCGCTACTCCGGCTACATGCCATCGGAGTTCAACAACTTCACCGACAAACCGGTCAACTCCATCACCGGCGCTGCATTCAACGGCCTCATAGCCCTGACGGGCGACGGACAAAACACGGCCACACTCGGGTCTGACTACGTTTTCGTCAACGGACGCGAAAGCACCGTGATGCTCAGTCTCGACGTCTACGACAACGCAACCGCCACCCGCATTGCATCCACCGGCCCGGTCGCCGTGCCTCTGATGCGCAACCGCCTTACCGTCGTCAAAGGCAAGTTCCTCACATCCACCGCCGGATCCGACATCGGCATAAACCCCGATTTCAGCGGCGACATCGACATCGAGATCCATTGACCCCTCCTCACCCCTCGACGGATACATCAACGACATATAAGTAACCTTACTATACACTTTTAACCAAAACCTTTTTATGAAAAAATCAATCATTCTGATGAGCGCCGTGACACTCGCACTGGCATCGTGCTCCAACGAGGAAATGCATGACCTCTCCCAAGGCTCCGACGGCCTCGTGACATTCTCGGCCAGCATTCCGTCGTCGCTGCTCAGCCGCGCATATGGTGACGGATCGCAGCTCAAAAATCTGCACTACGCCGTCTACGAGACCGGATCTGACGATGTGGTCTTCGCATCCGATGTCACCGGCTCACCGACGCCTGTCACCATCGATGCTACGAATTTCACACTGTCGCTCAATCTTGTCAAAGGCAAAAGCTACGACTTCATCTTCTGGGCCGACGCCACAACCGGCAGCCCCTACACATTCAGCTCGGCGACAAAGAGTGTCACCACCACCTACGACACCCCTGTCAACGCCAACGATGAAAATCGCGACGCGTTCTTCCAGAGCATCGCCAACCTCACTGTCACAGGCCCGATGAACCAGCCTGTCGAACTGCGCCGTCCGTTCGCCCAGCTCAACATCGGCACATCCGACCTCAAGGCTGTCGAGGCGGCAAAGAGCGAAGTTGCCTCCGTCAGCGTCACCGTCAGCGACGTCTACGGCACTCTCAACCTCCTCTCCGGCGTGGCATCCGACCCGCAGTCGCTCACATTCACCGGCGTCAAGCCCGAGAACGAGACATTCCCCGTCGACGGCTACGACTACCTGTCAATGAACTATCTGCTCACAGGCAACCAGCCCGAGGCCGACAACGTGCAGCAGGCTCAGCGCGAGCTCACCGACGCCACCGTTGTCATCACTCTCACCGACAACCACTCCACCACCGTCACCGTGCCCAACCTGCCTCTGCAGCGCAACTACCGCACCAATGTCTACGGCGCACTGCTCACCTCGCCGCTCGATTTCACGATCACGGTCAATCCCGAGTTCTACACCCCCGGCAACGACGTTGACGTGCTCGTGGCTCAGTTCCTCGCCGACATGAAAGATCCCGCCGTCACCACGGTGCAGGTTCCCGCTAACCTCGACCTCACGAAAGTGACACAGGAAGATCTCACATTCGACAACAACAAGACCATCGAAGTGAGCAACAACGCCACCATCACCCTCCCCCACGACGCTTGCTTCATTGCCAACAACGGCCTTACAATTTCAGGCAAGGGCACTCTCGCTTGCGAGGTAATCCCCAACACCGCCGAGGAGACCGAAGAGGGCAACACCTTCCGCCAGCTCGTGCGCGTGATGGGCGGTGATCTCGTGATCGACGGCGTGACTCTCGACAACGACCTCACATATCACAACCATGGCAACGCGAGCAAAGGCTATCCCCTCAACTCGGCAGCCGTGTCATACTACAACGATGCCAACGTCACCATCAACAACGCCACCATCTACTCCGGCGAATTCACCGTCTGCGGCATGGGTCGCGACGTTGCTTCGGGCACTGTCACAATCACCAACAGCTACTTCGAGAGCAACTCATCCAACAGCAATGGCACATGGTCCTACAACATGCGCATATTCGGCAAGGAAGCAACGCTCGAGAACTGCACGGTCATCGGCACACAGGGCGGTGTCAGCGCCGACTCCAAAGAGCTGGTCATGACCATCAAGAGCGGCACCTACACCACAGTCAACACTCCCGGCAAAATGGACGCATTCTATCCTGTCTACGCAACAAACGGAGCAACCGTGATCATCGAAGGTGGTAAATTTGCAGGAGCCAACACATGGAGCAATCTCGCCGACGGCAAGGCTGCGCTCGTATCGGGCGACAACGACGTGAATCTCCCCGACGGACAGATACAGGTCTTCGGCGGCGTGTTCAGCGGCCTGCCCTACAACCATTCATTAAACAAGGCTATCGCCGCTCCTCAGGGCTATGAGTTTGTGCTCAACGAGGAGGCCGACAAAGATCCCTATAAGTGGACGGTTCGCAAAACCGCTGCCACTACCAGGTGACACCCACAACATTCATGCTAAACAGAGAGAGTCCGGCACGCGCCGGACTCTCTCTGTTTATTTTGCAAAAGGTGATTCTCAATCAACGCACCTCACAAAGCAGGCATTTGATGCCAAGTATTTACCACCATCAATATATATGATATTTGGAGCGTCGATCGTATTGAAGTCAAATGAAAAATAATTAATATCGAGACCTGCTTGACCTGATGACGCTGTTCTTGACCAATAAATCGCTCCGAATCGTCGGAACAGATCCCACAGAAGCGGACGATTTGTAGCTTCCGTGTCATCCATCATCTTATAACGACCGGCGGCATATCGCAAAACGCCATCCTTTCCGCTACCATGTTCAAGATTTATATCTTTGCGCTGTCCATAGCCTGAATGCCCTATAGGGAAAAACAGATTGCGGCCGAAATAGGTGCTGGTAGCTTTGGCATTGTAGGTAAACGCCCCGCGCATGCCATAGCCGGTGGTCTGTCCCTTAGCCCTGTTGTAGCCGTATGCCTTGCTGACTGTTCCGGCTGTCTCTGTAGCGCCATCGGCATAGAGCACTCCGAAGCCTATCTCACAATTGCCCACAAGCTTGCTTATATCCGCCATATCTGCCACTTTTCCGCCATCCTCACTGAAACCTCCTCCCTTTGGCTCGAACGTTATTCCAGTCCACTTTGCCTTTCCGCCACCATAAAGATCAAGTTCGTCCGCACGGCTGATAAAATCGGTCTCTTCCATATCTGGCCATGCTTTGGCCGGCTGCGTTATAGCGCCTACATCGATAGGCTGATCCCAGTTGCCGAACTTAAACATCGAGCCTTCATCACACGGATGCCCAGCCGGCACTCCCTTGCCGAGCATATTGGTCACATGCCAGCTGCTGCCTCCATCCACTATCGGCACAGCCGCGTAGCCCTGACGCACGAATATCAGGTGGACACACGTGTAGTTGTTGTATTCCACACGGATCACGCAATTTTTCGAGATATTAGCCCCACCCGAGCCTTTGAAGCGTATGTTGAAGTCAATCGCCGAACCCGACGACCCTTTCGCTGTCTTGTTGCCCGGGCGCCCTATATCGATGAAATCCTTGTCTCCGGCAACTATATAGGCTCTCCATGGCCCGTCGGATCTCACATCGTCGAAATCCTCGGAGTCCTCCTCAAGCAGCTTCTTGAGCACCACATGAAATGGCTCGCGGCTGTCCCACTTGCGATACACACCTTTGGGATTGACTATACGCTCCACCTGACGGATCTCCACCTCTTTCTTCATCGTTTTATTCTTATCACCGTTGAGAGTGGCGGTAAACAACACCTTGCCTAAACGGTAGTGACCGCTGTAGACATTGTTGCCGGTGTAGCCCGTCGCTATCACGAGCGACTTGGCTCGGGTGTATAGCGGTATGCCCCATTCGATGCTGTTGCTGCCCGGAGTTGTCTGCACTGTCACCTCATCGGTTCTCGATTCCTTTGTGATTTTCGATGTGAACGTATATTGCCTCGTCTTATCCACAGGATATTCAGTGCGGATCGACTTGTTGATACCATCTCTCTCACCATAGTAGTACGGCTTGTTGTAGTTATATGCGCCTAAACCACCCTCGGGTTGAACATTGGTTGTGACAGTCGGTTTCAGCGACAGAAATCCGTTGGCACGGTTGGCATCGTTGTCAATATCACATTTGCCGTCAGAAAAATATGTTCGCTTGTCACCACCCTCAGGCCACCAGCGGTTGATAGTGATCTGAGCCTCAAGCTTCGTGATTTTGTCATCGGGATTTTCAGGCGTCATTCGCAGCGGCAGCCTCATCTCGTGGTTGTAGAGATACGAGATATAGTAGGGAGTGGGCACCACCACCGGATCAGTGCCGGGATACACTATGTGCCAGTCGGCATCATTGGCATTGCCACGGAATGCCAGCGTCAGCTTGTAGTGGCAGTTGCGCATAGCGTTGTAATCGTCGATCACATTCTGCCCCAGCATAAACCGGTATATGATCTTGCCTTGGCTGAGCTGTCCGGCATTGAGGTTCTGGTAATAAGCCTCCACCTCTATGTACGATCCGTAGGGCTTGTTGTCCTTCACTATGTCGCGGTCGGCTACCAATCCGTCTTTGTCGGGATATTGGCGCTTATCTTTTCCAAAGCCTTGCATGTTCTCGTAGAGTATCAGGCACTTGGCCGTCTCGGAATGAGCGTTGACCGGAAACAATGTGTCGGCTTTCATAATCATCGGCCACTTCATGTAGTCGGTCGACTGCGAGTCATACTGCGTACCCTCCTTGTCACCTTTCTTCAGAAAATCGCCGAAATCGATGTGGTGTCCCGATGCGTTCTCGCCATAGGTATTGCCTTTTATGCGCAGCAGCTGCGACTTGTCGTCGGGCACATTGGTGAATCCGAGCGGGCAGTCAACCGGTATGTCGCGCACGGTGGCGCGGCGTATGAATATACGTACATTCTCATTTAGCCCCGACGGATCAAAGTCGATCGTCACCTTCGACGCGCATCGCCTCAGCCACGAATGAAGCTGAGTCTGAGGCTGGTTGACGATCACACCGTCTGATTCGGCGCTCACCGGCGCATGCTCAGCCTTGCCATTGGTGAAATAGCCGAGCATCTCGCAGTTGTTGCGCACATTTTCCGCATCAAACTCCACGCGCAGCGCCCTCAGCCCGTCGACGGTCTCTATCTCCTCGCGGTTCTCCTCAAGCACCTGACGTGTGGTCGACACACGCGTGGTCTTGGAATATTTGCCGAGATTGGCCACGGCATAGATGTAATATTTGCCATATTTGAGATCAAACGTCACCTCGCCATGCCATGTCTGCGCCTCGGCTGTCACACCGTTGGTCGCATCGGCACCGGTGCGGTTCTCAAGCTTCAGACCCAATTCCGAGGCATCATACTCCTTGATCTCCACCAGCTTTTTCTGACGGTCATAGATGAGTATGCACAAGTCGGTCACAGCCTTTATGGCATCGCCGTCGGGTGCGACTGTCGACGCCCGCGAGTCGAGCGTGGTCTCGGCCAGCGGCATGAAGTCAAAAGCCATTCTCACGCGCCCTGTGCCATCGGTGATGGCATTGGGATCGTCATAGTCCAGATCGTCATGACACGAGGTGACTCCTGCCATGAATGCGACGGACATCGCGAGAAAAACCAATATTTTGTGAAATGATTGTTTCATACTATATGTTTCAATTGATAGGCTTGCCGTTACTGTCTATCCTGTGTCCTTCGTAATCGATGATATGGCCTTCGCTGTCGCGCACCACATATTTGTCTGTGACCGATGTGTCGTGATAGGCCGGATTGCCATCCTTGTCGATCAGCTGACCCTCCTTGTTCATTATATAGCCCATGAAATTGCGCACACGGTGTTCTTTTGATTCATCCCGGTAACCGGCCACTCCGTTCTCATCCACGGGATACCCGTTCTTGTTGAGGATATAGCCTTCGTGATCCCTGAAGCTCACCGGCTTGCCGTCAACGACCGTAAGCGTGGCCGGATTGCCGTAGGCATCGATATGCCGGCCGTTTTCATCGGTCAGATAGCCGAATTGGTCGCGGTTGACGATATTGTTCTCCTCATCGCGCTCAAGGCCGAAATCGGGGCGCAGATCCACCGACGAATACGGCTGCACGTCGACCGTGCACACCACCTGCAACGGATCGTCAATATCTTTGGTCATGAACACATCGACAATCACATGAGTGTTGCGGAACAGTGCCTTGACCGCTTCCAGCGGTTTGGTGAGCCGCCGGTTGAGCCCTTCGATGCCGAATGTCACCCAATAGCTCTGGTCGGCATCGGCCGACGCATCGGCCGCGAAGTTGCGGCTCTCGGTGGTGTAGAACGGCCCCACTCCGTCGAGCTTGCCGGCCGTGGCACGCCCGTTGGCGGCTGTGACGGCCGCGGGCACTGTGATGGCCTTGCCGCCAAGGTCGAGGGCATACTCCGTCATCACTGCGTCATCAGGAACCGAATAGTCCTTTATCCAGCCCACACGGTCGTTGAACTGTCCGTTGGCCGGATTGCGGGGCACTTCGCGGCTGCCGTCGGCCACTTCGCGCAGCCAGTCGACCCAATGCAGCAGATCGCCGTTGACATTGTGCTTCATCAGGTCTGATGCACCGACATGCGCCATCAGATAGCTCTTGTCGGCAAGCGACGAGATCGATATGCTGTTGACTTTCACCTCCTCCTTGCGTATGTTCTCGAAATTGAAAGTGAACTTCGTCACCGACCTCACCACATAAAACGTGCGGTTGTTCTCTCCGGTGTGTATGTCGATGTCGTAGGTGGCCGACATGGGGGTCGGCAGCGTGGGATCGGGCACGAACACCACATTGTCGATCATCTTGTCAAATCCCGGCGTGCCGGGCGCGGTGGCATTGAGCACCTCGCTGAGCTGTCGCTGCGACGTGCGGTCGGCCACACTCTCCTCGTTGGCGATTATAAAAATCTTCTTGCGTCCGGGCGACAGCGCGAAATGAAAGCTGTGCTGTTCCATCGGCGCAATGGATCTCACAGCGAGATTGTGCTCGACTGTGCCGTTCTCGTCGGTGAGCACCACGCGCACCGAGTGCATCTTCTCCAGGTCGGGTATCTCGTCAGCCCGGGTGGCCGCGGCTATGTCGGCAGCACCTATGTGAAGCACCAGTGAGGTCTGTCCGTCACCGCCATCCGCAGATATTTCGGGCGCGTCGCCACTGCATCCGGCCATCATGACCGAACACAGCACAGCCACACACACGGCCATGACATATCCAACCGCTTTATCTGTCACCATGCTCATACATCGTAATTTCCAAGCACCACTCTCCATGAGTGGATCAGTATCGAACTGCTGATCCATTGGTTGTTACGGTCGAGGAAAAATGTCATCACATACTCATCCTCGCGGTCGAGAAATTCCTGATCAGACATCTTGTGGCCGTAGGCCTCCTCGTAATAGTCCTTGGCAAGCAACGCATAGTCGATCACCGGCACACGCGCCACCTCGCTGCCGTCCTTGCTCTTGATGGTCAGCATCATGTCGCGCCGGTGGCTCTCCATCATGCGCCCCACGGTCAGATCGGCTATGGCGCCGTTGACATAGACTATGCCGCGGCTCTCGGCCGGAGTGTCATCCTTGCCTACACCCGCCTGACCGCTTCTCTTGCTCCACGTGCGGTACATGATGTCGCGGTCGGGTATCAGCGAGTTGTCATGAGCCATCAGGCCATTGTTGTCCTCGATCTGGAATGTGAAGTCATCCTCATCGACATCCTCGCCCGACAGATGCTGCAATATGATGCGTATATGGTTGGTGTTTTTGGTCAACGACATCGTGTAGACATACTCGCCCCCGTCGGGATTGTCGGGCAGCGACACATCGAGTGTGCCGTGGAACAGCGAGAACAGGTGCTCGTCGCTGTATGACGGATGCTCGGCATCTGACTTGCTGTTGAGACGGCATGTCAGCTTGTCAAGCGACGCCTGATAGTCTGACTGATCGGCTGTCGAGAACGATTCGGCGCGCTCGCCGCCATTGTCGAGTCCGCACCATGCGGCCAGATGATAGTCGCCGGCCGGCACTTCGAGTGTCATCGAATAGCCCTCGCTGGCCAGAGCTGCGCCGCTCTCGGTTTTCTCGGCCACCAGCGTGCCGTTCTTGTCGTATGCGTAGAGGCGGACCGATTTCACCTCGTTGGCGAAAGCATCGGCCCATTTCAGGTTCATGTCATATCGAAACTTGATACGGTATACCACGCTGCAATCGCCCTCATCCTCATAGATCAGACCGTTGCACGACGTCAGTAGCATCGCCGCCGCAATAGCCGTGATGACCGTCGCAAGTCCATGGATTTTAAAAAGTTTCGGCAAATTCATTGTCTTTCGCTTCAATGATGTGATATGTATGATGGTCAGGCTCATGGCCTGTGGATATTCTTTGTTGAATCAATGATGGCAACCGGAACATCGGCCGGTGTCGTCATCGTGTTCCCGCAGCATTCTTCTCACCGCTGCGGAGGTGATGATGGGTGTGAGGAGGGATAGTCATTTGTTTTACTTGTGAAATAGGCAGGCGGCATGACCGGCGGCCAGTGCCGCCTGCCTATATAGGGATCAGTGGATTATCAATCGGTTATCACCATTCGAGATCGACATCGTTGGTGACGATGCGCCACGACAGAATGCGGATCGAAGCGGCGATGAATGTGTCGTCTTTCTCAGGCTTCTCGGGAATGATAATTTCGTCGGGATCGTAGACAGGTGTGCCGAGACCGGTGAGAGTGTTGATGGTAGCGTCGTAGACATGGTTACGCACTACACCCTTCGAGCCTTTGTCGTCTCCGAGGTGCTTGATGTCGAAATAGTAGTAGGTCTTACCCTCTGTCCACACCTTGGCGTGACCGAGCTTCTTCAGTTCGTCGTTGACCTGCTCGACAGTGAGCGGTGTGCCATCTTTTTTGCAATACTTCACAGCCTCGTCGGCTACCTGAGCATACACCCAGTAGCGCTGGTCAGATGTGATGTCGAGGCTGGTGACTGTCTTGAATGTCAGATCTTCCGCTTCGATCTTCTCACGGTGTTCGGCCTCGCCTTCTGCGAGAGCCACGTTCTTGTAGATCTCTACATTGCCGGCCATAGCCGTCTTCAGATCCTCGACAGTGTACTTCATGAAGCCCCACTCTGCAATCTCGAGAGGTGTGCCGTCGGCCTTCACGAGCTGAGCGGCGATGATCACCTGCGACGGTGTGTTGGGGTTGGTGCCGTCGGCCTTGCTGTCCGATGCGTTCTCCTGGAGATAGGTGAAGTTGTTGGTGGTGAACGATGTCACGCCGCCTGCAGCTGCGAAGTCACCATACTGGGGTGTGAGTCCGCTGGGATTCACTGCCCAGTAAGAACGGAAGAATGCGGGGTGGTTCCAGATCTCGGAAGTCTCAGCCACACCAAACAGACCGGCAGGCCAGCCGGGGTTGATATCCTTTACAAGGAGCGACTTGTCGGAAGTGGCGGTGACATTCCATCCGAGGAACTTCACAAAGATAGGCTCACCCTTGAAATCGTGCTGAGGCTTGCCATCTGCCTGCTTGGCCGGGATAAGACCGTTTTCGTTAACCTCAAGAGCCAGACCGAGACGCACCTTAGCAAGCACGCGCTCGACATGGATCACAACAGGGCTTGCTTTTGCATCTTCAGCAGTGGTGCAGATGTGTCCGGCCACGCTCACAGCCACCATCTTGTTCGAGCCGTCGGCATACACCGAGTTGCTCATCACAAATTTATTCTTGCCGAGATAGTTGTCTGTGATCTCGCAAAGACTGCCGAGTGTCAGCGACTCATTGGGCAGGCCGTCGGGGTTGACGATGGCCACAACGTTCTCAGGCAGCTTGTCGCCCTTGGGCGATTCGATGATGAGGGTGGTGGCGATGGTCTGCTCGACGTTGGGTTTGTCGGTCTCACCTGTGAGTGAGGCGTTCCATTCTGCATAGTTGACATTAGCGCCGCTCTTCACGATAGCGGGAGTGCCGTCGTTGTAGAAGAAGTAGAAACGCACTTTCTCCACTGCGTTCTCCGAGCCGATGCCATCTTCATAAGAGTTGTCATCGCCTGCCGCACGCGATCCGGGCTGATTGGTCACGAGCTGTACCGACAGGAAGTTGGCATCGACGTCGCCACTGCCGGCGCCGTTGTCAACGGGTTCTTCGTTAGAGCAGCCAGTGAGCACCGCTCCGGCAAGAAGAGCCGAAAAGAAAAAAGATTTCTTCATAAGTGATTGGTTGAAAATGATTAATTTATTTACTCGTATTGTATATTGCCATTATTTCGTACGTTTGTCAAGCTCGCTGAGCGTCTGCGACGCCTGGTCGAGTCCGGCAGCGGCTGCCTCGCCGAGATATTTGCGGGCTGTGGCATAGTCTTTCTCGCGTATGGCTATCGCACCGCGTGTATACACTGCCTCGGCCGTATTCCCCGCCTTCGCCACATAACGCTTCGCTCCGGCTATGTCGCCACGGCGCAACGCGGCATTGGCCGCATTGAGATTGGCGGTCTCATCGTCAGGAAACAGTCTGACCGCCGTCTCAAACACCTCCGTAAACTCGTCAGTGCCCGGCTCAAACTGCGACGCCGCCACATAAAACTCGTTGAGACCCAGATTCTGAGGATGCTGACGCATGATTGCCAGTATCTCCTCGGGATTGCTGTAGGTGCGTATCACATAGCTGACCTTGTAGTTGGTGTGACGCAAAGCCGGATAGAAATGCTTGAGCATAAACTTGTAGTCAGCCGGATAGAGCTTCTTGATCCGCGCCTCCTTTGCATCGGGATCCATGTCCGTGTCGATCAGCGCCAGAATAGCCTCGCGGTTGTCGAGATTGCTCGTCTCCACAGCTTCGCGCAGACCCTCCCAGTCCTCAGGCTCATGATCGGTGGTGATCACCACATCATCAAACCTATAGAGCTGCTTGAGATAGTTCTTCAGCGCCGCCGTTCGGCCGATAGCCAGATCGGTGTTATGTGAATAGGGGCTCTCGGGCGACGCAAAGCCTTTCAGCCACACCGAGTCGATCTTAGCATCGCGGTCATCGCGTATGGTATCGATCGTGGCACGTATACGCGCCAGCTCCACCGTGTTGCGGCGATAGTCGGGATAGATCACCGTCTGATCCACCGGGAAGTCGATATAAGCCTTTCCCTCGAGTGAACGGCGCTTCTCAAGCTCGCCCTTCGGCTTTATATAGATCAGATCGGGGAAAAAGCGCTCGTGGTGACGGCCTATCTCGCCATAGTCGCGCATCAGCTCATTGCCGCAGCATCCGCGGTCAATGCGGCGCAGAGTGATCTTGGCGCCATCCATCCACTCCTGCCATGCCAGCAGACGGTGATAGTCCACCGTGTCGGGCATATCCTTGGCCATGAATTTCATAGCGTCAGCCGTGGCGAGTGTGTCACCCTCTTTCTTACGCTCGTAATAGTAATATCGGTTGCGCCCGTAGACCGCCACAGGTGGCAGTGACACCGAGTCGTTGCCGTTGACCATAGCCGGTGAAAGCAGCACACACTGCCCCGACTTCACGTGGAGATCACTCAGCCCGAGAGTCATGTCGAGCGTCAGATAGCTGCCATCGCGCTCGGTGGCGAACCGGTCAACCGTCACATTGTCCACAATGTCAGTCGCCGCTACCGCCGCCGACATGCCGCCGGCAAGCACCATTGTTGCCAATAATATATTGTGTTTCATCAGTGTGCTTTGGTTTTAGGGTGTCTGAATTTAGAAGAGATAAACAATGTTTACCGCGGCTTTCGTCACGCCGACATAGTTGTGCGACTTGCCCGACCTGATCTTCTTGCCGCATCCTGCACAGCGGAACTGATCGTAGCGCGTGTAGGAATAACCCACACCGATCTCGCCCTCTATGTTCCAGTGCTTGCCAAGTATCCACGTGTAGCCGTAGCTCACTCCTGCACCGACAAACCACCCTTGGAACCGAGTGTCGTAGAGCTTGCCGAAGTCCGTACCCAAAAACTTGAAATCTGTGTCGATTCCGCCAATGTTGTACTGGCCGCCGTGGACATGCGCCCCGACGAAATGCCCCGAAAAACGGTCGCAGAACCAATAGCGCACGCCCGGTTGCACCAGCCAGTGACGCCACTGGCGATTGTGGCTGAGTTTCCAGAAATTGAGGCTGACCGGCACATCGATGGTCCATTTCGGAGCCACCCCTACTTCTGCCCCCACATTGACATCAAGCAAAGCATCGTCAAACAGATTGGTCTTGAGTGCCACATCCTGAGCCGCCACACCGGCAGGCATGGCAAGCACAATGGCGGTTAGACATATTCGGATCAGTTTCATTAAAATCTCTATCCTCATGTGTGTAGTGTTTCTATCTCCGTAAATCAGTCTACCAGACAACTATAACAAACATATCATCCTGATTAGTATTTAGATAAGTAGGTTATAGACACTGCAAAAATCAATATCTCTTAACAAGAGATACTTTTTCGGAGTGCAAAATTAGTAAAAAAATCTGTATCGGGTCACAATAAGTATATTGCCGTTTCACAAGCATAAAAATTGTTTCACATAATTTATACTATCATATCGTTACAGTTGCATTTCCTCAACACGTTTGATGCTGTGTATACGACAGTTTGCGACCGCCGAAATCTCTTGTTAAGAGATTGATTAAAAATGAAAAAATTTGTGAAACCCGACTGCCGTCATTGAAAAAAACACTACCTTTGCAGCATCAGAAGTATCTCTTGTTAAGAGATTTGGCAGTCGCCTTACGTTTCACCATTAATTTTACAGGGATTTAATTATTGCCGAATTGGCACGATCGACTGCCGACGAATCAAGCGACGCAAGATATATTCTTGTCGTGTTTTCCGACTCATGCCCCATCCCCTCGCTGATCACATTGACAGGCACACCGCTTGCCATGGCAACCGACGCCCAGCTGTGGCGCGCCACATAGAGCGTAAGCGGCAACCCGATGCCCGCCTCCACACCCAGCCTCTTTAGATCGCGGTTGATCGTATAGCTCATGTTGCGGTATATATGCCGGTCGTTGTTTGTCCGATATCTTATGATCGGCAGCAGATAATCCGACTGATTCACCGGATACTTGTCCAATATGGCCTGCATCTCGTCGGTCCACTCGATGCTCATGTGCTGGCATGTCTTGCGCCGGCAATAGCTCACATATCCGTCCCGCAAATCGCTTTTCCTCAGATACGCCATATCTATGAAGCTCATGCCTCGCAGATAGAAACTCATCATGAACATATCGCGGGCAAAATCGAGCGACGGCCACCTACGCAGATCCAGCCGCCTGATCCTGCGGATATGATCGATGGCCAACGCGCGCTTGGCCGTCTTGTCAACACCGGTGTAGACATGCTTGAACGGTCTGCGGTTATCGATCTCGCCGATGTCGGCGGCTCTATTGTAGACCGCGCGGATCACACGCATGTAAAACGACACTGTGTTGAACGACAGACCGCGCCCGAGCAGCCATGCCTGATAGCGCTCCATCTCATCTGCCGTTATGCAATCGAGCATTATGTCATTGCCGCCACGAAACTTCATGAAACTCCCCAGCGCCACCCTGTAGATCTCCGACGTGCGCAGCTTGCCGCACCTGGCCAGCGACTCAGTGATTTTACCCATGAAACCACACAGCGAATACTCCTTTATATAGCGGTGATACTCATCCACTACATCGCCGGCCGTAAAATTCATCTTTTCATTATCGAGCTTGCGTATGATACGCCTCAGTCTGTCGGTGTCGCGGCTCACCTCGCGGCGCACACACAGCAGATACTCCTCCCTGTCGCCCGCACCCGATTCGCCGCACACTATCCCGCGGCAGTTGTTCCACTCGTCGTTTCTCACCCTGTGCGCCGTCAGCAGCCGACGGGTCTCCTTCCCGTGCACGATCTGATAATAGATGCTGCCCTCGCATCCGGCGTCTGACGACTGTCTGAATCTCACTTTTACTGAAGTCATGATTGTCAATTATTATTGGTGTTATTAAATACATCCAAATTTACACCCGCTTGCAGGCATAAGCAGCTGGTCAAATCAAATAGTCATTAATTAAAAAAACATAATAGCGTTTTAATCTGAACAGCTACTTACTCCCATTTTTTCGTAACTTTGCCGCATGATCGACCATTGTGTTTTTTCGCCACGCACCGCTCTGTTCCACACACTCGGTTGCAAGCTTAATTTCGCCGAGACATCCACCGTCGCTCGCCAATTTGCCGCAAGAGGCATCATGCGCGTCCAGAAAGGCGACGACCCCGATCTGATACTGGTCAACACCTGCTCCGTCACCGAACTGGCCGATAAGAAATGCCGGCAGCTGATCCGGCAGTTCGTGAGGCGCTATCCTCGTGCCACGGTCATCGTCACCGGCTGCTACGCACAGCTGAAACCCGATGAAGTGGCGGCCATCCCCGGTGTCGACATCGTCGCCGGCAACGACCGCAAAGGCGAACTCGACCAATGGCTCGACCGATGGCTCGCGACCCACCGGCCGCAACAGGCCGTCACCCCGGCCAAGGAGATCGCTTCATTCACCCCGTCATGCTCGCGCGGCGACCGCACACGCTGGTTCCTCAAAGTGCAGGACGGCTGCGACTACTGGTGCACCTACTGCACCATCCCCATGGCTCGTGGCCGCAGCCGCTCGCCCCTGATCGCCGACCTGGTCTCACAGGCTCGCCGGGCTGCCGACGAAGGCGCCGTCGAGATCGTGCTCACGGGTGTCAACATCGGCGATTTCGGACGCACCACCGGCGAATCGTTCGACGATCTGTGCCATGCCCTTGCATCTGTCAGCGGCATCGAGCGCTATCGCATATCATCCATCGAGCCAAATCTGCTGTCCGACAGCCTTATCGACTGGATAGCCAACGATCCCGCCGGAGCCAGGTTCATGCCACATTTCCACATTCCGCTCCAGAGTGGATCCGACGAAGTGCTCCGGCTGATGCGCCGCCGCTACGACACCGGCATGTTCCGTCGCAAGATCGCGAAAATCCGCTCCGCGATGCCCGACGCATTCATCGGCGTCGACCTCATGGTGGGATGCCGCGGCGAAACCGACTCCTGTTTCAACCAATGCCATGAGTTTGTCAGATCGCTCGACATCAGCCGTCTGCACGTCTTCCCCTACAGCGAACGCCCCGGCACACGCGCCCTCGGCATCGACCACATTGTCAGTCAGGAAGAAAAGCACCTGCGCGCTCGTCAGATGATAGCACTGTCCGAAAACAAGCTCACGGCCTTTGCATCGCGTTTCGCAGGCTCAGTCCGGCCGGTGCTCCTCGAGCATGTGCGCCCCGACGGCGTGATGGGTGGATTCACCGACAACTACCTGCGCGTCGACATCGACCCGCGTCCTGAGCTGGCCAACACCGTCGTCAACATACGCCTCGGCGAGTTCGACGGCGAGACATTCCGGGGGGAGGTAGTGCTGCCGTGAAACTGCTGATGAATCTTCTGGGACGTCTCCCCTTCCCCGTTCTCTACCTCCTGTCCGACATCGTGTTTGCGCTCATCTACCATGTCGTGCGCTACCGCCGCACACTGGTGGCGCGCAACATCGCCGGTGCTTTCCCCGAAATGACCCGGTCGCAACACAGCGGCATCGGCCGTCGCTTCTACCGCAATCTCTGCGACTACTTTTTCGAGACGGCCAAACTATCCTCCATCAGCGACAACGAGATGCGCCGCCGCATGGTCTTCACCAACCCCGGCATGATCGACAGCCTGCTCGACAACCACCGATCCGTGGCCGTCTATTTCAGCCACTGCTTCAACTGGGAATGGGCACCCTCCGTGACACTCTGGAGCAACCACTCCGACGATCCCTCCGTGCGCTTCTGCCAGGTCTATCGCCCGCTGGCCAACAAAAGTGCCGACCGATGGTTCCTGTCCGTGAGATCGCGCTTCCGCTCGGTGTCGCTGCCCAAACGCGGCGTGTTCCGCGACCTGCTGCGCATGCGGCGCGACGGCATGCTCACGGTCACCGGATTTATGAGCGACCAGAAGGTGTCGCATCTCGACACCGTGTTGCCCATGTCGTTCATGGGACGCCCTACCGAGGTCATATCCGGCACCGAGGTGCTTGCCGCCAAACTCGACCTCGCTGCGGTCTACTGGGACATCACACGCATCAGCCGCGGGCACTACTCGATAACCACACACATGCTTGCCGAACACCCCGGCCAGCTTCCTCAGGGCGAACTCACCCGGCGCTACATATCACATCTCGAGGCCACCATACGGCGCGACCCCTCCAACTGGCTGTGGAGTCACAACCGATGGAAACAGGTGCACCATCCGACAAGTAGATAATCAGACAAAGAGGTAGCATATGAAATGAAAAAGCCTGTAGCCGTAATAATTCTCAACTGGAACGGTGAGAAACTTCTCTCTGAATTCCTACCCTCGGTGATTGAACACACACCCTCCGACATCGCCGACATCATCGTGGCCGACAACGGATCGACCGATGGTTCGTTGGCTCTATTGGCCGGGACATTCCCCGATGTCAAGACTATCATACTCGACCGCAACTATGGTTTCGCCGAGGGCTACAACCGTGCCCTGCGGCTCTCGGGCTACACCTACACCGTCCTGCTCAACAGCGACGTAGCCGTCAAATCCGACTGGCTCACACCGCTCTACCGGTTCATGGAGGCAACACCCGACGCAGGCGCATGCCAGCCCAAGATACTCAGCTATCGCCAGCCCGACACATTCGAGTACGCCGGAGCCGCCGGCGGATTTCTCGACCGACATGGCTTCCCCTACTGCCGCGGACGCGTGTTCGACACAATCGAGAAAGACACCGGACAATACGACGACACCATACCCGTCGACTGGGCTTCAGGTGCAGCCCTGATGGTGCGCACCGACATCTACCTTAAGTGTGGTGGACTCGACGCCGGTTTCTTCGCACACATGGAAGAAATCGACCTGTGCTGGCGCATGAGATTGCTCGGATGGAAAGTCTACGCCGTCGGCGACGCCGCAGTCTATCATCTCGGGGGTGGATCGCTTCCGGCTTCAAACCCTCGCAAAACCTATCTCAATTTCCGCAACAATCTGCTCATGCTGCGCAAAAATCTCCCCGAGGCCGGACGCACCCGCGCACTGATCATCAGGCGGTTGCTCGACACCATTGCCTTTGCCGCATTCGTGCTCAAACTCGATTGGGCAAATGCGCGCGCCATATTGCAGGCTCACCGCGACTATCGGCGCATGGCAGCCGACGGGCCCGTCAGTGCAACCGGCAATCTGCTCGCCGGACGCCCCGACATACTCGTCACCCACTATCTCATGAGGCGCAGACCCTGATCACGAGATAAACGAGTCCTTGAACCCGATAAAATACAATATTCCGTCAAGCCCGATAGTCGACAGCGACTGATCAGCCGTCTGCTTCACCTTTGGTTTGGCATGGAAAGCTATACCGAGTCCGGCAGTGGCTAACATCGGCAGATCATTCGCCCCGTCACCCACGGCTATCGTCTGGGCTATGTCGATATTCTCAACCTGCGCCAGCAACCTCAGCAACTCTGCCTTACGGCGTCCGTCGACAATCTCGCCCGTATATCGTCCGGTCAGATGTCCGTCGACAATCTCAAGCTCGTTGGCATACACATAGTCAAATCCGAAACGCTGCTTCAGATAATTGCCGAAATAGGTGAAACCGCCCGACAATATCGCGGTCTTGAACCCGGCGCGCTTCAGCACACGCATCATGCGGTCGACACCCTCGGTGATCGGCAGATTCACCGCTATGTCATGCATCACATTTTCGTCAAGCCCTTTCAGCAGCTCAACACGCTCGCGGAAACTCTCGCGGAAATCAATCTCACCGCGCATGGCGCGCTCGGTGATCTCCTTCACTTTGTCACCCACACCGGCGCGTACAGCCAGCTCATCGATCACTTCGGTCTCGATAAGAGTCGAGTCCATGTCGAAGCAGACGAGCCTGCGGCACCTGCGGTATATCGTATCCTCCTGAAGCGATATGTCAAACTCCTCTTGCTGCGACAGCTGCATGAACCGCTCCTGCATCGACTGATGGTCTACCGGAGTGCCGCGCACCGAAAACTCCACACACGCCTTCGACCGCGGCTCTTCCTCCGCCTCCTCAAGAGGCACACGTCCGGTCAATCGCTGTATCGAGTCGATGTTTAGCCCCTGACGCGATATTTCCTCAGTCACAAGCGCGATCTGCCTTGCCGTCAGCCGTCGGCCAAGAATCGTGATGATCCATCGGTTCTTACCCTGCATCGACACCCATTGGGCATAGTCGTCGGCGCTCACCGGAGTGAAACGTATCTGCACCTCAAGTTCATACGCCCTGAAAAGCAGATCTTTCATTATATCGCCCGACACTCGGCTATGTGTCTTGAACAATATGCCAAGCGACAACGTGTGATGGATGTCGGCCTGACCGATGTCGAGTATCGATGCATCATACCGCGCCAGCACCTCAGTCAGTGCCGATGTCACTCCGGGATGATCCTGCCCCGCTATGGTTATCAATATCAGTTCGGTAATATCTTTTTCTTTCATACGATTGTAGATGTAAATGTCTATATTATCAGTTCATTGTCTCATATGGTAAGTGATCAGACCATCCATCGGCTTATGCACGATTGATATCATCGTAAATCCGAGGCTCGAAGCCGTATCGGTCAGCACTACCGCGAAATTGCAGGCTACACCCCCGCAGAATGCTATAGGCATCTCCTGTGCGCGGTCATATGCCAATACATTGCGCTTCAGAAATGCCTCAAATCCATTTCTCACCAATGCCTCCATATATCGATCTTTCAGATGCTCGGCTATAAACGGAGCGAATGAAGCCAAAAAACGGTTGGGCGACGCACTGCGGTAAACCATCCTCACCGCCGTAGCCGTGTCAATGCCATATCGGGCGGCAAAAGCTCGGCTAAGCTCTTCGGGCATCTGCCGCTTGAGATAGTCCGACAGCAACATCTTGCCCAAATATGATCCGCTCCCCTCATCCCCGAGTATGAATCCGAGCGACGGCACATTATCTATAATGGCCTCACCGTCATAGAGACACGAGTTCGATCCTGTCCCGAGAATACACGCCACTCCGCGTCTGCGGCCAAGCAGTCCACGTGCCGCGCCGAGCAAATCGCTCTCCACCTCCACGTCTCTTGCTCCGCTCAGCTCCCGCAATATCGTCGATACTCCATCTTTGAGATGCGGCAGACAACCGGCTCCGTAAAAATACAACGACGTCAACTCATGGCCGCGCAACGTCTCCGACGCCTCACCCAAAGCCGACGAAAGCTCTCCCGGCGACATCACAGCCGGATTGGCGCCTGCCGTGATCCAGCGTGACGCCACACCTCCGTCAGTCTCATCCACAACCGCCCACTCTGTCTTACTGCTTCCGCAGTCCGCTATAGCTAAGTAACTCACAGAAATAAATGAATATATAATTACGCCGTATTTTTGAATGATTTTCAAATTTGAACAGCTACTTACTTCTCATAGGAGATATATTACTAAATACAACACAAAAAAACATAAACCTATTGAGAAATCCAAATAAAAAAGCGCCAACTAAAAACGAAAAAGGCACGGCAGACACGCGCTCTCGTGTTCTCCGCACCTAATCCGTCATTTATCTGTTTTGTATGATTGCTGCCAACTGGTTCTACCATTTAGACGCACCAACACCCCAAAACGTTTCATCGCGACACAAAAAAATAGCTAAAAAAATCGCGCACGATGTCGGTCACAGGCATCAAGCCCTCCCTATCTTCGCGGCAAAAGCAAAAGGAATAGTCATGCTCCCCACCGTCCG
>CANOUR010000032.1 GCA_947570265.1 uncultured Bacteroidales bacterium | reverse complement strand
TATATGTGGCAGATCGAAGATATCATACGTGCCAACAATCTCGACATCACAAGCATAACGAGAAATGTGATCGATCACTACCAGCTCAATGAAGAGCAGCGTCTCAACATGATCGAATGGTATGAATCGCTCATTGACATGATGCGTCGGGAGGGGGTTGAGAAAGTCGGTCATTTGCAGCTGACACGTAATGTCATATCGCAACTTGCCGGACTGCATCAGACAATGCTAAAAGACCCCAAATTCCAGCAATACACGGCTGAATTCTACAAAACACTACCGTTCATAGTTGAATTGCGGTCGAAGTCAGGTGAAAATCCGGCGGGAGAAATAGAAACATGCTTCAACGCGCTTTATGGCACACTGATGCTTCGCCTGCAAGGTAAAGAGATATCACCTGAAACGTCAGACGCCGTTGCGCAGATCTCACGCTTCATTGCACTGCTTGCCCACAATTTCCATCTTGATGAGCAAGGTAAGCTTTTCGATCCAAAAGACTGACAAAAACAAAAATCACGTTTTGGCCAATTTTTTCACTACAGACGAGACCGCTCTTCTGCCAGGTCTGATACACAGGCTCAGCCGAGCCGCAGCACCGGTGAGCCACCCCAATGATCTTCGCGATCTTCGCGAGGTGTTCGACCAGTCTATAGCTAATGGTCTTACGGCCCGTAATCGTGCTGGATTGAATGCTGTCATTCACAACCTGCAGACAGCACTGCTGTTGTGCGAGAAAATGTCTCCAGACCGCAACATGCTGCTTGCGGTAATGCTGTTCCCATTGGTGTATGAAGGCAAACTTGCTACAGAAACTCTCACTGCCCGTTGGGGTGCGGACGTTGCTTCTCTTGTGGAAGGGAGATTAAAGGTGGCTGGAATCTACGGCAAACAGGCCTCGGTAGAGAGTGAAAATTTTCGCAAACTCCTGTTGACATTTGCCGAGGACATTCGTGTGATCATTATAATGATTGTCGACCGGCTGGCACTTATGCGTGCCATCAATCACCACCCCAACGAGCGGATGGTGCGAGATATCGCTGCTGAGTCGAGCTATCTCTATGCTCCACTCGCCCATCGTCTCGGTCTCTATAAGATCAAGGGCGAGCTTGAGGATTTGTCGCTGAAATATACAAATCGGGCTGTCTATTCGCAGATTGCAGATGGATTGAGTGCTACAAAAGCTGAACGAGACGCATATATAGCCTCGTTTATCGATCCTCTGCGGCGTAAACTCGATGCCACAGGTCTCACATATGAGATAAAAGGGCGTACAAAGTCGATCTACTCTATATGGAACAAACTGCGCCGGCAACATATCGAGTTGAAAGATGTATATGATCTCTTCGCCATACGAGTGATACTTGACGTTCCACCCGAACGTGAAAAGGCTGAGTGCTGGAACGTATATTCTATTGTGACAGACATGTACACTCCAAATCCCGCGCGTCTCAAAGACTGGCTGTCAATACCCAAGAGCAATGGTTATGAGAGCCTGCACACAACTGTTCAAGGTCCCGGAAACAAGTGGGTGGAGGTGCAGATCCGAACCCGCCGCATGGATCTCGTGGCTGAGAAGGGACTTGCTGCCCACTGGAAATACAAGGGCATAAAGAGCGAGGATAATCTTGACTCATGGATGAACAACATCCGTGACATACTTGAAGCTGGCAACGCCGGGCCAATGGAGATGATGAAGGACTTCAAGATGGATGTCTATGACAAGGAAGTCTTTGTATTCACACCGCGCGGCGATCTGTATAAGCTGCCATTAGGCGCAACAGTACTCGACTTTGCTTTCCATGTGCATTCAAAACTTGGCAGCAGTTGCGTAGGTGCGCGTGTCAATGACCGCAACCGCAAGCTTAACTGGAGGTTGCAAAGCGGCGACACTGTAGAAGTGCTGACATCCACAACCCAGATACCCAGACCCGACTGGCTCAACTTCGTCGTGACAACTAAGGCGAGGTCGAAGATTCGCCAAACGATAAATGAGCGCCTTAACCGTGCGGCAGAACTCGGGCGCGAAACCCTGCACCGGCGAGCCAAAAACCGTAAATTTGAAATTGACGAAGGCGTGCTCGCCAAGCTCATAAAAAAGCTCGGGTACAAAACGGCCACTGATTTCTACCGCTCGATCGGAGAGGAAGAGATCGACGCACTTGATGTACTTGTCCGTTATGAGCAGTTCGAGCGTAAACTTGAGGAAACAGCCGGGAAAGTATCGGCCGAGGAGTTTTCGTTGATACAATCCGCAGACGCCGATCCTGTGCACCAGGACTTGTCGTCAGGCGAAACACTCGTAATCGGAGAAGGAGTAAAGGGTCTCAATTACAAGCTTGCGCGATGCTGCAATCCGATCTATGGCGATGGCGTATTTGGATTCATTTCGTCGGAAGGTGTTATCAAGATACATCGCGATGATTGTCCAAACGCTGCCAACATTCGACAAAAGTACCCATACCGCCTTATCCGTACAAAATGGGCTGGTAAAGCCGGCGAACAGTTCACCGCGAATCTCTCGGTGATCGGTCATGACGATATTGGTATAGTCACCAACATAACATCCATAATCAATAAACAGAATAATGTGTCACTTCGCAATATATCAATCGATAGCCATGACGGACTATTCCGTGGCTATTTGGTCGTTGGCATAAGTGACACTGATGCACTGTCGGCTCTTATCCGAAAAATTAAAACTGTCAAAGGTGTAAAAGATGTACAACGCAACAACTAAATTCATCACACTTATGCTGATCGCCGCGTCAGCTCTCACATCATGCGGTGACAAGAAATCTGCTGAGGCACAAGAACTATATAACAATGCAGAAACGATGCTAAACAATGGTGAGGCATCGCGAGCGGTAGCGATGCTCGACTCGCTTGATTCAGCCTATGCAGATCAAATTGATCTGCGCCGCCGCGGCATGCACTTGCGAGCATTAGCTATTGAGAAATTAACTGTTGAAGAGCTGTCCCATGCCGATAGCTTGCTTGCTCAGCTTACCGCTCAGGCGCAGCAAATGAATGGCTCGCTAAAGAAAGTTGACAATGCGATTGAGCCTTATTATATTGCGGTAGGATCTACACTCGCGCCAACTGGCATTGAGGCACGCATGGCACCTGATGGTGTTGTGTATGTCGTATCATCGCTCAGCGGACACCCTGCAGTGCGACATACTGCAATCACTGCTTCATGCGGCGGCAAGACGGCATCAACTGCCGCAATTGCATATGATGGTGAACGGTCGACCCGCTCAGGAGGTGTAGAGACAGTTCATTTTGTAGGGGCGGAGTGTGATTCACTCGTGCGTTTCATCACCTCAGCATCCGAACCTGTGACAATAACATGGTATGGAGCGTCGACATTTTCTCGTCCTCTTACCGCAAACGAGCAGCAGTCGATCGCTACCGTCGGGACATATGCGTTGACTGCTACCGAAATCAAGTTGGCAACATTACGTCACCAGCGTCTCGAAAGACAACTTGAGACAGCGCGTTCGCATATAGCGCGCACATTCCCGGACTCATTGTCTCAGCAGAGCGGGCGATAGGCATATTTAACAGTGTGGCGACGAGAGAATCGTCGCCAGAACTTTTCCCGTGCGCGTGAAAGCTCCTTGAGACACTTTTCGGGATCGGCATTCCGGGCCATAGCATATTCCGAAGCGAGTATTCGGAACATTGCCGGCTGTCCCCATAATCTCGCCATATTACGACATCCACGCTCAACACTCACTTGACCGAAACTCATGCGATTGACATCGACAAGAGAAAAACTCCATTTACCGTCGGAATCGCGATCAAATAAAATGTTGCCTGGCGAATAATCGCGATGCAACACACCTGATTCATGCATCTTTGCCGTAAATCTTGCGAACGCCATGACAAGATCGCGGTCGTCGGCATCCGACATGTCACGATCGCCAAGCTCATACATGGTATGCGATAGCGCACTTTGATAAGTCACGAGCCAGCTGCGGTAAATCAGACCAAATCGACGCTCCTCCATATAGGCTACAGGCGCTGGAGTGTCAATAAAAGCTCTTTTCATAAGTGCCGGATACTCAAACGCCCGGCGTCCCTTCGATTTACGGAAGAAAGTATAAATTATGCGATTGAAAAAAGAAGGCACACGATAGGCCTTCACATTGAGGCAGCCTGCCAGAGTGTCAAACACCTTTATGGTGTTTCGGCCGGTATATATAACCTGCCCTTCATTATCGAAATTACAGACCGCAACAGTGGCTGCATCGCGCAGCATCTGCCCGGCATTTTCGGAATACTCCGTGCGCAGCTGCGTCATGGCTTTTCGTTTTGTACCACGTAGGCTCTCACCTTCTGGAACAGATCATTGGCAAAGACGAAATCGTTCAATGCTTCATTATCTGTTGTGTAGATCTGATGCATGTCTCCCACCCATTCACGATAACCTTGTTTGATGAATATGATGTTTTCCCCTATTCCAAGCACTGAGTTCATATCATGGGTGTTGATTATTGTGGTGATATTATACTCATGCGTAATATCACTCAGCAACTCGTCAATAAGTATCGACGTACGCGGGTCGAGACCTGAGTTAGGCTCATCACAGAACAAATACTTAGGATTTAAAGCGATAGCTCGTGCGATTGCCACACGCTTCTGCATGCCGCCAGATATTTCAGATGGATATTTGCTGTCAGCTCCTTTCAGATTGACCCTCTCGAGACAAAACTGCGCACGATCACGTATCTCTGCCTCGGTCATTGCCGTGAACATTCTCAACGGAAAACTCACATTACCCAGCACAGTCTCGCTATCGAACAGAGCTGAACCTTGAAACAGCATACCTATCTCTTTCCGCAAATTCTTAACCTGATCGGTATCCATCTTCAACAGATCGCGTCCATCGAAAAGTATTTGTCCTTTCTCGGGTCGCACAAGTCCGACAATCGATTTCATCAGCACTGTCTTTCCTGAACCACTCTGACCTATGATCAGATTGGTCTTACCGGTCTTGAACTCTGCGCTTACACCATGCAGAATAGTCTTGCCGTCGAACGACTTGGTTACATCTTTTACTTCGATCATTGCAACAGCAGTTTGGTTAGAATAACATCAAGAAGGAGAATGAGAATCGAGCTGTAAACCACTGCATCCGTACTCGCCTTTCCGACTTCAAGCGCACCACCGCGCACGTAATAGCCATAATATGAAGCGACGGAAGTTATTATAAACGAAAAGAACAGAGATTTGATCAACCCATACCATACATACCACTCGTTGAACATAGCCTGCAAACCATATACAAAGCGCGACACAGTGATGATTTCAGTAAACACCGCTACTCCAAAACCACCAAGGATAGATGTAGCAATGCAAAACGATACGAGCACAGGCATGAAGAACAAAAAAGCCACTACTTTTGGCAGAACAAGGAAATTGGCCGAATTGACTCCCATGATGTCGAGAGCATCGATCTGCTCAGTGACACGCATTGTGCCGATCTCCGATGCTATGTTGGATCCCACCTTTCCGGCAAGAATAAGGCATAGAATCGAGTTGGAGAACTCAAGCAACACAATATCACGCGTAGCCAGTCCGACAGAGTAGGCCGGTATAAGCGGCGAGCTTATGTTGATTTGCATCTGTATGGCAATGACTGCACCGATAAATAGTGATATGATCATAACCAAAGGAATAGAATCAACCCCGAGTTTGGATATTTCCAACACTGTGCGACTGCCGAAAGTGCGCCATCGGTCAGGGATGGCAAACACCCTCTTCATGAACAGGCAGTATCGGCCGAAGGTGGCAAGCGAGTGTGATATTAGCATATATGCGTCAATAAAAACAGGTGCAAATTTAGCAAAATTCGCTGATTCACTTCCGCTATAGGCCGAAAAGGAAATTTTTTGCGACTTGTTACCAAAAATTGAGCTAAATTTGTGCTGCCTTAAATCGATTTTTACAATGGATAAGAACAATATGCTTGATAAAGGACTGCGCGACCGCATCTCCAATCTGATTCGCCGCGAAGTAGTGCCCGCAACAGGGTGCACGGAGCCTGTTGCTGTGGCTCTGTGTGCCGCTCATGCCGCTCGCGCGCTTGGTGCCGAACGTCCAACATCTGTAGCGGTGCGACTAAGTGGTAACATGCTCAAGAACGCAATGGGTGTTGGCATACCCGGCACTGGCATGACAGGCCTACCGATAGCGGTATCCATCGGCGCTCTTTTCGGCGAACCTGACAATCAGCTTGAGGTTCTCGGAGGCATGACTGATGAGAATATCGCAGAAGCGCGCGGTTTTCTTGATAATATAAAGATTTCGCTCAAAGATGATCCTGACGGCACATTGCCGATTCTATATATTGAAGTTGAAATTTGCGGTAGTGAAGGTGGGCATGCCAAAGCTGTGATTTCGGGAGGCCATACCTCCCTCGTATATCTTGAGGTTAATGGCAATGTGTCCGTTGATCTGCGCGACCGCGCAGCCTGCGATGCAGCCGTAGGATCAACCGCGTGTGGCGAAGATCCGGTATTGGATATGTCCACAGTGTGGGCATATGCCATGGAATCACCTGTCGAAGAACTTAGATTTATCCTCGAGAGCCGCCGCATGAACAAGGCTATCGCAGAGCAGGCTTTTATGGGTAACTACGGACACTGCGTAGGCCGAACGCTCCATTGCACCCGCCAGGAGGCAATGATGGGAGACAGTATTTTCTCCCGTATACTCTCATACACATCGGCTGCAAGCGATGCCCGTATGGCTGGAGCGCCTATACCTGTAATGAGCAATAGTGGTAGCGGCAATCAGGGAATCGTAGCAACAATACCCGTAGCTGTGTATGCCGAGGAGATTTTTGCGTCAGAAGAGCAAACAATCCGCGCTCTTGCGTTGAGCCATCTGACGGTGATATATATCAAGCAGAGTCTTGGTCGCCTGTCGGCCCTTTGCGGATGTGTTGCAGCATCAACCGGCTCGGGTTGCGGCATATGCTATCTGATGGGAGGCGGTTATAAAGAGGTTGTAGCGACAGCCAAGAACATGGTGGCAAATCTCACGGGTATGATCTGTGACGGTGCAAAGCCATCGTGTGCGCTTAAAGTAACAAGTGGCGTGTCAACTGCAATGATGTCGGCAATGATGGCTATGGAAGGCCATTGCGTAACATCGGCCGAAGGTATTATCGATGACGATATAGACCGTACAGTGCGCAACCTCACGCGAATAGGTCGCGACGGCATGCGTGTGACCGATCGTCTGATTCTCGACATTATGACATCAAAAAGCTGACCATAACAATCAACAAACGCAATGCGCTCTCTCTTCTTTACAACAGCACTACTGATGACCACCGCTGCCCAATCGGCAACGGTGGTTATCAATGAAATAGTTCAGTCCAATGAGTCGTCACTGATGATCGACCATCAGTTTCCGGCATCGTGGGTGGAACTGTACAACGAATCGTCAACTAAAGTTGACTTGACTGGTTGGAGCATCGGAATTGACGGTGTAGCGCCCTATCTTTTCCCTCAAGGCACGGCAATAGGGCCACATGGATATCTTGTTGTGTGCTGCGACGAATTATCAACAGGCTTACATGCATCGTTCAGCCTATCCACCGGTTCAGGCTACGTAGCTATCTTCGACGCTGAGGATGCTGTTGTAGATGTATTGAGTCATCGTAAAATGCCATGCAGCGATGCTCCTTTCGGGCGGGCTACCGACGGCACACTGTCGCATATGGCCTACCCCACCCCAGGCGCAGCAAATACGGCAGTCACGGTTGATAACGAAACACTTCCGTCGCCAGTCTTCAATCGTAAAGGCGGCATATTGTCATCATCAACTAACGTTATAGTAAGTTTACCCGATGATGCTCGCCTGCCTGACGATGCGACTTTATGTATCACTACAGATGGACGCACACCAACCAAAGATGATGCCGTTATTTCACCTTTTTCGCTATATATACCTGATTGTAAAGTAATCAGAGCGAGAGTGATATCGTCGTCACGGCTTCCGTCAGAGACTATAATACAGACTTATATAGCTGGCAGTGACATTCCCAATGACTATCCGGTAGTTTGTTTAACCACTGACCCTTCATTGCTTTACGACAGTGAGATAGGAATGCTTGCAGGCTCAGAAGATCAAGATATGCCGAACTACCGGCGCAAATGGCGCCGTCCTGCAAACGTAGAGATATATGATGGCAACAATCTTTCTCAGGCAGTCAATCAACGATGTGAAATCGCGCCTCAAGGTTGGTCGTCATTGCAATATCCTCAAAAATCGCTAAAAGTATACTCTGGTGCCAGAATGGGAACTAAGCGCATAGTTCATGCGCTGTGGCCCGATGACAAGCCAGACGTCACTGTAGTCCAATCTTTCACTTTGCGTAACGGAGGCAACACGTTTTCCTCTGATCATCTACGCGACAGTTTCCTCAACCGTCTGTTCGGAATTGGAGCCGGTGGTGCAGTAGACTATCAGGCTCACCGTCCGGCAATGGTGTTTATCAATGGCAATATATATGGCTACGTCGATCTGCGTGAGCGCAGCAACGGACATTTTGTAGAGGCAAACTATCCTCAAGTCGGAAATTATTTGCTCGTAGAAAACTGGAGAGTAACCGACGATGGTGGTGATGATTCGCATCGTGCAGCGTTTTACAGCTTGTATACAGCACCAGAAACTACATTCGAACAGCTCACTGCCGAGATGGATATTGACAGTTTTATCACATCTATGCTGGCAGATGCGTACAGCTACAATATAGACACTCCCGATGCCAACAAGGTGATGTGGAAACCGGTTGATGGCAAATGGCGCTGGTTGCTCAAGGATATGGATTGCTCGATGTATCTTTCAATGGTAGAGAAAGATTATATCGACTATCTTAATGTTGTCGACGACGATGATTATCAAGACTGGTTTAAAAACACATGGTATGCCACCGCACTCTATCGCAAGTGCTTGTCATTTCCAGAGTTTACAGAAATGATGGTCGACCGGTTTGTAGCCTTTAACGGTGATTTTCTTCAGCCGAGTCACAGCATAGATATTCTTGGACAGATGAAAAACGGCATCGCACAAGGATATGATCAATTGGCAGCCCAATATGGTTTTGTCAATAATCTCAACTATCATGTGAATCAGCTTGAAGAGTTCCTTCAACTGCGTGGTAAAGCGATTATGTCTCAGCTGAGAGACCGCTATGATCTTGGAAATGAACTGCCGCTCGTTATCAACAATAACAGTGGGATGGTGAGTCTCAACGGACATAGACTGTCGCTCGACAAATTTGATGGCAACTGCTTCTCCGGTCGTGAATTGCGACTATTCTCGGATGAAACCGGCCTATGGACTGTAACTTTGACTAACTATAACGGATCGACGACTATTGATGAACATAGAGGGAATGCCTATGCGTTCACTCCCGACGACGGAGTGGCGGCATGTGAAGTCGACTTCATGGCAGACAATAGCGCTATGAAAATTCCGGTAGAGACAGCTTGCGGAGTCAAATCAAGATCATACTACACATTGCAAGGCGTGCGTCTTTCAGGTTATCCAACATTGCCCGGAGCATATATAGAAACGCACGGAAATATATCCAGAAAAATCATCATCAGATGATATTATGAGAAAGCGACGGTGCATCTTTATGAAAACACCGTCGCTTCATGACTATTATTGGCGCATAATTTAGAACGCGCGGAAATTGAGTCGGAATGTGAGATTCGGATAAACTTTCACCTTATCCATAATTTTCTGGAAGGTATCGTCTTCAAGCTCATCAGGTATGCCGATCTCGCCAAATTCAGTGTATAGCGCCGGCTTACCGTGGATCTGCACTCCAAGTTCGACACCGAAGTTGAGCAGTTTGCCAGGTACTGCACGTCCCCAGCCGATACCGAGATATGGACGGAAGCCATTAACCTTGATACCTCCGTCAACGTTGCCGTTTTCATCGACCGGAAGAGTGTAGTCACCGATTGTGACACTACCATCAGCCACACCGACGAGATCGTCACAGTGACCCTTGATTCCAACCATGGTCGAACCGCCGAAATAAGCACCGGCTGCTACATAAAACGACGCCATGGGTATGGGATAGACATTGAAAATCACCTGTCCTGAGACACGCTTAAGATTACCGTCGAGGTCAATCGATGAAGTGCGATCATAGCCCTGCACTGTGTAGTCGACATCGATGTCGTGCACTCCAAATTTTATGCCAGGCATTACTGTCACTCCGGCTCTCATCTGCACCCAGCGGGTAATTGGTGTCGCGGCCTCGATCGTAATACCGGTAGTACCCACGCCGACTCCAACACCTACATGATCAAAAATGCCCGGGGGCATGGCGTGTGCCGGCATCACAGCAGCGACAGCTGCGATAACAGCAATGATAAGTTTTCTCATAATGTGTGTGATTGATATGGTTTATAGTTTGAAACGTCACGCCATTGACTCTATCACGCCCTTTATGTCGGCTGCAAGTTTCTCGGCCTTATCCATTGAATGAGCTTCGGCATATATGCGGATGATAGGTTCAGTATTGGACTTGCGAAGATGTACCCAGCTATCGGCAAAGTCGATCTTGACACCATCGATATCTGTCACTCGCTCCGCTGCGTAGCGCTGTTTTACTTCAAGCAATATAGCGTCGACATCAATGCCATCTGTCAATTCGATCTTATTCTTAGCGATCTCATATGCAGGATATGTCTTCCTAAGCTCACATACTTTTTTACCGCTCTTAGCCAGCAGCGTAAGAAACAGGGCGACACCTACGAGTGCATCACGTCCATAATGGGCTTCGGGATAGATCACGCCTCCGTTGCCTTCGCCACCGATGACGGCTCCTGTCTTTTTCATCATCGTCGTGACATTGACCTCTCCTACCGCCGCCGCTGAGTAGCTGCAACCATGACGCTCGGTAACATCGCGCAGAGCACGAGAAGAACTCAGGTTGCTTACCGTAGCTCCTGGCGTATGGCTGAGCACATAGTCGGCAACGGCTACCAGCGTGTATTCCTCTACAAACATCTCACCATTCTCCATCACGATGGCAAGTCGGTCTACATCAGGATCGACAACGAAACCAACGTCAGCCTTGCCTTGCTTCATCAGGTCGGCTATCTGCGTGAGATTTGCGGGTATAGGTTCTGGAGTATGTGCGAATTTTCCTGTAGGCTCGCAGTTCAGCTCTATCACGTTTCTTACGCCAAGAGCACGCAGCAGACGTGGAATAATCACGCCACCGACAGAATTGACGGCATCAACAGCAACGGTGAAATCTGCTGCAGCGATAGCCTCGCGGTCAACAAGCTTGAGCGCGAGCACTTGATCGATGTGTCGGCGCGTCCATGTGGTGTCGTGTTCAACGTGGCCAAGATTGTTTACATCGGCAAACGTGAAATCCTCGCTTTCTGCCAGGCGAAGCACCTCAGCACCTTCCTCGGCATTTAGAAACTCGCCATGTTCATTGAGCAGTTTGAGAGCGTTCCATTGTGCCGGGTTGTGGCTTGCTGTTAGAATTATTCCACCGCATGCATTCTCGCCTATGACTGCAACCTCGGTTGTAGGTGTGGATGCCATGCCGATATTGACAACATCGAATCCCATGCCGCAGAGAGTGGCTTCTACAAGTTTCTCGACCATTGGGCCTGATAGGCGAGCATCACGGCCGACGACAATGACATTTGATTTTTTTGTAGTGGTTCGACGGATAAATGCGGAGTAAGCTGCAGTGAATTTCACCACATCGACAGGCGACAGACCGTCTCCGGTGCGACCTCCAATAGTGCCGCGTATACCGGATATTGATTTGATCAATGACATAGATTATATTAGATTAGTTGTTGGCTTCGCCCGTCCATGGGAACATCGGGCTTTCATAGTAACGTATGTTGTAGAGAAATGGAATTACGTTTGTAGTTTCATTATACCAGCCGTACTGGGATTTTACCACAAGGTTCACTTTTGCATCAGAGCCAAGATAACGCATCGGTACCTGTATGCCGCTTCCGTAGGTTATCGATGCCTGCAGCTCATAATTATCATATACAAAATAGAGCGATCCAAGATTGTTCTGTCCCAGGAGATCGTCGGAATTACCTGCTCCGACCATTTCTTTTCCTGTTTCATAGCGGGCGAGATTGTAGCGGGTAAAACGGAAATAAACACGGTTATCTTTCTCCGCGCGAGCCGAATTGCCTGGATAAATCACCTGCATATAGACATTACCCTCCTGATCCATCTTATAGTATGGAGCATTATGCCCAAACTCAAATGATCCGTCCTCAGGGAAATGATCCTCTACGCGCTGGTCGCAAAGAAACCGGTTCACGCTCTGATTTTCCTCAGTAAGTCGCTCAGCATAGCTTTTCGAATCGCTGCACGATGTGGAGACAGCTCCAAGAGCCAAAAATATTGCAGCTGCTGTTGCTGCATTGCATAATAGTTTCATTTTTCAGGATTTTCAGGGAGATATTTGTCAAACCCAGGCATGGCTTCAACAAGCCTGCACATAGCTTCGTCAAGTGTGCCGTAAAATTCACCTCCGGCCGCATTTTCATGACCACCACCACCAAAATACAGCTCACAGAGCTTGTTAACAGGGAAATGCCCTTTGCTGCGTGCCGAAACTTTCACGAAATTATCATCATCTTGCCGCAAAAACACGCTATATGTGACACCAGGCATTGCCAATGGCTTGTTAACCAGACTCTCGGTATCTCCCTTGGCATATTCAAACTCGTCAAGCTCGCTTTTTGTGAGCGAAATCACCGAAGCCTGATGCTCGGCAAAAATTATCATCTTCCGATAAATTGCGTATCCACATATTCTGAGACGTGACTCTCCGGCTGTATCAAACACGAGTTTGTAGAGCTTGTCTTTGTCAACACCACGCCTCAATAAATCAGCGGTGACGGTATACAGTCCCGGATCATTTGAATTGTATGTAAAACCGCCTGTATCGGTCATCATTCCGGTAAAAATGCATTCAGCTGCATCCCGCCCGATCATATCCGACATGCCGGCTGCCACGAGCACATTATATAGCAGATAGCATGTTGATGAAGCCTCTGGATGTGAGATTGTAAGATCGGCAAAGCCCTCAGGATAAAGATGATGATCGATAAGCAGTTTTCTTGCAGGTGACGATGCTACGATCCCGCTTATTTTGTCAAGACGCATCATCGCGTTGAAATCGAGACATATGATCAGGTCTGCACGCCCTACGAGTTCTTCTGCACGCCATGGTTTTTGAGATGCGACTACAATATCATGCACGCCGGACAGGAATCCAAGCGAACGTGGAGGCATATCTGGAGTGACCACCCAAGGGCGCTTGCCCATAAGGCGCAGTACATGATACATGGCCAATGTCGAACCTATTGCGTCACCGTCGGGTGAAACGTGACATACCATCACCACCTCATGAGCCTGATCGACCATGCAGCGCACAGATTGCGCCTGCTTAATATCTAATGTAGGAAGTATAACGTCGGCTTTCATAATTATATGAGAGTACAAAGGTAGGAAAAAACAGTGAAAAGCTACTAAAAATCGGCATATCACCATTTTTTTTGCTCCCTGAACAACAGGTACGAAAAAAAACACTAACTTTGCACCCGCTTAAAGCACCCTGACACGCCCATATAGGCAACCGTGTGATGGGAAATTAAGTCACTTAATTTTTAGTAACACAACACATTTTACAAAAGCAATGAAAGTATTTCAGCTTGCAGCCGAGCCCCGTACAGATCTCGGCAAGAAAGCCGCTAAGGCTCTCCGCGAAGAAAACAAGATCCCCGTTGTTCTCAATGGTGGCGAGATCATCACTCTTCCTTATGACAAGCCCCTTCAGCCCGGCGAGAAAGTTATAGAGATCGGTAATGGTAAGGGTTTGGTGACAACTGACCTCGCTGTGACCCAGGATGCAGTCCGCAAACTCATCTACACTCCCGACATATTTGCAATCGAACTCGATGTCAATGGACAGAAGCGTATGGCTGTCCTCAAGGATCTCCAGTTCCACCCCGTAAAAGACACAATCCTCCACATGGATCTCTTGGAGGTCAACGACAAGAAGCCTGTCACAATCAACGTTCCTGTGAAGCTCGAAGGCCACGCAGAGGGTGTCAAAGCCGGTGGTAAGCTCACTCTCTCAATGAAGAAGATCAAAGTAAAAGCCATCTATACCGAGATCCCCGAGCGCGTTGTGATCAACGTTGACAATCTTGGTCTGGGCAAGACCCTTCAGATTGGCGAACTCCACTTCGATGGTCTCGAACTGATGAACGCCAAAAACGCTGTTGTTTGCGCTGTACAGCTCACCCGCGCCGCTCGTGGTGCTGCCGCTGCCGCTGCTGCAGGCAAGTAATCAACTGGCCGCCTCTGAAATATCTTATTGTAGGGCTTGGAAATATTGGCAACGAGTATGCATCCACGCGCCACAATATAGGATTCAGGATATTGGACGCCCTTGCCGGGGCGTCCAATATCTCTTTTTCCACAGAGCGCTATGGAGATGTAGGACGCGGCCGCATACGCAACGCACAGGTAGTGCTTCTAAAGCCGTCGACATTCATGAACCTATCGGGCAACGCCGTGCGCTATTGGGCTCAGGCCGAGAACATACCCGTTGATCGTATTCTTGTGTGTGTCGATGATGTCGCATTACCATTCGGAGCCATTCGTCTCAAGCCATCAGGAAGTGATGCCGGCCACAATGGCCTGAAAAACATAGCCGCTATGCTCGGCACACAGGCCTACCCCCGATTAAGATTCGGCATTGGCAACAACTATCCCCGAGGTTGCCAGATCGATTACGTACTCGGCTCATTCTCGCCGGATGAAGAGACCGAGATCGGAGCCCGCATAGATGTGGCTGTTGAAGCTGCCAGAGCATTCTGTCTCGAAGGAATCGACCGTGCGATGTGTCGTTACAATAACGCATGACAATGGAAGTACGCATTGACAAATGGACGTGGGCTATGCGCATATTCAAGACGCGCACTGTTGCAACAGAGGCCTGCAAGAAAGGTCGGGTGATGATCGGAGACACCGTTGCCAAACCATCGCGGACGGTAAAACCCGGTGACATCGTCAAGGTGCGTAAGCCACCTGTCACCTACTCGTTCCGCGTGCTGAACGTGACACAAAACCGTCTCGGAGCAAAGCTCGTGCCTGAATACATGGAGAATATCACCCCGGCATCAGAAATGCATTTGCTTGATGTTGTGAGAATATCAGGCTTTGTCGACAGGCGAAAAGGTCTTGGACGACCGACGAAACGTGAAGGGCGCGATTTGGCTCGCTTCACTGATTCAATGTCTGACGGCGCAGATGGATGGGATTTTGACTTTGATTTTGATGATCTCGACGATAATGAAGACGAGAACTAAATTAAGGTATTAAAGGACAATGTTTAATTTCGGCACAAAAAAACCTTATAAACTCGGAGTCGCATTCAGTGGTGGCGGTGCGCGCGGATTTGCACACGCAGGTGCGATCAAGGCTCTTGAGGAAATGGGAGTGAAACCAGATATTGTGGCTGGCGTGAGCGCCGGCAGTGTGGTGTGCGCTTTATATGCGGCCGGACATCGCCCGGAAGAGATCACGGAAATCTTCGCCAATTTAAAATTCAGTGATCTATGCCAACTGTCAGTCCCCAAAAACGGTTTTTTCACTATGGACGGGTTTAAAAAATTGATCGCAGATAATGTTAGCTACGCCAATATCGAAGACCTGCCTTTACCCACGGTAATTTGTGCCACTGACATGGATAATGCGCGCGCAGTAGCATTCGAAAGCGGAGATCTCGCAACGCGTGTGGCTGCATCGTGCAGCATCCCTATTGTTTTCAAACCTCAAAAGATCGACGGAGTGCGATATATTGACGGTGGCGTGCTTCACAATCTGCCTTCGTGGGCAATACGCGAGCGATGCAAATATCTGATCGGCCTTAACTGCTCTCCGGTGCCGCGTCGCAAATATAAGGACACACTTCTTGATATCGCGCAGGCATCGTACAATCTGGCGGTCAAATCAAACACTTGGTCTGATATGGATCTATGTGACCTTGCCATTGACATGCCCGAGATTGCGAGCTACAAGGTTTTTAATCTAAAGGAAATAAACAAAGTGTTTCGCCAGGGATACGAAATAACCCTACAGTCGCTTAAAGACAACGGATTTATCCATCCCGACGACCTCAAGCATCGCCGCAAGGCATCAAAACAGCCTAATAAAAAAACGTGATCAAACCGATAATATATCAGCTGTTGCCCAGACTGTTTTCAAATCTCAACGACGCATGTATCCCTTCGGGGACAATCGGACAGAACGGATCGGGCAAATTCAACGAAATTGACAACCGTGCACTTCAGGGCATCCGTTCCCTCGGTGTGACCCATCTGTGGCTCACAGGCATTATAGAGCATGCCACATCCACAGATTATTCAGCCTATGGCATAGTCCCGGACAACCATCATGTGGTCAAAGGCAAGGCCGGCTCACCATATGCAATCAAAGACTATTATGACGTAGACCCTGATCTCGCAGTTGATGTCGACCACCGGCTTCAGGAATTTGATGCTCTTGTAGGCCGAATTCACGATCAGGGAATGAAGGTGATTATAGACTTTGTTCCTAATCATGTGGCGCGCCAATATCACAGCGACGCGGCTCCCAGTGATGTCACCGACTTCGGTGCTACGGACGACACCGCGCTGTATTTCGGATGCAATAACAATTTCTACTATATCCCACGTCAGCTGTTTGCTCCAAGTGTTGATATGGGTATTGGCAAAGAAGCATACGTTGAATTTCCGGCCAAAGCTTCCGGAAATGATTGCTTTACAGCATTCCCCGGCGTGAATGACTGGTATGACACAGTCAAGCTCAACTACGGCATAGACTATGGTGATGGCAGCCGTCATTTCAATCCGGTGCCTGACACATGGGGCAAGATGCTTGACATACTGCTTTATTGGGCTGGACGTGGTGTTGACGCCTTCCGTTGCGACATGGTCCACATGGTACCCCTCGAATTTTGGCGCTGGGCAATACCCTCGGTCCGACGTAGTTTCCCTGATATAAAATTCATAGCCGAGATTTATGATACAGGTCTTTACCGACCATTCATCGAGGCGGGATTCGATTATCTTTATGATAAGGTCAATCTATATGACACGCTGCGCGGCATACAGTGTCAGAATTGGTCGGCGGCACAGCTGACCAACTGCTGGCAGACTGTAGACGGCATCGGAGATCACATGCTGAATTTCCTTGAGAATCACGATGAGCAGCGTTTCGGCTCACGTCAGTATGCCGGCGATCCGTCGCTCGTGTTACCATCGCTCATTGTCAGCTCAATGATCAATACCGGCCCGATGATGATATATATGGGGCAAGAACTCGGAGAACAGGCTCCTGAGGCTGAAGGCTTCAGCGGTGCTGATGGCCGTACGACTATTTTTGACTATTGGAGTTTGTCGACACTTCGCCGTTGGATAGGCTCAGACCGAAGTGCAAGTGGTAAAGATCTCACCTCACGGGAAAAATGGCTGCGTGAGATGTACGCGACAGTCCTCGGTATCTGCAACTCGGAGCGGGCCATTGCAGAAGGTGCATTTTTTGACCTTATGTATGTCAACTATGACAATCCGTCTTTCAATCCGCATCGCCAATATGCTTTTCTGCGCTCAGATGGACAATCAACGCTGCTGATAGTGGCCAATTTTGCAGCTGAAGCATGCGAGATTGAGGTTAATATACCCTTACATGCGTTTGATACATTAAAGATTCCGCAGCATCAGGAGATTAAAGCGACAGAGTTGCTAAGTGGCCTGACTGCCGCTGTATCGTTTTCATCTGAAAAACCGTTTAAAGCGCATGTAGATGCTTTCGGGGCTGCAGTGTGGAAAATTAATCATGCTTCATCTCACATGATGCCGAAAAAATAGATACCTTTGCAGAGGATTATTCCAAACTCATCACACAATCATATATGTCAACCTCAAATCTTCCCCCGTACAAAGTATTTGCCGGTACTAACTCACAGTACATGGCCGAGGAAATCTGTCAGCATCTGGGCGTAGAGCTCGGAAAGATGAACATCATGAAATTCGCCGACGGCGAGTTTGAAGTGTCATTCGAGGAATCGATCCGCGGCGCCGACGTCTACCTGGTGGTGTCGACATTCGCCAACTCCGACAATCTCATGGAACTTCTGCTGATGATTGATGCTGCCAAGCGTGCATCAGCCCGCTCGATTATCGCAGTAATGCCATATTTCGGTTGGGCGCGTCAGGATCGCAAGGACAAACCCCGCGTATCAATCGCCGCCAAGCTCGTTGCCGACCTTCTCAGCGTAGCCGGGGTAGATCGTGTGATCACCATGGATCTACATGCCGACCAGATACAGGGATTCTTCGATGTGCCTGTTGACCATCTTTATGCATCAAATGTGTTCATACCCTATATCGAATCACTCAAGCTCGAAGACCTTGTGATTGCCACACCCGACGTCGGCGGCGCCAAACGTGCCAATTCCTACGCTAAGTATCTCGATGTGCCTTTGGTACTTTGCCACAAACAGCGTGCAAAAGCCAACGTGGTAGCCAACATGACTGTGATCGGCGATGTAAAGGACAAGAATGTAATCATTCTCGACGACATGGTCGACACTGCCGGTACGATTACGAAAGCAGCAAACCTCATGATGGAGAACGGAGCCAAGAGCGTACGCGCTCTATGCTCTCACGCCGTGATGAGTGATCCCGCTGCCGAGCGTGTAATGGACAGTGCTCTGAGCGAGATCATCTTCACAAACTCTATTCCGTTCGACAAAGAGGCAAAGCAGTGCCCCAAGGCCACTATCATCAGCGTTGCAGAACTGTTTGCCGACACTATCCGCCGCGTGCATCAGTGCGAATCAATCTCCAACTCTTATCTGATTAAATAAAAGATATGAGCGCATCATTGAAAACTATAGCGGCTGCAGCTATCCTGGCATCAGGGACTACTGCTGTCGCATCGGGGGTCGATAACGACGTGATTATCGAACGACCCGACTTCAAAGCTCCGGCTGACAAGATTTTCAGTATTGAAGCTCTTGAGGCACTCGGTCGCGTAAGCGATCCTGCCCTGTCTCCCGACGGCAAACATCTGCTTTTCGGCATATCATACGAAAGTGTGAAGCTGAACCGCAGCAATAATGACCTCTATGTAATAGACATAGAAAATCCGTCAGTACCCCAGCGCATCACCCGTACCCCACTTTCTGAAAATGGCGCCCGTTGGATCGATGGTGGACGTCGCATAGCATTCACATATCCCGACGCAAATAAAGTGCCTCAGTTGTGGGTGATGAACGCAGATGGATCAGACCGCAAATGCCTTACCTCGATGGAAAAAGGCGTGGCCGGATTCCTCTTCTCGCCTGATCAGAAAAGAGTTGTGCTCATATCACAGGTGAAGTACGCCCGCACTGCAGGCGACGTCTACCCCGACCTCGCAGAGTCCACCGGTCGCATTGTAGATGATCTCATGTACAAGCATTGGGACGAGTGGGTGACAGAAATCCCCCACCCTTTCCTCGCGGAATTTGATGGCAATGCCGTGACAAATATCCGCGACATCATGGCCGACGAGCCTTTTGAAGCACCCATGAAGCCGTTTGGCGGCGCTGAGTCATTTGCGTGGAGTCCCGACAGCCGTCAGCTCGTTTATGTATCGCGCAAAAAGACCGGCTTGGAATATGCCGTATCGACCGACTCAAATCTCTACCTCTATGATATTGCGACAGGCACAACACGCAATCTCACAGAAGGAATGAATGGCTATGACACTTGTCCGGCTTTCTCACCCGATGGTAAGACTCTCGCATGGCTCAGCATGGAGAATGATGGTTACGAGAGTGACAAGAACCGCATCTTCATCCTTGATATGGCCTCAGGTAAGCGTACTGACCTTACCGCTGACTGGGACTATTCTGCCGATGCCATAGCCTGGAATCCCAATGGACGCTCTTTGTGGTTCACCGCACCTAAGGATGGCGTCATTCCGGTGTTTACGATCGATGTGAAAAGCCATGAGGTGAAAACCATCAGTGACCCCGTAGCAGACTATGCAACACTCGCCCCGGTTGACTCTAAACGAGTTATCGCACTGCGCCACTCTATGCTCTCGCCCAACGAGATTTTTGCTGTGACCACAGATGGCACTGCGCGCCAGCTTACCGATGTCAATACTGCGGTGCTTGGTCAGCTCATCATGCCTACCGTCGAGAAACGCATGGTTCCCACCACTGATGGCAAGCGCATGACCACTTGGGTCATATATCCTCCTAAATTCGACAAGCAGAAATCATATCCATCTCTGCTCTATTGCCAGGGAGGCCCACAGCAACCTGTCAGCCAATTCTGGAGCTATCGTTGGAACTTCGCCCTGATGGCTTCGAACGGATATGTGGTTATTGCCCCTAACCGTAGAGGTGTTCCGGGCTTCGGCACAGAATGGAATGCCCAGATCTCGGGTGACTACGGCGGTCAGAACATGCGCGATTATCTCAGCGCTGTCGACTACATGAAGCGTGAGTCTTATATCGATCCAGCCCGTATCGGGGCAGTAGGTGCATCATACGGTGGTTTCTCCGTATATTGGCTTGCAGGTCACCACGACAAACGTTTCTCCTGCTTCATTGCCCATGCTGGAATTTTCAACACTGAGGCACAGTATCTCGAAACTGAGGAAATGTGGTTTGCCAACTGGGACATGGGTGGCGCACCATGGGAAAAAGATAATGCTGTAGCCCAGGCTACACACGCCACTTCGCCCCATAAGTTTGTAGACAAGTGGGACACTCCTATCCTTGTGACTCACGGTGAACTTGACTACCGTATTTTGGCCTCACAGGGCATGATGGCGTATAATGCAGCACGTCTACGCGGTGTTCCGGCCGAAATGTTGATATTCCCGGATGAAAATCACTGGATTCTCAAACCTCAGAACTCAGTGCTGTGGCAGCGCGTGTTCTTCCGCTGGTTGGATCGATGGCTGAAGCCTCAAACCAAGTGACATAACTGATACACCACAATAATCGAGTAGGAGGTGAACACTAATTGAGGTGTTCACCTCTTTCGTGTTCACT
>CANOUR010000031.1 GCA_947570265.1 uncultured Bacteroidales bacterium | reverse complement strand
CGGCAGCTGCCCCCGCCGCCTAAAGCGAAAACGGCAGCAAGCGTACATTGACATTCTTACTTTTTATTATGTGGCACTTATAAATGTGGCATTTGGAAACAGAACCAATACATTTTTATATAGATAAGCCGTGTGAACAAAATACAATACATCAACTCACCAATGAGCGTATATTGAAAAAATGCTTAACTTTGTGAGCGCCTTAACGGACAAGAACATATAGAAATACATTGGGCTCACCTTTAAGGATAATAATCTAATATATGTAACAACTTAATATTAAAACTATGAAACGTATCTACTTAGTGCTTTTACTATTGACGGCATGTTTAACCGCCCAAACAATGTATGCCGATGAAACAAAAGATTACAAAAAAGAAGTAGCAGCCAACAAAAAAGCAGCCACAAAAATGGCTAAAAAGATGGCTAAAGAGCTCAAAAAACAGAAGTGGGAATACGCCGGAGCGACACCTTTGGAGAATATATTGGAAAAGTACTATCTTCAAACTCTCGAGGAGTGCGGAGGCACCAAAAAAGGGCAAGAACACGAAATCAGCGATGCTACCTCTGTATCCATGGCGGAAAAACGTCTGCTTCTTCTCGCGCAAAGCACGTATGCCCAGGAAGTTGAAACAATGCTTGCCGCAGAAATTGCCACCAATGATCATTCAGAAGGCGGATTCGACCAGGAGGCCTATATTGCCCAAGTGGCTGCAAAGTCGAAACACGAGTTCAACGGCGACGTGAAACGCGCTTTCATTATCAAGAAAAAAAATCCGAACGGCAAGACTTGGACAGTGAGAGGCTACTATATAATAGACGAAAATGCCGGGCGTTTGCGCTCCAGACAACTCGCTAAAGATATAGAAGATAATGGGAAAATGATTGACCAAATCCACGACAGAGTAATCGGAGAGTAACTGACAGATAATGAAAAGGGTTCGCTTCACTTTACTTTTTATTCTCACAACAATTGCCATCTTTGCTCAGGCTGATGCTTCCGATCCGGCATATCGCATGGAGCAAGTGCGAAGCAATCCGGCCATGCGTTGGGGCGAAGCCGCATCAGCCTCAAAAGATGAAGCTCGCGAAAAGGCAAAGGAAGATTTCCTCACCAAGCTCAACACCACTGTTGTCGCCACCATGCATGAAGAGAATGACAACTTTTCTGAATCTCTTACTGCAATTACAGTTGCCACGGTCAACAACCTAAAAGAGATTGTTTATCAGGTAGATGGCAAATGGTGTTGTATGGTCTATATATCTGAAGGCAGTCTCAGGCAAGCCGAAGATGACCGAAAGGAGTCAATCCTTGAGATGATTAGTATCGGTATCCGGCAAGAGGGACAAGTGAACATTGCAGAAGCGCTCAAATATTATACCTGGGCGCTTCGCATGCTCAACCTTTACAACGACAAGGTAAATGTTGATGTGGATGGCATCAGTTATAATGCCAAAAGCTGGCTGTCGACCCACATTCCGGCAGTGCTTTCAAACATCAGCCTATCCATCAACCCTGAGAAGATTGTAGAGAATCCCGGTGAGTACGAAAAATACTCAGTCATTGTAGATGCCACCTACGATGGACGCCCGGTATCGGTGCTCGACATCAGCTACTTCAACGGTGAAAGTGCGGTTGGTCCGGTGCATTGCAAGAATGGAGAAGGTGTCATCCAATTTCACGATCTGTCGATGTTCTCAAATATCAACCTTAAAGTGATATATGACTATGTGAACGAGGGACGAAATTACTCGCCTGAACTTGCTGCTGCCTACGGAAAAGGATTCAAGAAAATGCCATTCAACAAGCAGGCCGCCTTCCGGCTACCTCTTCGTTACAATGGAGCGGCTGCCACTCCGAATCCGCAATATGAAAGCTATAATTTCGTAGAACCGGACGAAGGCAGCGAAGTGATAATTCTTACCTGCAATCTTTCAGAAGCTGAACAGAAAACCGTGGCCACTCCAATCTTCACTAAGCCGCGCAACACCATTGCCCGACCCACCGAGGATCTCGAGAAATATATCATGAGTATAGAAAATGTGGAGAAAGCAATCCGCGCTGCCAACTATGAATCGGTACGCGAACTGTTCACGCCGGAAGGCTTCCGGATTTTTGAGCTGATGATGGGCAGCGGCAAGGTGTCAGTTTGCTCCAAGACACCCACATACACTGTGGAACATACAGGCAACTTCATTGTAGGAAAAAGCATTCCGGTTGCTGTCAAGACAAAGCGCCACATCTCGAAGGAGAACATAGTGTTTCGTTTCGAGGGGGAGAGCGGTAAAATCAAATCAGTAGCCTATGCTCTGACGAAGAGGGCGGAAGATGACATCTTTCGCGAAGCACAATGGAGTTACGACTCTCGATATGCTCTGCTGCAATTTATGGAGGACTACCAGACAGCGTACTCGCTCAAACGCCTTGACTACATTGAAAGCATCTTTTCCGACGACGCTATTGTCATTGTAGGCAACGTTGTAGGCAAGAAGAGCAAACGCATGTATGAGGCCAAAGACATGAAGAACTTCTCGATGCCCACCAACGTGAACTACACCACCTACACGAAGGATGGATACATACAACATCTGAAGGAAGACTTCGCATCAAAGGACTTTATTCAACTTGTTTTCGACGATACATATATCTCGAAAGTAGGTGGCACCGAGGCTTATATCGACAACGAAGTGCTCTGGATTGAACTCAAACAAAATTACTACTCATCCAATTACTCCGATAAAGGCTACTTGGCCTTACAAATCAATATGAAGCCCACCGGCTCTATGATTAATGTTCGCACCTGGACGCCATATTTTGTGCCAATGGCACAGCTCAAGAAAAGTTTCCCAATTGGGATTCAAAAGAACTGATGCATGCAACTCATTTAACCTTTATTAATTCGTAAAATCAAGATGTTACAAAAAATATTCACCCGTACACTGATGACATTAATGTCATTGGTCGCATATGCTCAGACTAATGCAACCGTCAGGGAGAGTTTGCAAATAGTTGACAACTCATTTTTCGACTACTCGGCAAACAATAAAGAAGCCGGAACGGATATGGGTGTAACTAACATGACCCACGAATCCATTGAGTGGCCACTTAATGCCGATGGCGATGACAACTGCGCATTGCTCATCGTGGTAGTGGAAAATATGGGTCGCGACGATCTGGATGCTGTCAACATAGAGCTTGACAATGGTGAGCAAGTAGCTCAAGCAAAAACAAATACCGCGGGAAACAAATTGACCCGATGGTTCTTCATCCCCGAGTCGGGCGATCGCCAAATGGGGGTGACGATTTCCCATCCCCGCTACGGAGCCGCAAAGCTGTCCGGCAATCGATTTAACAAGAAGCATATTTACCAAGTCACTGTACGCAATCCAACCACAGTAAATCTCTCCATTACTTCAGAGCCTGCCGGGGCGACCGTAACTTTTGATGGACAGCAGATGGCGAACACCACTCCTCTGACCATTCCGGACGTGCTCATGGGCACCCATACCATAGCTCTTTCTCCGGCAAATGCCGCTACAGCCATGCCGGTGAGCCAACGCACGATCGATGTAAACAGTAGCAATTCGGCTTTCCACTTCGACATGATGAAGCGTAAGACTGTGAAAATTGTTGCTGAACCATCTGACTCGCGCCTCATCGCGAAGCTCAACGATAAAATTATTGAGGAAGGTCAAGGCTGCATAGTGCTCGAGAATGTACCTTACGAACGCGATTATACCATTATCGGCAAATATTATGAGCAGGAGCTGACAGACAAAATCACTATCAACGAGGAACTCCCGGCTGAATATAAGCTCAAAGTGATTGGATCCCGCAGCGTGTCGTTCACTTCAAAGCAGAACAATAGCGAACTGAGGGGAGCTGAAGTCACCATCAATGGTCGCACGGTTGGTGTGACTCCTATGACCAAAGTGCTGGATTATGGCAACTACACAGTCAGCATGTCCTACGGTGGATACTCGTCGAAACCTAAGACTTTAAAGGTGGATAAAAAACTTGAAAATTGCATGATGAGTGTCCCCTCTAGAAAGAATGTATCATTCAATCCATGGAATGTCGACTTCCATAAACGCCAATATGGATTGGCAGTAAACTATGTCAATAAATATTACTCCGTAAAACAAGGAGGCAAGAGCAAGCACTTCAACAATATCGGCACCGAAGGTGGCAACAACGGTGTGCAAGTGGGTCTTTCATATCAGCCATACTTCAAGTACGGACAAGGCATCTCGTTTGGTTTTTATGCGCAGATACTGATGGATAAAGAGGCTGAAATATATATGGACAATGACTATCACAAACACAAACAGGTCGATCTCTACATTCCGCTGCAATACCAGTTCACTTTACCTCTGAGCCCCAACTTCTCCATCTCGCTCAATGCCGGTGCTGCCGTATCGGTAGGGGTTTATAATGGTTTTAGTATAAAAGACGAAAACACTTCCATAGATCTCGGCTTTGGCTACAATGAAGAATATGGCATGTACCTGCCCGAACGCGTAGACTATTCATTGCTCTTCGGTGTAGGCATCCAGATTAAGAATTTCAAAATAGAAGCTAAATTGGCTCCGGGTCTGCGCAACCATAAACTTGGATTCGATTCGGAAAGCAAAAGTTATATCGAAGGAAAGAGCAACGCTTTCTCTGCCGGTGTTTCTTTCCTCTTTTAACAAGCTCTTTTGTGCAACAGATGGATATGCGAGAATCCAAATTTTTCATGCACTCCGCATTTGCAACCATCGGGATATTGGCCATCGCCGTTATCCCGATGCGTGCAGATGACGACTATGAGGCTTTCAAGAAACGCATAGAATCAGGTTACAGTAAGTTTGCCACAGATGTGCAGAACGACTATATCGCCTTCCGGGACAAAATCAACAATGATTATGCCGATTTCTTGCGTAATACATGGCAGCCTCGCGAGCTGAGCAAACCAATTTCACCCCCACAGGAGCCGGAACCTGCGCCGGAACGCACTGATCCTCCTGATGAAGTGCCGGATCTCAACAATATCATAGAATATGACTCGGCACTCAATCCACCAAAGCAAGAGCCACGTGCCGAACCTATTGTACCTGTAGAACCGGACAAAAACGACCCGGGAATAGACATTAACCGAGGCAATGACATGCTGACAGTGAATTACTTTGGCTCTGAAATGTCTCTGCACAAGCCCGATATGGGCAGCATTTGTATTGCCGATAATTCCAACCGCAATATCTCCGAAGCATGGCGGGAACTGTCTTCCTTGAATTTAGACCCGCTTATTGCCGACTGCATCCGCCAGCGCAACAGATTGGCTCTTCCCGACTGGGGTTATATGAAGATGCTCGAGAAAGTGGTCAATACACTCGTTCCCTACGACGCAAATCTCCAGACGGTGCTGCTCACCTATCTTATGACTCACTGTGGATACAAGGTGCGTCTCTGCTACGATAATACGAATCGGCTGCATATGCTCTTCGCTACCACAAGTCAAATCTACAATGTCCCTTATTTCACCGATGCCGGATGCCGATATGTGCCCATAAAACCGCTTGATTCATCCATCAGAATGTGCGATTTCAAGGTGCCCGGAGAGAAGCCTCTCTCAATGCAGATTGGTAAATCACCACAATTTCCTTTCGCTGCCGGCCGGAAGCGAGAGCTGGAGGTGAAGTATCACCCTGAACTCGCCATAGAGTTCACCTCCAATAAGAATCTGATCGATTTCTACTCTACCTATCCCGCTGCATCGCTGAGCACCGATCCGATGACACAATGGTCAATATGTGCCAACACTCCGGCCAGCAACGAGATTAAGGAACAGGTCTATCCGATTCTGCGTGCTGCAGTGGCCGGCAAATCGCAATATGATGCATTACAAGTGTTGTTGAAAGTGGCTCAGAGTTTTGACTATGATTACGACGACAATGTGTGGGGACGCGAACGCACATTCTGGATGGATGAGAGCTGGCACTATTCATACAGCGACTGCGAAGACCATGCCATAAATTTTTCACGAATGGTGCGCGATGTGTTGGGGCTTGAGGTATGTCTGGTGCACTACCCAATGCACCTGTCGGCAAGCGTAGCCATTACTGATGGTTCTGCCCAAGGAGATTACTTTGATTATAATGGCAAAAAGTTTACACTGTGCGACGCCACCTATTTCTATGGAAATGTAGGCCAGACTCCGTCATCTTGTCGCAATGTGAAAGCTACTTTGATTCCTATGCTGTGAGAGTCGGCTTGTGTGTAACGCTCCCATCGCATCACAAATATTAATATGAAAGTTATGTGACTGCGGGGTCTGTTGTGTACATATTTCCGTCACATCCGGATTAAAATGGGACCTCCTCGGCTGTGGAAGTAGGGGAGAAGTCGGCCGTTCCTCCGGCTAAAGGTTGCTGACCCGCATTGCCGAAATCCTCTGCCATGGCATCGTTGATGCGCGAACTCATCATGTCTGCCGTGTTAGTTGCATTCTCAGTCCAGTTCTCGAAGCGGGCGAACTGATGGCGGAAGCGCATCTTCACATCGTCCACAGCTCCACTTCGGTGTTTTGCCACGATGAACTCTGCGAGGCCACGGATATCATTGCCGGCTGCATCGGTGTCGCTCTTCAGATAATACTCCGGTCTATGTATGAAGCACACGATATCGGCGTCCTGTTCGATCGCGCCGCTCTCACGAAGGTCACTAAGTTGCGGACGCTTGCCGTCTTTGCCGTCAGCTCCACGGTTTTCGACGCTTCGGTTCAGCTGACTCAATGCTATGATCGGTATATTCAGCTCTTTGGCAAGTTGCTTGAGTGAGCGCGAAATCATGCTCACTTCCTGCTCGCGTGATCCGAATTTCATTCCAGATGCATTCATCAGCTGCAAGTAGTCGATGATGATCATCTCTATGCCATGCTCGCGCACGAGACGACGCGCCTTTGTTCTAAGCTCGAAGATTGAAAGCGATGCGGTGTCGTCGATATACAACGGTGCTCCATAGAGGTTTCTCACTCTCGACATCAGCTGATCCCATTGCATCGGTTGGAGCTGCCCGCTTTTTATGGTTTTGCCGTCGAGCTCGCATACATTTGAGATAAGTCGGTTGACAAGCTGTATGTTCGACATCTCGAGCGAAAAGATGGCAAGCGGCGTGTTGTAGTTCATGGCCATCGTCTTGGCCATTGAGAGCACAAAAGCCGTCTTTCCCATCGCCGGACGGGCTGCGATGATGATAAGGTCAGAGCGTTGCCATCCCGATGTGAGTTGGTCGAGGTCGTGAAAGCCTGTTTCAAGTCCACTCAGACCCGATTTGCGGTTGGCGGCGGCTTCGATCTGGGCGAGCGCCTGACCGATCACCGGATCGATCTGTGTGACATCTTTCTTTACATTGCGCTGAGAGATCTCGAAGAGCTTACCCTCGGCTTCCTGCAAAAGATCGTCGACATCATTGGATTCGTCAAACGCTTTCTGCTCGATCATCGATGAGAAGCGTATCAGCTCGCGTGCAAGATATTTCTGTGCTACAATGCGTGCGTGAAACTCAACGTTGGCACCGGAAAGCACTCGCGACGTCAGTTCCGACACAAATACCGGGCCTCCGATCTCATCAAGCGTGCCGTTGAGCCTTAGTTGCTCGGTGACGGTGAGCATGTCTATAGGCCGCTGTGACGCTCCAAGTGTCTGTATAGCCTCGTATATCTTCTGGTGAACCGGCTCATAGAAACTTTCCGGCTTCAGGATATCGCACACCTGTGTGTAGGCATCGCGCTCAAGCATCAATGCGCCGAGCACAGCCTGTTCCAGATCCGTGTCGCGTGGAGCCTTGCGTCCGGCAATGTCAGCAAGGGGGGCAGCGGCCGCTGCCGTTTGCCTGCGGTCTTGCCGGCGTGTTGAGTTGTCACGTTGTCCCGATAATTCCATTGTCAGGCGAAGAGGCTGCTTTCGATTTTCGCTATATCATCCTGCAACTGCTTCTCCAACGGCAACCGCTCCTCAATGTTGCGGCATGCGTATATCACGGTCGCATGAGTGCGTGACAGTCGTGTGCCTATCGTTTTCAGTGGCATTTTGGCGTGCTTTTTGGCCATGAACATCACCATCTGACGGGCATCGCTTACCTCGCGCTTGCGTGTTTTCGAGAAAATCAGTTCGGGATCAATATCATAATAATTGCTCACATGCTGAGCGATCATCTCGAAATTGACCTGTCTGCGTGTGATTTTCACTGCGTTGCTCACCACGTTGCGGGCAAGATCCACTGTCAGCTCACGGTTGAGCAGGGTGGCATGTGCCAGCAGCGACACCACTATTCCTTCAAGCTCACGGATGCTGTCGGTGACATTGGCGGCAATAAATTCGAGGACGTCAGCCGGGAGCATAACACCATCCTGACGCGATTTCAGGCTCAGCACATCGCGGCGCAATTCAAGATCGGGCTTCTCCAGCTCCACAACCATGCGCCATTTGAAGCGTGAGAGCATGCGGTCTTCGATTCCGTCCATTTCCGACGGACGTCGGTCGCTCGACATTATTATCTGACGACGGTTCTGTTGCAGATGGTTGAATATGTGGTAAAAAGTGTTCTGGGTGCCGGGTTTGCCGATCAGATCCTGAATGTCGTCCATGATCAGCACGTCGATGCTCTGATAAAACCTCACGAAATCATCAACCTTGCTGTTGCGCACCGCTGTGCTGTACTGGCTTTGAAACAGACGTGCTGTCACATAAAGCACGCGCCATTCCGGATGCTGCTCCTTTATGCGGATGCCTATAGCTTGAATAAGGTGGGTCTTACCTACGCCAGTCGCGCCGAATATGAACAATGGGTTGAACGATGTGTCTTTTGGCTTTTCGGCCACTGCTTCGGCTATAGAGCGGGCAAGTTTGTTTGATGCGCTGCCGCAGTAATTCTCAAACGTGTATTTTGGATTGAGCTGTGGATCGATATCTTCCACCTGCTCGTGATAGAACGGATTGTTGCCTCCTTCGCGGTTCTGTTTCAGCGCTACACTCTCGTTTGCCGGAGCGAGTGTCACCTGTGTCGACGGGTCGTTGCTGACCTGATTGTAGCGGAAGCAGACCCTTGTTCCCAATCCATACACTTTCTTAAGGCCTGCAACAACCAGCTTGACATATCGTTCTTCCATCTGCTCCACGAAGTATGCAGATGGGGCAAAAATCGTCAGGATTCCGTTTTCAAATCCTAACGACGAGAGTGGCTTGAACCACACGTCAAACTGTTCGTCGGAGATGTTCTGCCTTACGAATTGCAGAAACTCCTCCCATTGGCCGAGGTGAGATTGGGACATCGGTGATGTGGATTGGATACTGGTTTGTATATTTATTGACAATACAAAATTCGGTATTATTTTCTTGAAAAAAAACATCCGATTTATTTGCATCGTATATGTATTTCACAAGGTAGTTGATTGACAGTGAATTATCCGGCTTTTAACAAAAGTTATTAACATTTTTTGCGTAATGCTTTGATTTTCAGGCTTGGTGTGCCTCGGCGGCAGATTTGTCACACAAGGCTATCGTGTTGCTTCGCTCGGTTGAAATCAGTTGTATGAGCCAACTTGCCTTTAAAAAGCAAGCGACGTCATATCGACGTCGCTATTTGAAATCATTTTAAATAAAGGATTCACGTTGTCAAAATATCTTGATCGGTGGAATATAGCGTTTGGGTTGACGTTTCACATCGATAAGCAGTGAGTCGATGTGTGCGGCCGAATTGTTCAGATTGTGATAGAGCGAGGGATCGTTCATGAGCAGTCCAAGCGACGAGTTAGGATCGTTTAGCTGTTGTGACAGGACGAGCAGATTACGGCTCATTTCGTTGATGTTGTTCATGGTCGAGTCGAGAGGCATCACCTTCACTGCCGCAGCCACATCGGCAAGATCAGCCGACAGACGGTTGAGGTTGGCCGCAATCGTACGTACGTCGGTCATTGTAGCCGAGGCATTGTCGACGATGCGTGGCATCGGACGAAGTGCCGAGTTCAGGGTTGTGGTGGTAGTCTCAAGGTTAGACATCACCTTCTCAAGGCTTCCGATCGAATTGGCGAGCGCCGGGTTTGATGCGAGCGCGGTCACGGCCGTCAGCAACGAATCGATTTTAGGCATCATGTCACCTGTAATACCTTCCATTAGGCCGCCGGCTCTAACAGCTATCAGGCGGTCGCCGACCTCGTGATTGTTGTTGCCCGATGCAAGCTCGAGGGCTATGGTCGATGTGCCGAGCATGTCGGTTGTCAGCACAGCACGACTGCCGCGTGGCACTTTCAGCTGCTTGTCGAGGCTCAGCTCCACCCGGATATGCCCGGGATTGTCAAACTCATACTCGATCTCTCTCACAAGCCCGACTTTGTAGCCGTTAACAGTCACGGGTGCAGATTGAGCCAGACCTTCGACATTTTCATAAGTGGCGTAATAGTAATTAGCCGGGCGGAACACATTGATGCCCTTGAGATAATCGATTCCGAAGAAAAGTATCAACAGCATGACGAGCACCGTCAGGCCGATCATCAGTTCTTTTCTAAAGAGAGTCTTCATATAGTTTTATTTTGATCAGTTACTTGTTGATTCTATCGTATGCGTTTGCCTCCGCGTGTCTTTATTATAAACGCGTCGGGGAAAAGTTTTTTTACTTTGCCAAGATGTTTCTGTGCTTCTGTTAATGACGTGTGCGAGCCGACGGTCAGTTTCACCACTCCACCGTCAGTATAGCTTTCCACATCGTCAAGTCCGCGCAACCGGCGGTCGCCGGCAGGTATATCACGCGGTGCGGTCATGAATTGCACCTTATATATAATGGCGTCGTCGTTTACGGCTGCATCCGCCTCTTTTCCTTTTTTCTTTTTATCATCTTTGCGGTTCTTTTTTTCTTTCCGATTCTTTGGCTCTACTGATTTCTTGCCGGAGCTGTCTTTGTGGACTTTTGAATCGTAGTAAGCTTTTATGCCGTTGAATATCGCCTTTGCCAGTTTGTCGCGACCGCTGTCACTGCCGAGAAACTCCTCTACTGTCGGGTTGCACACAAAATCAAGTTCGACCAACACTGCCGGCATTGCAGTGCGCACAAGCACCCAGAACGGCGCCTGTCGCACACCGAGATCCTTGCGGTTGGCCGTCGCCACAAGCTCACTCTGTATCGACTGAGCCAGACGAAGCGACTGGTCGATATGCGACATCTGGTAAAGCTCGAATATGATATAGCTCTCGGCCGAGTTCGGATCAAACCCGCTGTAGGTTGTCGTGTAGTCGTCCTCGAGCTTCATCACCGCGTTCTCGCGCATCGCCACATCAAGATTGGTGCCAGCGCGGTTCAAACCTAAAGTGTACACCGATGCTCCGCACACCTTCTTGCGGTTGGGCGACGAGGCAGCCACAGAATTTGTGTGGATCGACACAAATATATCCCCTTTCACACGGTTGGCCTTGTCGCAGCGACCCTGCAGTGTGATGAACACGTCTTTGTCGCGGGTGAATACCACATCGGCATCATCAATCTTGTCTCTGACGAGCTTCCCTACGCGCTTGGCTACAGCGAGATTTATATCTTTCTCACATATCCTGTCGCCAAGCGCCCCATGGTCATGTCCGCCATGCCCGGGGTCGATCACCACGGTAAACGCCATTGCGCTCTGGCATAATGCAAGACCTGATGCCAGCATCAATGCCGACAATATATGGCGTAGGTTGTATATGAAGCGTGGCATGCTCATTTGGCAAAAATCACGGCAAATTTAAGAAAATAAAACCGATGCACTGATACTTGTAGTCATTTTTGCTACTTTTGTAACTGATGAAACAAATTATACTATTTCTGATTATGGCCGCAGCCGTGGTCTCATGCCGCCGGGTGGCCGATACTGGTGGTGTATCCTCAAGTGCATCCGCACCTGCAACCGTGGTGCGGCTCGATCTTGCAGCCGACACCATTGCCTCGGGAGGTAATGCGCGGCTTGCATCGTCTGACGCTTTTGCCCGATGGATGCAGATCGTCGGGGACACCACCAGCTCGGCCGAAGCATTCGTGTCATCACATCGCATAGCGGCATTCCTTCCCGATGTGACAAAAGCATTTCCATCGGTCGACTCAATCGCATCCGCACTTGGTGCGGTCTTTGATGCCGCAGGCGGACGGCGCACTGTCTACACCGTTGTTTCTCCATATCTTCAGTCAGTGGTTCTCGTTGGCGATACAGCAGTGTATGTTTCTCTCAACCACTATCTCGGAGCTGATCATCCCGCCTATTCCGGTTTTCCCGACTATCAGCGGCGTCTAAAGACCCCCGATCGCTTGCCTGTTGATGTGGCTGAAGCCGTCTTCGCCGCTTCAGATTCATTCGACGGTAGCGACAGCGCTTCATTGTCCACCCTTATTGCGCGTATGCTCCACGACGGAGTGCTTGTCGAATGCGTCATGCAGGCACTCGGCATTTCCGAGCAACAGGCGCTTGGCTATACCGACGACGAAATGCGATGGGCCGACGGCAACGAGAGCCGCGTATGGGATGAAATGCTACGTCGGCGTATGATCTTTTCCACTGATCCCATGCTTTCCGATCGCCTTCTCAATCCGGCACCGTCTACATCGGTTATCAGTGCCTCAAGCCCCGGGCGGCTTGGACGTTTCATCGGTCATCGCATCGTTGCGTCATGGCTGCGTGCCAACCCTGCTACCGACAACCCTGCTCGCTTGCTCCAACCGTCATTCTACGGTTCGTTATCCACCCTTCAGCAAGCCGCCTACAAACCGTAAATAATCATCGTTAGACAATTTTAACAACCGTCGGCATCCCGCTCCATGAGCCGGATGCCGATTGTTTTGTTTCTGTAATGTGGTCATTGTCAAGCATGTTGTTTTGCATGCTTCTGAAATGTTTCGTATCTTTGCACCGTTTTCAAGTATACGCGGAGCTGCAGAGGCAGTCTCCAAAGGCCGAAAATCGGCCGGGTTTCGAAGCGATGTGAGGTGCGATATCCTCCCGTCAGCCATCGAAACTTGAAGTTTCACGTCATTCTCATATTTATGAAGAAAACAATGTCGGTCATTGCGTTCTTCGCAGTTGTGGTAATCAGTCTGTCAGCACACACGGAGCGTGTCCATGAAGCCGCCGAAGGCTATGTTGCTCCGCAGTTCTCAATCTCTTATGGCGATTCGCTCGCATTCTCACTCGCTGACACCCGCGGACACTACACGCTCCTTAATTTCTGGAGCTCTGATGATCCAGCCTCACGTATAGCCGCTAACGAATACACGGCTTTCTCTCGTGCCACCGATGCCACACAGTTCAGCCTCGTGTCAGTCAACACCGACACATCACGCAGCTTGTTCGATCAGATCAAGCGTCGCGACCGGTTGGATGATGCAACGCAATACCACCTCGAGAGCACGCAGTCTCGCAAGGTAATTGATGCCTACAATATGCGTCATCGTCTGCGCTCTTTTTTGCTTGACCCGCAGGGAATGGTCATTGCAGTAGATCCCGACAGAGCATTGCTCGAATCAAAGTTCGGCCGATAAATAGTTCCGATAACCGATAATCAGACGGTTATCGGAATTTTTACATTTTTTAAATAATATTTTCGTCAAAATATTTGCACAACATCGAAATACTCCCTACCTTTGCAACGCAATCGAGAGAGATTGACACTCAAACAACAAATGGCGATTTAGTGTAGTGGCCTAGCACGCCACCCTCTCACGGTGGAGACCAGGGTTCGATTCCCTGATTCGCTACTCGACATTTGACTCGAAGGCTTCGGATTTCCGGAGCCTTCGCTGTTTGTACACGCATATTGAAATAGTTTTGGCTTTGACCAGCATAAAGTAAAACATCTCGCGCTGTCATTTTCAGGAATCATACAGGAATGACTCCGGGTGAGTATAGAGCGTTGAAAGCGGCATCAAGCCTTGGAATGGGATTGGAATAGTGATCGCCGGTAACTATCTCAAACTTCACTTTTATACCCTCTCGTTCAAGTATTCTCACTATGGCCGATGTATTGTCGCTTACTGAGTTGAATGCCTTGACACTCGACTTTGACTCTTGTTCGCCGAGTAGGAAAAATGCGGTGCCGTCTTTGTGTGGGATGGTTCGGGATGACATCCACTTCATGAAACCTTCATACCAAAACGACCCCGAAAGTGAAGCAATGTTTTTGAAAGTATCGCATTCCATCCATTGCCATAATGCGAAAAGTCCGGACATGGAAACACCGACAACTGTTCTTTCCGGGGTATTATTGATGCCGAGAAAATGTTCTATCTCTGGAATGATTCTCGTGCGGAGTTTCAGTAGAAATTCTGGCGATTCACCTTTGAAATCAGGGCTTCCATCAGGCACACCTTTGGCCGGCCATGGACTGAATATGTTTTGCCAATCCATTCCGGTGATAACAACTATCGAAACCCTATATTTTTCGGCGGCTTGTTCAATCCAGTTATTTAGCATACCGCTTATGGGATAAAGGACATAAGCAATTCTGTCGCTATTATCATTGCCACCGCTGCATAGGCAATGGAGATTATCTATATTTATATGATGCATCAAAATCTAACTCATTTATTATAACTCTCACTTATATTTCATCATGTCATGCATCTCATGGAATCCAAGCGATTCATAAACCGGACGTCCATTGGCCGTGGTCTCAAGATAGATCTTATCGCAACCTTGTTTAACAGACTCTTCAATTAGCCTTGTCACGATACGGTGGGCGACACCCATATCTCGGTATTCTCTGCGAACATATATGTTCATCAGGTAGGCACATCTGCCGCTTGGATTGTCGGGCGACGGTAGTTCCTCAGAAATGCATACAGCGCCGCATCCACAATCCGTGTTTTCAACAGATGCAATAAATGCCACGTGACTACCATCTGGAATATGCTCGTCATAATACGCTCTGTTGGCATCAAGCAATTTCGCATCGTGATATGTGCCGAAGACAGTTGCGATAACCTCTTTTCTCCAGCACATCAGTTCGTCAACAGAGACTGATCGACGTAGTTTGATCATATTGCTTCTCCTTCCTTCATGACCACAGGCAGAACCTCCATATCTACCTTGCCGCGCCGTGTAAGAGGGATATGATTCATTTTTACAAAAAATTCAGGTATCATGAAGTCAGTGAGCTTCGATGCGAGATATCTCCGGATTTTGTGGAGCGGGCAATTCTCGCCTGCAACAAAATATGCCACAAGATAGTGCAGACCGTTCTCGTCAATAAAAGCACGGACAATTCCTTGTTCAATACCCTGACATGAATTGAGCACATTCTCCACTTCTTCCGGTTCAACACGTTTGCCAAGAATCATCACCTGATCATCACGCCTGTGTAGGAATGCGATATTTCCATCGGCCATTTCATATCCGAGATCTCCGCTACGATACATTCTTGTGCCATCATCCATCGTCACGAAGTTTTTCTGTTCCGGAGATTTGCCGAGATACCCACGGCTTACACCTTCGCCGAAAATGCATATCTCGCCGGTTTTCCCCTTGGCGACCTCATGCAGATTTTTATCAAGAATCTTGACCTGGACACCACTGATGGCTTTGCCTATGGGAAATGTGCCGTCATCAAGTGGATCGGCGTTGTCAACACGATAGTAGTTGGAGCACACTGTCGTTTCCGATGGCCCATACGTGTTGTATATCCTGATTCCCCGGTCGCGAAGATTTGTTATATAGCTGGCTCGTATCACATCTCCTCCGCTGATAATCAGTTTAATCGACGATGGAATTGCTGAGAGCTTATTCATCTCTGCTATCAGATAAGGGAACCCATCGATGATAGTGACCCCATGACGTTCAGCAAACTTCATAAGTCTTGCGAGCGATCCGTTGTGTATGGCCGACGATGGAATGCAGACAGCCGCTCCGTTAAGCAGTGTGGTGAAGACTTCCTCTACGAAAATGTCAAACGAACACACAGAGTATTGAAGCATTACATCGCCCGGACCGATATGAAATTCGTGTTGAAAAGCACGCGTGTAATTGACAACGGAGTGATTCTCTACAACAACCCCTTTGGGCTTGCCGGTCGTTCCCGAAGTGTATAATACGTATGCAGCACCATCCGAAGTGGAACGGTCTTCCATATCGGTTGGCGATGGTTTAAGACGGCGGCAGAAATTATCTGTGATGATCAATTCCACACCAGCTGTATCCATCATGAAGTCGATGCGATCTTGGGGCAGTGTGGGCTCAGCAGGTACATATGCAGCTCCGCTTTTCAATACGGCCAGCATCGCCGCGATCTGTTCTGCTCCGTGGTGCATGACGATTCCTACATATTCAGGCTCGACATCATAAAATTTTGACATGATGCTGTCGACCATCTGATCGAGTTCTGTGTATGAAAGCGATCGGTCATCCTCTATGATAGCGATGGCATCGGGGAGTTCACTTACAATTTCTTTGAATTTTGAATATATTGTCGATCTGTCCATATATTACGTCGGTCTTTGGAATATTAAAGGTCAAGCGAGTCTAATTGTTCAATCCTTGTAACGTCTGTCAATGATGAGATAATATCACACAAATATAACGCTCAAAACACTGGTTGTTTACATACTCCATAACCAATGTCTTGAGCGCTGTTGCTACTTATTGTTTCTTTCAGTAGAAACCTTAGGTTCGTTTCAGATAATCAGCCGAAGTTATTCTCAACCATAACGTTTAACTCACGTTAATCTAAACAGGTTTTTACATGTATTTCTGTTTGTAAAAATAAGTCAAGATGACTTCAGATTATAAAACACACTCTTAGTATCAAATCATCAAATTCATCAGATCTTGCGCACGTACATGGCTCTTATTGCGTTGAGTACGGCGAGTATCATCACGCCCACATCGGCGAATATGGCAAGCCACATATTGACGATGCCGAATACTCCAAGTATCAGGCATACGCCTTTAATGCCTAATGCCATGATGATGTTTTCCCACACTATTTTCAGGCACTTGCGTGATATTCTGATTGCCTTGCCGATTTTCATCGGATCATCGTCCATGAGCACCACGTCGGCGGCCTCGATTGCCGCGTCGCTGCCCATCGCACCCATGGCTATGCCGAGATCGGCACGCGAAAGCACCGGTGCGTCGTTTATGCCATCGCCTACAAATGCAACCTTGTCATTGCCATTGGAGTCAGCAAGTATGCGCTCAAGTTGCGACACCTTGTCAGCCGGGAGCAGTTCGCTGTAAACCTTGTCTAAGCCAAGTCGGGCGGCGGTTTGATCCGCTACCGCACGCGCATCGCCGGTCAGCATGACTGTCTGTGTCACGCCCGATCTGTGAAGGTCGGAAATGGCTTGCGCAGAGGTGGGTTTCACAACATCTCCGAGAACAATGTGTCCGGCATATTTGTCGTCAATGGCAAGGTGGACAATCGTTCCGGCCTTCTTGCAATGACAGGGTGTAAGACCTAAATCCGAGATCAGTTTCTCATTGCCGGCTGCAACTTTCTTGCCGTCAATAACGGCTGTGATCCCTTTGCCGCCGATCTCTTTCACATCGCTCATGCGGGTGCGGTCAACCGGGTGTCCATAGGCATGTTGCAGTGATTTGGCTATTGGGTGTGATGATGACGACTCTACTATCGCCGCATATTCAAGCATCTGAGCCTTGCGGTCGGCTATATCCTGGTCGTGGTCACCGTGATAGGCGCTGACCTCAAACACGCCTTTTGTGAGCGTGCCCGTTTTGTCGAACACTACCGTTTTTACTTTCGACAGAGTTTCAAGTATATTGGCACCTTTCACAAGCACCCCCTCGCGGCTTGCTCCACCGATTCCTGCGAAGAACGACAGCGGTATGCTGACAACCAGCGCGCATGGACAACTGATAACGAGGAACACAAGCGCACGGTAAACCCACGTCTCAAAGGTTGCGAAGCATACGGGCGCACCGTTGAACAAAATGAGTAACAACGGAGGCAGCAGTGCCAGCGCCAGTGCTCCGTAGCATACTGCCGGAGTGTACACACGGGCGAATTTCGCAATGAAATTTTCCGATTTCGACTTTCTGGAGGCTGAATCCTCAACCAACTCAAGAATCTGTGATACGGTTGAGTCGCCAAACTCTTTGGTTGTGCGCACTTTGAGCACCCCCGACATATTGATGCTGCCGCTTATCACCTCGCCACCAGAGGCAACTTCGCGCGGAAGTGACTCTCCGGTCAGTGCGGAGGTGTTGAGCGAGGATTCACCTGAAACGACAACTCCATCGATGGGTACCCGCTCCCCCGGCTGAATGATGATTGTCTGGCCTACCACCACATCATCAGGGTCGACTTTCACAATCTTTCCGCCTTGTTCTATATTAGCATAGTCGGGGCGTATATCCATAAGCGCTGCGATGTTGCGACGGCTTTTCCCTACGGCATAACTTTGGAAGAACTCGCCGATCTGATAGAACAGCATCACGGCGATAGCCTCGAGATAGTCGCCGCTTTTCTCATAGATGGCGAGAGCGAAAGCTCCGACTGTTGCCACAGCCATCAGGAAATTCTCATCAAAGACCCTGCCGTGGATAATACCGAGCCATGCCTTTTTCAGTATGTCATAGCCGATTATCAGGTATACTACAAGATAAAGCGCGAGTCGAGGCCACCCTGTGATGTCAATAAAAAGCAGACCGATCGTCATAATCAGGGCGATTATGATGCGGGTAAGCATATTGCGTTGTTTCTTATTCATAATACAATGTGTCAATCAGAGGATCTCAAAGTCTGGCTCCACTTTCTTTGCCACCTTGAGTATTTCAGCCATCACAGTTTCCTGGACGGCGTCATCGTCAAAGGCGACTTTCATCTTCTGCGTCATGAAAGATATTGACAGGTCTTTCACTCCGGCTACTTTCTTAGCCGCGTCTTCCACGAGATTGGCACAGTTTGCGCAGTCTACCTCAATTTTGAATGTCTTGCTCATATTCAGATATTTTTAGTGCGGTTTATTCCGCGGATTGTTATTACTGTTGCAAAGTTACAGACACGCTTGTGCAACTGGTTTGCAAATATTGTGTGGCGACATTGCAAACCGGTTGCACCATAAAATGTCTAACTTTGCAAACCCAACGCGGTTGTCAATCAAGCATGACGGCCTGTGTTGACCGACAGAAATTGAACTGATTTAAAAAGAACGGAAGGATATGCCGGTAGAAAAGCTGCATATTAAGAATATGGTATGTCGTCGCTGTGTGATGGCAGTAGAGGATATATGCCTGAGTCTCGGCATTAAAGATGCTGTGGTGTCATTGGGCAGCGTTGATTTTGGCACGATGCCCGATGCCGATACACTTGATGCCTTTTTTGACCGGTTACGGGCGGTAGGCTTCGAGCCGCTGGAGTCACACGAGCATGTATTGTTGGAGAAAATCAAGGCAGCCGTACGTTTTTATGCCCGTCAAAATGCCGATAATGAAAGAAACAGGTTGTCCGATTACATAAGTGAAGCTGTAAATCTCGATTTCCGGTATGTCAGCCGTATGTTTTCGTCACTGGAGGGTCGCACAATCCAAAGCTATCTGATGGCGCAGCGCATAGAGTATGTTAAGGAACTGTTGCTCGATAATGAGTTGACCCTTGCTGAGATTGCCGACAAAGTAGGCTTTTCAAGCGTCGCTCATATGTCGCGCGCTTTCAAGAAATCGCAGTCTATCACAATTTCCGGATTCAGGAATACAGGCATGCGTCATGGCATAGATGAACTTTAGGAGATGGGGGTCTAATTGTGCAACACAATGTGAGAATCGTATAACACACAAATCAAGATCGGTTTGTAATTTTGCAATATGGAATTCATATACTCTCTTATAAATATGATGGCCGAGATGGCACCCTATCTGCTGTTCGGCTTTCTTGTGGCCGGGATATTATATGCTTTCGTGCCCGGAAAATTCTATCGCAACCATCTCTCCCGTCCGGGAGCATGGGCGGTGATTAAAGCTGCGCTGATTGGTGTGCCGTTGCCATTGTGCTCATGCGGTGTCTTGCCCACGGCTGTATCTTTGCGCCGCAATGGAGCATCGCGAGGCGCATCTACATCATTCCTGATTGCAACGCCTCAGACCGGCATCGACTCAATTGCCGCAACTTACTCGTTGCTTGGCCCTGCCTTTGCTGTAATCCGGCCTGTCGCTGCCCTTGTGACGGCATTCTTCGGAGGGATGCTTGTCAACCGTGAAGACAAAGCATGCAATAACAGCTGCGAGATGGAGGTCGACACTATCGATGCACCGGCATCCGATAGCTTCATCGGGAAAATACGCGATGCGTTGCGTTATGGTTTTGTCGATATGATTCAGAACATAGGCAAATGGCTTATAATCGGCTTAGTTATAGCCGCCGCAATCACGGTTTTCGTCCCCGATGGATTTTTCACATTCTTCGCGGATTACCCGTTGCTTTCAATGATTGCCGTGGTTATCGTGGCTGTGCCCATGTATGTCTGTTCCACCGGATCTATTCCCATCGCTCTGTCATTGATGCTTAAAGGGCTCAGTCCCGGTGCGGCTTTTGTGCTGCTAATGGCAGGGCCGGCAGCCAATTTCGCATCAATTATCATCGTGAGCAAGTCGCTCGGCAAGAAAGCTGCGGCAATCTATCTTGGTACAATAGTTGTCGGCGCGATAGCGATCGGCATGTGCATCGATTATCTTATGCCCCGCGACTGGTTTACAATGCCTATGGTGGCAAGCCATGCGAATTGCCATCTTCAGGTCGGTCTGTTTCCCGGCATATGCTCAGTGCTTCTTGTCGTATTGCTCATAAATGCGTTAATCAGAAAATATACACCAAATAAATCAGAAAAAATGGAAAACGAGAAAACAATTATCGTTAAAGGTATGACCTGCGGTCACTGCAAGGCTATGGTAGAGAAGAACCTCGCGAAACTTCCCGGTGTGGAGTCTGTCACAGTTGACCTCGCTTCTGGCCAGACAAAAATTCAAGGAAAAGCTGATGCAGCAGCCATCAAGGAAGTCATCGAAGATCTTGGCTTTTCAATAGGTTAATAGATCGTTATATAGGTCAGGCTATCGAATATGATTGGCAACGATATCGAAGAAATATTGAACGGAAAAGGGGTCAGACCAACGGCAAACAGAATACTCGTGATGAGAGAATTGATGAAAGTCTCGAATCCGGTCAATCTTGCCGATCTCGAAGCTTCATTAGGATATTCGATGGACAAGGCAAGCATTTTCCGCGTGCTCGAGCTCTTTGCCGAAAAAGATGTGGTCCATGTGATTGAGGATGGCAGCCGTTCACTGAAATACGAGCTGTGTC
>CANOUR010000030.1 GCA_947570265.1 uncultured Bacteroidales bacterium | reverse complement strand
CCGACATCACCGCCACCCTCGAGCTCGACACCCTCGCCACCAACCTCCCCGCCTCCCCACCGATCCTCAGGAAGAAAGCCACTGCCCCCAAAGTCAGCCTACAAAACAAAAGCGGTGGAGACCCACCCAAGCGCCCCCATCTCCACCTCATACCTCATCACTCTGACATCGTACCTGTCTACGCGGCAGCTGCCCCCGCCGCCTAAAGCGAAAACGGCAGCGAGCGTACATTGACATATTGTATGGCGCACACCGGCGTGCACCGGCACACATCATTGCAGGCGCAACTTGTACGAGATTGGCTCGCAATTCACTCGATATTCCGGCAATGTGTCCACATCCTGACCGCACGAAGCGTTTCCTATACCGCGCATCGCACCATCAAGATGCACCACAGTGTATGGGCGGCGGCCAAGCTCCCATTCATGCATGCCGTTCATCAGGTCAGAGTCAGACCATGGCTGAGCCGAAAAGCTCACCTTGCCCTCGGTCGCGATAGAGAATGAGCGCCCGTCCGACGGGTTATGGAATCGCACCTCCCGCAGATTCTCGCGGTTGCCGGTGCTCTGTGGCTTCACGTAGTGTTCGCCCGATTCGGCGATGGTGCATTCATAGCGTCCCGGCAGTTGGCCGTCAAGACGGTCGCACGAATTGCTCAGCGGACCGTTGGCATAATAGTCCATCACAGTGTAGGCGCTGTCTATGCCCATGCTCACACCGGCTCGGCGCAGGTCACCGCTATGAGGCACAATCGTCACGTCAATATCCACTATCCCTTGGGGATAAACGGTATAGGCGATTGTCTCGTCCGCCAATTCGCCCTTTCGCTCGCACACGAATCTGTCTTTGCCCACAGTCACGGTAGCCTCTTCAGGCATACCGTTGTCCGTCCTGCCATAGCGGTCATTCTCGATCCATCTGTGGTTGTCAAATTGTGGCCCCATTCCGTGAGATATCACGTCATTGCCATTCAGATTCAGCGATGTCATCCTTCCGGTAGCGATGTCGAATGAGGCTGTCACACCCTTTCCTCGATATGTGACCGAGCTGTCGGTGCGTGTCACCGACAGCTTTCCTTTGGCCTTGACAGCCTTCAATCCTTTCCTCGGTTGCAGCTCGAAGCACTCCGATGCTTCGGGATATCCCGCCGGTTGGTGGGGGAGTGGCGCTCTCCTCGAGGCATACACGTGCAGCAACATTTCGTCATCTCCTTTTGCTGCGGGAAGCCGCAGTCTCACGGCAGCCTCCGTTCCCGGTGCGGCGTGTGGCATCTCTGTCAGGCCTGAGTCTGCCACATACCCGTCTGCAAGCAGTTCCCATTTCAGATCAAACTCTGAGAGATCGGTGAAATCATATGTGTTGCGCATATGAAGCATCACATCATTTTTGCCACATCGTGTGATCGAGTCAAACTTTATCCACTGATGTGCCGCCTTCACCTCCGCGAGTTTGGCCGTGGGGTTGCGGTCAGGCCCTACAATGCCGTTGCTGCAGAAGTTGCCCTGATGAGGCCCCGGATAATCATATCCTGTGGTCAGGCGATAGACTCCTTTCTTCATCAACTGCGGATCATATATGGCCTGATCGGCCCAGTCCCATATGCAGCCGCCGATAGTGGCGTTGGATGACTCGATGATCTCCCAATATTCCTTCAGGTTGCCGATGGCGTTCCCCATGGCGTGGGCATACTCGCAAAGAAACATCGGCTTGTCCAGATCCGATGTGTTGGCGCGCATCCATGCTATGCCCGGGTACATTTTTGAGTAGAAGTCCGAAAACGTCGTGCCGCCGTAGTCCTTGTCCGCGCGCGTGCCCTCGTAGTGTATCGGGCGTGTCGCGTCAAGTTGCCTTGCAGTGGCGTAGCATGCTGCGAAATTGCTGCCGTTACCGGCCTCGTTGCCCAAGCTCCACATTATCACCGACGGATGGTTACGGTCGCGGCGCACCAGTCGGTCAACGCGGTCGGTGAACGCAGCTATCCAATCCTCTTGGTCGCTTAAACTCTGGTTGGCATGGTTCTCGAGATCAGCCTCATCGCATACATATAGCCCGTAATAGTCACACATGGCCATCATCTTGGCATTGTTCGGATAGTGGCTTGTGCGTACCGTGTTGATATTGTTGCGCTTCATCGTGATTACATCGGTGAGCATCTCGTCGGTGCTCACTGCGCGGCCGTTCACCGGCGATGTGTCATGACGGTTCACCCCCTTCAGCAGTACCCGGCGTCCGTTTATCAATAACTGTGAATTCTTTATCTCCACCGAGCGTATGCCTACAGGCAGACTGAAAGCCATCTCTTCCGTGCCGTTGTCCCGTTGTATCACGTCAAGTCTGTACAGACAAGGCTTCTCAGCGCTCCATAGCATCGGATCTTCGACTGTTATGGTTGTGTCATTCCCCGCATACACGAGTCGTCCGTCAGGAGCATGAAGCTTATATTCGATCTGCTTGGCTGGTCCGCCGGTGACACTTGTGCCGATCACGACTGCCGCTCTTGTGTTGTCTTCGTTGAGATCAGTGGTCACATAGATGTCATCCAAGCCGGTCGCAGGCATGTTCATTAGATTGACATCGCGGAATATTCCGCTCATTCTGAACATGTCCTGACATTCGAGATACGATCCGTCGCTCCAGCGGAACACTTCTACTGCGACAGTGTTGTCTCCCGGTCTAACATACTTCGATATGTCAAACTCGGCAACATTGTTGGCGCCTTGCGTATAGCCGGCATATTCGCCGTTCACCCACACATTCGCTGCCGAGTAGATGCCGTTGAACTGCAATATGTTCCGTCCCGACATCCATTGCTCTGGAAGCGTGAACCGGCGGATATACGACCCTACGGGATTTATGCCGTAGTTCTCTCCGTTGTCGTTGAATCCCGGCCGTGCCTGAATCAGAGGCGGCGTGTTCGCGTGCGGGTATTCCACATTGCAATATATCGGTTTGTCATAGCCGAGCATCTCCCAGTTCGAGGGCACGCTGATGCTGTCCCATCCCGATGCGTCAAATCCCTGCGTCATGAAATCGGTCGGCCTCATTGCGGGCTCAGGCACTATGTGAAACTTCCATGTGCCGTTGAGGCTCATGAAGCGGCTGCTCGATGGCGTTAGCCATGGTGTGGCGAGCATTGCGCTGTCAGCCAGCATTTCAGCTTCGCTACGGTAAGGATAGAACGTCGCGCGCCCTGGCAGCTTGTTTATGGCAAAAACCTGTTCGTCCTCCCATATCGGATTCTGATATTTCGGCTTCTCCACACGCTCCATCGCGAGCCATGCGCTGCGGTCAGACGGGTCGAATGGAGCGCTCTCAAGCTCTCCGTCGCCATTGATGCGGTACATGCACCCCTTTGCCGCCGATATGAGTATTACGGCCGATCCGCCGTCAGCACGCGCGAATCTGAACGACGCATACTGCCGGCCGGATCTGTCCATCTGCCATTGATACACACGTTTTATCGCAGTGTTGGAGCCTCCGTCGTTCCACCGCTGTGAAAAATAGGCGTTGCAGATCGTACGGTCTTCAGTGTCTGGCATATCCACCTGCCAATACTGTCCCATGTTCTCCGCATCGATCCTCTCTGAAACTACCAGGGTGTTATTCTCAAAATTACTGCCGTTTCCGAGACATTTCGTCGTGTCTGACACACAACGGAATCTATACGTGGCATCTTTGTCAAATCCCGGTATATTCGACCGGCGTATCGTGATTTTTGCCGCCTTGCCTCGTGGCACAAGAGATCCCATGCCATCCCCCCAGGCAAGTGCCGGATTGTTGGCCGGATAGATATGATATGTGTCGCCTCCGGCCGGACTTATCTTCCACAACTGAGCCTCGTCAGAGCCGTTGACCTCACCTTTTGACACGTTGTTGCCATCGGCGCGTAGCGCGATTCCCTCAAACGGATTGATTATGCGCCACGAGCCGCTCAGTTCGCTGATTGTCCACTCCGTCGTGTCGTCATTGATGTTGTACAATTCACCGTTGGTAAATTCCGCGACCCGCGCCGCATTGGCCGATGTGATTGATATGGTTGTGAATATGATGAGATATGATAATCTTGACAGCATGTCCATTTGCGCTTTGTTTGTATCGTGAGATTTATTACAAAGTTAAGTGATTAAAACGGAAATTCATATGTTTGAGTGTCATGAAAAATTCATAACTTTGCAAAAAAATAAATCCAAACGTCATAATGGATAAGAAATTCACCGAATACGACGGCTTGAACCTTTCAGCTGTCAACGCTGAAGAGCTTGCACGCTGGGATGCGGCAGCTCTTTTTGAGCAGACGCTCAAAGCCCGCGAAGGTGCGCCTTCGTTTGTTTTCTATGAAGGACCACCTTCCGCCAACGGAATGCCCGGCATCCACCATGTGCTGGCGCGCACGATCAAAGACACCTTCTGCCGCTACAAGACCATGAAAGGATTTCACGTCAAGCGAAAAGCCGGATGGGATACACACGGTCTGCCCGTTGAGCTTGGTGTGGAGAAAAATCTCGGAATCACCAAAGAAGACATCGGCACGAAGATTTCGGTGGACGACTACAACAACGCTTGCCGCCGCGAAGTGATGAAATACACCCGCGAGTGGGAGACCCTCACCCGACGGATGGGATACTGGGTCGACATGACCGACCCCTACATCACCTACGACAACCGCTATATCGAAACCGTATGGTGGCTGCTCGCACAACTCTACAAAAAAGGGTATCTCTACAAGGGTTACACCATCCAGCCTTATTCTCCTGCTGCCGGCACCGGATTGAGCTCGCATGAGTTGAATCAGCCCGGATGCTACCGCGACGTCAAGGACACCACATGTGTCGCACAGTTCCGCTGCCTCGATCCTATCGAGCAGATGAAAGGGTGGGGCACTCCCGCATTCCTCGCCTGGACAACAACGCCATGGACTCTACCCTCCAACACGGCTCTTGCCGTAGGCCCGAATATCGACTATGCCATCGTCCGCACTTATAATCCTTATTCCGGCGAACCCGTGACGCTTGTCTGTGCCGAATCGCTCCTGCAGGCCACATTCGGTGCAAAAGGCGAGAATCAGCCTCTCGAAGATTATAAAAAAGGCGATAAGATTGTGCCCTGGCAAGTAGTGGCCAAGGTCAAGGGTCCCGAACTCGTGGGCATGCACTATGAGCAGCTTATCCCATGGGTGAATCCCGGTGAAGGTGCTTTCCGTGTCATCATCGGCGACTATGTCACCACCGAGGATGGTACGGGTATCGTCCACATAGCAGGCACATTCGGCGCTGATGACCTTCGTGTGTCGCGTCAGGCAGGTGTGCCGCCGCTCCACATGGTGGATCGCGACGGCAATCTCCGTCCCATGGTCGATCTCAAAGGCCGTTTCTATTCAATCGACGATCTCGATCCCGAATGGGTTCGTAGCAATGTCGATGTTGAGGCTTACAGAGAGTGGGCCGGTCGGGTTGTGAAAAATGCCTATGATCCCTCGCTGCCCGAAGATGCCGAGACCCTCGATGTGTCAATATGCATGATGCTCAAGCAAGAGGGCAAAGTGTTCCGTATCGAGAAACATACCCACAACTATCCTCACTGCTGGCGCACCGACAAACCGGTGCTCTACTATCCTCTCGACAGCTGGTTTATCCGCACCACTGCCGCCAAAGAGCGTCTGATCGAGCTTAACTCTCAGATCAAGTGGAAACCGGCATCCACCGGTTCGGGTCGATTTGGCAAATGGCTCGAGAACCTTCAGGACTGGAATCTGTCACGCAGCCGATATTGGGGTACACCGTTACCCATCTGGCGTACTGAAGATGGCTCTGAAGAAATCTGCATCGACTCATGCGAGACTCTGTTCAATGAGATGGATCGCGCGGTCAAAGCAGGTGTGATGGCCTCCAATCCTTGGCGCGACCGTGGTTTTGTCCCCGGAGTCTATTCATCGGAAAACTACAATAAGATTGATCTCCACCGTCCCTATGTCGATGACATAATTCTTGTCTCGCAGAACGGCAAGCCGATGAAGCGCGAGCTCGATCTTATCGACGTGTGGTTTGATTCGGGGGCGATGCCTTACGCACAGATCCACTATCCGTTCGAGAACAAAGAGGGTCTTGAGAATGGAGAGCTCTTCCCCGCCGACTTTATCGCCGAAGGCGTCGACCAGACCCGCGGATGGTTCTTCACACTCCATGCGATTGCAGGAATGGTCTTTGACAGCATCACTTACAAAGCGGTTGTGTCCAACGGACTTGTCCTCGACAAAGATGGCAATAAAATGTCAAAACGTCTCGGCAATGCCGTCGATCCATTCGGTGCTATCGACGATAACGGATCTGACCCGCTGCGGTGGTATATGATCTCCAACAACTCTCCTTGGGAGAATCTCAAATACGACGATAAAGGTGTCAAGGAAACGGCGCGTAAGTTCTTCGCCACACTCTATAACACCTATAGCTTCTTCGCCCTCTATGCCAATGTCGACGGATTTGTCCCCGGACAGTGCGACGTACCTTTGGCTGAACGTCCCGAGATCGATCGCTGGATCATATCACTGCTCAACACGCTTGTAAAGACTGTCGAGGATGCGCTGGACGACTACGAGCCTACACGTGCCGCGCGTGCGATCAGTGAGTTTGTGATCGACAACCTGTCAAACTGGTATGTGCGTCTCAACCGCAAACGCTTCTGGGGCGGAGAGATGACCGCCGACAAACAGGCCGCATATCTCACACTCCACACTTGTCTTGAGACTGTCAGCCGTCTGATGGCGCCTGTCGCTCCTTTCTATGCCGACCGTCTCTACCGCGATCTTAACCTCGGAAATGGTTGTGAATCGGTGCACCTCGCCGATTATCCCGTTTACGACGCATCTGCGGTCGACAAAGCTCTCGAGGAGCGCATGTCAATAGCGCAGACCATCACATCGATGGTTCTGGCACTCCGCCGCAAGGTGAATATCAAAGTGCGTCAGCCGTTGGCCACCCTCATGATCCCTGTTGACGATCAGGCTCGTCGTGAGGCCATCGAGGCTGTCCGTGATCTGATATTGTCTGAAGTCAATGTTAAGGAAATAAAATTTGTAGGCACAGGCGACGGCGTGCTCGTCAAGCGAGTGAAGCCCGATTTCAAAAAGCTCGGCCCGAAGCATGGCAAGGCAATGAAAACTGTTGCTGCGGCATTGCAGCAGCTCTCACAGTCAGAAATCGTGGCATTCGAGCGTGACGGAGTGATCGATCTGTCCGTCGACGGCGAGTCCCGCAAGGTTGACATTTGCGATGTGGAGATCATATCTGAAGATATCCCCGGTTGGCTCGTTGCCAACGAAGGAAATGTCACCATCGCTCTGGATGTGACACTGACCGACTCGCTGCGACGCGAGGGCATAGCCCGAGATATTGTCAACCGCGTGCAGAACATCCGAAAAGATCGTGGCTTCAACATCACCGACAAGATCTCACTTGAGTTCGAGGCCAATCCCATGACCGACGAAGCCATAAAAGAGTATGGCGAATATATCGGGCGTCAGGTGCTTGCCGATTCAGTGGTGACGTTGCCATCGCTCGGCGATGAGGCCTAGACTTTTGATATTGTTGAAATAAAGCTCTGATTTAGCTAATCGCGGAACAATTAACCGACGGAATGGGTTATAATATCGGCCGGCGTATTTAAGCCGCCGGCCGACTAAATTAACCTGACAAAAACAACTTATCGAAATGAGTGAGAAAAAACGTTACTCCGACGAAGAATTGCAGGAGTTCAAGGAGCTGATCCTTAAAAAACTCGAGAAGGCGCAGCGTGATTATGATCTGCTGCGTTCCGATATCAACAATGCCGAGGGTAACGACACCTCCGACACGTCGCCTACGTTCAAGGCTCTCGAAGAGGGTGCGAGCACACTTGGTAAAGAAGCATCGGGACAGCTTGCCCAGAGACAGATGAAATTCATACAGCATCTGCAGGCTGCATTGGTGCGCATTGAGAACAAGACATACGGCATCTGTCGTGAGACCGGCGAACTGATCCCTAAGGAACGTCTGCGCGCCGTGCCTCATGCGACACTCTCGATTGCCGCCAAGGACGGCCGGAAATGACACGTCGCCGGCAAGGTTGGCTCGCCGCCGCAGTCATTGTGGCGGTGGTGGTTCTTGACCAATTGCTTAAGCTCTGGGTCAAGACGTCGTTTTATCTCGGTGAGAGTGTGCGAATCGCCGATTGGTTTCAACTGTTTTTCATCGAAAACAACGGCATGGCGTTTGGCATGGAGATCGGAAGCAAGCTGTTTCTTACGTTGTTCCGCATCGTTGCTGTCGCCGGATTGATCTACTATATATACCGGTTGCTCGCAGCATCATCACCGCGGGTGCGTACCGGATTTCTGGTCTGTGTGGCTCTTGTCACCGCCGGTGCGGCAGGAAATATTTTCGATTGTCTCTTTTATGGCGTGATGTTCAACGATCCTCCGCCTCCCGAAGTGGCGCAGATGTTTCCGCCTGACGGTGGTTATGCACCGCTGTTTCACGGAAAAGTGGTCGATATGTTCTATTTCCCGCTGTTCAGCTTCTACTGGCCTTCATGGGTGCCTGTGGTAGGAGGTGAATATTTCCTGTTTTTTCAGCCGGTGTTTAATCTAGCCGATGCTGCAATCACGGTTGGAATGCTTATGATACTGTGCTTCTATTCCGGGTCTCTGACTTTCCCAAAGAAATCGGTCGCAGATGACAGGTCGCTCAAATAGTGCCTCTTTGGCTGTGTTGCTTCTGGCTATATTGTCAGTCGGATGCTCGGGTGTGCCGTCTGGCGTGATACCTCCCGATCGCATGGCGCGCATCCTTGCCGACCTTGAGGTAGCCGAGACCTATGTCGAAATTGAACCGGCGCGTTTCCGTGGCGATTCAATGAAAATGGTACTCATGCAGTCAGTCTACGATCACAACGGAGTCACCATGGCTGATGTCGACAGCTCGCTGATGTGGTATGGACGAAATATCGACCGATATAGCGAGGTTATGAAGACGTGCGTGAGTTTGCTCGAAGCTGATGAGGAAAAAGCCCGCATAGCCGGTGGACGCCGCATGAAAGAGCAGAACACTCCGTCCATATCGGCCGATGGTGATTCTGTCGACGTGTGGACATTGCCGCGCATGTGGCGTATAAGTCGTACATCGCCTGCGTCAATGTTGAGGTTCTATCTCTCTCGAGATAGAAATTGGGAACCCGGCGACGGTTACGAATTGCATTTCAAGACGCATGACGGAAAAGCTCCGGTCAGTGTCACTCTTGCAGCCGACTATCAGCGTGACCGCCGTACCTACGTGTCGAGAAGCGCTGTGGGCGATGGATGGCATTCCGTCATATTGCAGCTTGATTCGGCTTCGGGCGCGTCGCAGGTCTATGGATTCATTAGCTATATGCCGGTGGGCAACGAGACATTGGTCGTCGATTCGATCAGATTGATCCGTAGCCATTGGAAGTCGGGGCGTACAAAAGTACCGGCCGGACAGCACAATATAGGCAAACGATGAAGCGCACACTGGCTCAGATTGTTCGCTGGCGCGGACTGATCCGCAGATTGTGTGTCGTCATCGAAGCTGATGACCGCATCATTGCCGTCGAACCTTTCTGCTGCGAGACAGAATCGACACTCTTTTTCAATGGCCTGATTGCTGATGTGCCGCATGGAGTTGATGTGCCGCAGATGATCAGAGCGGATGAGGCCGAATCGGTTGCCGCCAGATTACCGGAGCCGCATTCCGGAGAATCTTCAACGATAGTGAAAATTCAGTTCATGTAAATAGACAATCGGGAGGACATCATCGCCCTCCCGATTGCATTCTGTTACGTGTTGTCTATTGGTCGGTTGGTGTCAGATGATGCCGCGAAGTTCTGCAATGTCCGAGATCCCATGACGATGGCAATAGTCCGTTATTTCTTCGACAGCCTTTACAGTAACGGCCGGATCGATAAAATTGGCTGTACCTATCTCTATGGCTGTAGCTCCTGCCATGATAAATTCGAGTGCATCTCGGCCACAGGTGATACCTCCGAGCCCTATTACCGGAATTTTCACAGCCTTGGCAACCTGCCATACCATTCTCACGGCTACGGGACGCACTGCCGGTCCTGACAGTCCGCCGGTTATTGTGCTCAGGCAAGGACGGCGGCGCTCAACGTCAATGGCCATCCCCATGAGTGTGTTGATCAGCGATACGCTGTCAGCCCCTTCAGCTTCTGCAGCAAGAGCTATGTCGGTTACAGATGTGACGTTGGGCGATAGCTTCACTATCACATGGCGTGGGAATGCGGCTCTGACGGCGCGTGTGACAGCTGCAGCACCCTCGCATGTGGTGCCGAAAGCCATGCCTCCTTGCTTGACGTTGGGGCATGAGATGTTCACTTCCACGGCCGCCACTCCGTCAAGCGGGGCAAGACGGCGGCATACTTCGGCATAGTCATCGGGCGATGCTCCCGACACATTGACTACCATAGCCGAGTCAAATCGTTGGATGCGAGGATATATTTCGCGAATGAAGTAGTCAACGCCTTTGTTTTGCAGCCCAACGGCATTGAGCATTCCCGACGGAGTCTCGGCCATGCGCGGATAGTCGTTGCCCTCGCGCGGATTGAGGGTGGTGCCTTTCACTATGTAACCGCCGAGCTTATCAAGATTTATGAAGTCAGCAAACTCCTCTCCATATCCGAATGTGCCGGATGCGGTCATGACCGGATTTTTCAGTTTAAGACCCCGGCCAAGGTCTACACTCAGATTCAGTTCCATGTGAGTTGGTCAATGTTAAATACTGGGCCTTCGGTGCATACGCACACATTGCCTTTTACGGTTTTCTCGACGCAGCACAGACAAGCTCCGAGTCCACACGCCATCATGTTCTCGAGTGATACTTCGCAGGCGCTTCCTGATTTGCGTGCTGACCGCGCCACAGATTTCATCATTGGTGCAGGGCCGCAGCAATATACCATGTCGTATCGCTCATTCATCGCAGGATGATCGGTGACGAAACCGCGTACACCCATAGATCCGTCCTCAGTGGTGACGTGCACTTTGCCTGTGCGTGAAAATTCATCGAGTTCGAGCAGGTCGGTTTGCGATCGGGCTCCGAGCAGAAACACCGGATCAGTCCCCATTGCTTTAAGTTCTATGCCGAGCTGGAGCATTGGAGCTACACCAACGCCTCCGCCAACGAGCAGCACTTTTGATCCGGCAGCAGGATATGAGAACGTGTTTCCCAATGGAAGCACCATGTTAAGCATGTCGCCCTCGGAGAGCCGTGTGATGGCATGAGTGCCACGGCCGGCATCGCGCACAAGCAGCCATAGTTCGCCTGTGGCATAGTCTATTTTGTTTATTGATATAGGCCGACGCAACATCACTCCTTTGCAGCCGGCATCTACTTGCGCGAACTGACCGGCTCTGATGCCTTCAGGAAGCTGAGATCCATCGGCAACTACAAGTTTCAGCAACGCGTAGCGGTCACCGGCGAGCATCTTTCGATCTATGATACGGAAATCAATAATCTGCTTTTTCATCCGTGATTAGGTTTTATTGACAAAATTAGTGAAAAATCGCGAATACATCGAAATTATATGCAATCATATGTATTGAGCAGTGATGTCAGTTGTATGCTATGATTCAGAGGGTTCATGCGATGAGTCAACTGTGGTTGATTGACAATGACATAATTGATTGTTGAACCATCGGATGGCAGCGGTTGTTCTGAGAATAACTGTTTTAAATTTGATAGTTATGAATTATGATGATGTGATCGCTTCAGCGAAGACCGTGCTTGTGGAATTTTATGCATCGTGGTGTCCTCATTGCCGTGCTATGATGCCGGTGGTGGAGCAGATTAAGGAACTGCTTGACGGACGGGTCAAGGTGTTCCAGTTTGATATTGACGAAAACAAGGAATGGGCCGATGACCTGAAGGTGGAATCGATACCAACATTCATTGTCTACAGAGATGGTGTTGAGATGTGGCGTCAGAGCGGTGAAATGGCTGCGGATGTACTGTTGACCACTATCCAGAAATATGTCTGATTTTTGACGACATGGCCTCGCTGTTCACAGATTTTTTGACAGTTTTGGGTGTCCGTCACACAGAGACCTATTCTGACCGCCGGTTCGCTCAGATGCCTTTCCAATCGATGTATGGGTTGGCAAATCTTCTGAAAGAATATGGCGTAGGTGTGGTTGGTGTTACAGTCCCCGAGGCGTTAAGAAAGGATGCCATCCGGAAGTTGCCGCTCCCTTTTCTGGCGGACACGGCCGATGGATTCGCTATTGTCACAAAGTTGACGCCAGACGGGCATGTTGCGTATATGTCGCAGCATGCTTCGTTTGTTGTGTCTGTTGCCGAGATGGCATCGGGATGGAATGGTGTCGCATTGCTTGCGGCTGCTGACAGTGCGTCGTCAGAGCCGGAATATTCACGCCATCATATAGCTGAAATGGCTCGATCGGTAAAGCGATGGATGTTGATGGCATTAAGTGCGATTCTTGTGTGCTATGCCATGTTCTCGACTGGGCTGTATGCGCATTGGTCGGCATGGTTAGTGCTTGCATTTGATTGTGTCGGCATCACACTGTCATGGATGCTTGTGCAAAAGTCGCTTGGTGTTCGTAACAAGGCGGCCGATGCTGTATGTTCGGTGCTTGAGGAAGGCGGATGCGATGAATTGGCACGATCCGAGGCATCGTCATTTATGGGCATATTCAAGTGGAGCGAGGTCGGCATGGCATATTTTTCAGTGAGTGTTCTATCGATGCTGTTATTCCCAGGCACCATGCCGGCGCTCGCGGTCATCAACATGGTCTGTCTGCCTTATACGGTGTGGAGCATTGCATATCAGAAGTTCAAGGCAAAGTTATGGTGTACGTTGTGTGTATGTGTGCAGGCGACACTGTGGTTGTTGTTCATTAGTTATCTATCAGGCGGTTGGGTTTCCGGCATATCATTTTCAAACAATGTATTGTGGATTCAATTAGTGGTGTTGGCTTGTTGCTACATGGTTGCTTTGTTGGGTGTGAACCGTTTGGTCAGTGCCATAGAGAAATATTTTAAACCTGAAAGATCATGAAACAACCGATGATACCCGATGTGGATGGTATAAAAAAGATGTCGCCTCTTGAGATGAACGGAATACGTTTCAGTAAACAACACACAGTGTTGACTCCAGAAGTGATAGTGTCCCTTAAAAATCCCCGGGGTAAGCATAATATGAAATGATAGGCATTGGTGTTTTTTACGTGAAAATGCTATATTTGCGGATGATATGGCATCGCTACGTAACAGGCACACCGAGACACTCGTGTATGGAGTGTTGTGGCTCATAGTCGCCGGTCTTTATATACTCGGCAGTATGAGCCGTAGGTCGCAACTTTCAGAGCCATTGATGGATCTGGGTGTGGTGACGGGAATGATCGGTGCGTTGCTACCTTTCATGGTGCTTTTCCTTGTCAATAATTATGTGCTTATACCTCGTTTTCTTCTTACAAACAGGTTGGGACTATATTTCGGCATGACGGCGCTGCTTGTGAGTGTGATATGGGCAGGGCAATATGTCATATTCATGAATGAATTGGCGGCTTTGCCCCGTGACGCGCGTAACTTTCCGCATCCGCCCGATCCGGCATTTGTCCCTCTGCCTGTAGCTTTGAAATTTGTCTACGCATTGTTGACAACAGGAAGTAATATAGCTATAGCCCTCATGTTTCAGCGTTTTGACGATAAACTCGAACGCGAAAGTCTGATGAAAGCTAATGCTGAAAGCCGGCTTGCCAGTCTAAAGGCACAGATCAATCCTCATTTCTATATGAATATGCTTAACAATATTCATGGCATGATTGAGATTGATCCTGAACGTGCCCAGGCCATGGTGATTGATATGTCGCAGCTGATGCGCTATATGCTATATGAAAGTTCCCGGCCTCTGGTGTCGTTATCAGATGAGGTGGCATTTCTGCGCAATTATATGGGATTGATGAGCCAGCGTTATCCTCAGGATAGGGTGGCCGTGACTGCAGATTTTCCAGATGAAGCGTCGATGAGAGGTGTGATGATTCCCCCTTTGCTCACTCTTGTGTTTGTCGAGAATGCATTTAAACATGGTGTGAGCTATCGCGATAAGTCGTTTGTTAAGGTCAAAATCACACTGATTGAAGCGAAGTTGTGTTTCAGATGTGAGAATAGCAATCATTCCCATATCCGATCGGCCGATAATATTTCAGGAGGAATCGGGTTAAAGAATATCAGAAGTCGTTTAAGATTGATCTACGGAGACAATTCGTCACTTGAGATTACCGATGCGGAGGGTCTGTATAGGGTCAATCTGACAATACCGTCACATTGCAATCATGACACTCAGAACGCTGATAATAGATGACGAGCCAATAGCGCTTGAAAAACTACGTTCCTACGTCGACAAGGTATCATTCCTTGAACTTACGGGAGCATGTGGCAGTGGATTCGAAGCGATGGAGCTTATTGCCGGCGGTGAGGTGTGTGTTGATCTGATAATAACAGATATCAATATGCCCGATCTCAATGGCATGGATTTTGTCGGTGCATTGCCAAATCCTCCGGCAGTTATATTCATAACCGCATATGCGCAGTATGCGGTGGATAGCTACAGGCTCAATGCGGTGGATTATCTTTTGAAACCATATGGTTTTGTCGATTTCCAGCGTGCGGTTGGTAAGGCGCTTGAACGGCTGACGGCGCGTCGTCGTCTTGAGCCGGTGGCGACTGTCCCCGAATCGTTGTTTGTCAAAATCGACCATCGCTACCAGAGGGTGGCTCTTTCCGATATCCTTTTTATAAAAGGCTACGGTGAATATCTCCAGATTTATACGTGTGGATCAGATGCACCATTAGTCACTCTCAGTTCGTTTTCGGCCGTGATGGAGAGGCTTACCGATGATTTCCTGCAGGTGCATCGATCCTTCATAGTCAATATGAACCGGGTAGACCGTGTCGAGCGCAATCGTTTGCAGATCGGTCAATCACACGTGGTGCCGGTAGGTGAGAGCTATCGCAATTCGTTTCGCGATTATCTTTCGTCGCATGCCGTGGGGGTGAAGATTCGTTGAACGTATAGGGCGGTTTGTTGAATATATAATGAGTTAGACAGTCTGAAGATGTAATATTGCGGTGTAATATCTGACACCGCCTATGAACAGACTATCTTTAACATTCATGATTGCCGTATCGACGGCGACAATGGCCGGGGCTGAATCCGGCGAATGGTCATATGCCGATTGTGTGGATTATGCCAGAGAACACAACATATCGATCAGAAAGTCGCGCCTGTCGGAGCAGACAGGAGTATATGATATAGAGGAGGCCAAGGCGCAATGGCAACCGACTCTCGATTTCGCTACGTCGCATACCTACACAAATACGCCGTGGGGAAAGGGTGACAAAAATGTGTATGCGAGTTCCTATGGCTTTAATGCCGGATGGACAGTGTGGAATGGTGGAGAGCGTGAGAATAATATACGTCGTAGTGTGGTGCGTTCCGAGATTGACCGTATCAATACTGCGGAGTTATTGCGTGGAGTAGAGACCGATATACTCGAGATATATCTCAATATATTATATGCCCGTGAGGCTATAGCAATCAGCCGTGAGGCTGTGGCGTTGAGCGAGGCTCAGGCCGATCGTGCACGCCAGCTGATGGAGGCGGGAAAGATGTCGAGGGTGGACTATTCACGGCTTAACTCGCAGTGTGAACAGGATCGATACGAACTTGTCAGTGCACAAGCGACTCTGCAGACACGGCGCATGGAGCTGAAACAGATTCTCGAACTTGGCATAGATACAGAGTTGTGCCTGAAGCCTCTTGATGGAACAGATGAGCTGGTTATGGCTGAGCTGCCTCCTATTGCTGACAGCTATGAAAAAGCGATCGATACCGATATGAGGTTGCGTGGTCTCGAAGCCGAGAAGAAATCGTCAGAGATCGATGTCGCGATTGCACGTGCAGGAAATATGCCGAGAATATCACTGAATGCCGGAGTTGGCACCGGTTTTATATCTCCCGGTGATTCAGGTTTCGGAACAGGTTTGAAACAGGCATGGAATGAGAATATAGGGCTGACGCTTTCGATACCCATTCTCGATAACCGTAAAACAAAAACAGCGGTGGCGCGCTCCCGTGTGGCACAACTTGATGCACAGCTCGATATAGATAACCGTATGACACAGTTGTCGCAGCTGATCGAGGCCAGCTACACTGATACCCGTTCTGCGCAGGCGAGGTATATTGCTGCACAACAGCAGCTTGAATCAGCTCGGTTGACAGACGAACTCACTAACGAACAGTTCGCTTTGGGTTACGTCAACACCGTTGAACTGATGACTGCACACAATGCTTATGTCGAAGCGCAGCACGCTGTGCTTCAGGCAAAATACATGGCCATTCTTGGCCAGAAAATGATTGAATTTTATCGTACAGCCAAAATAACATTATGATGAAAATATCACGAATGACATTGATAGCCACATACACCCTTTTGCTCGCATCGTGTGGTGGCAAACCTGGCGTGGCGTTGGAAACCGTGGAAGTTGAGCGCGGAGAGATTGCGGAAACGGTTACGGCCACCGGTACAATCGAGTCGGTGACTCAGGTCGATGTCGGCACTCAGGTGACCGGTATAATAGACAAACTGTATGCCGATTACAACAGCGTGGTCACGAAAGGTCAGCTTATAGCCGAAATAGAGAAGACAATGCTTCAGAGTGATTTGCAGAGCGCGGAGGCAACTGTGGAATCGGCACGATTGGCCTATGAGTATAACTTGACAAACTATAAACGCGACAAATCGCTACACGATAAGTCGTTGATAAGCGACTATGAGTATCAGACATCGCTCAAGGATCTCGAGGTTTCAAAAGCGGCATATGATAAGGCTCGCGCCGATCGTGTGAGAGCTGCGAAGAATCTCAATTATGCCGAAATATACTCACCTATCGATGGCATTGTGATTTCGCGCGATGTCGAGGTCGGACAGACGGTTGTCTCGAGTATGAATGTAGCCAATCTCTACACGATTGCCGATCTCGACAACATGCAGGTGATAGGTAATGTTGATGAGGCGGACATCGGTAAAGTGAAGGTGGGTCAGCCGGTGACATTTTCGGTGGATGCCTACTCCGACATGATGTTTGAGGGGAAGGTGACGCAAGTCCGACTTAATCCTACGACCGAAAGCAATGTTGTGACCTACGAGGTGGTGGTGGCAGCCCCGAACCCCGACCACAAGCTTATTCCAGGATTGACGGCTAATCTCACTATCTACGTAATGAGGGAAAACAATGTGCTTATGCTACCACAGGGGGCGTTCACATTCAGTCCCGAAAGTCATCCCGATGGGAATGATCTGCCTGTCACCGCTCCCGATCTATCCGCCCGTCAACTTGGCGATGATTGTAAACGTGTGTGGGTGGTAAAAGGTGATAGTCTTCTGCCTGTGGTGGTCAATGTCGGGGCATCGAATGGCATAAAGACGCAAATCCTGGAGGGTCTGGCGGAAGGGTCGGTAGTGGCTACGGGATACGCAACTCCGTCTGATATCGTGGAGGCAGGTGGAGAAAGGAGTCCGTTTGCACCTCAGCCACCGGGTCGTAATAAGAAAAAATAAATTGTGAAATGTGCAAGGAAATCATACGGATAACTGATCTGCGTCGCGAATTTATGGTTGGCGATGAAAAGGTGAAAGCTCTGCGAGGCGTCAGTTTCACGATCAATGAGGGTGAGTTTGTAACAATCATGGGCACATCGGGTTCGGGAAAATCCACATTGCTTAATATTCTCGGATGTCTCGATACGCCAACTTCGGGTGACTATTATCTGGATGGTGAAAATGTGCGCGATATGAGCAAAAACCGGCGGGCGCTTACGCGCAACCGCAAGATCGGTTTCGTGTTTCAGAACTATAATCTATTGCCCAAAACCACTGCTGTGGAGAACGTAGAACTGCCCCTGCTCTACAATCCGTCGGTGGATGCTGTTGAGAGGCGTAGACGTGCCATGGCGGCGCTGAAGGCTGTTGGGCTCGAGAGTCGCGTTGGTCATCGAAGCAACCAGATGTCGGGTGGACAGCAACAGCGTGTGGCGATAGCCAGGGCGCTTGTAAATGATCCGGTGATCATTCTCGCTGATGAGGCAACAGGAAACCTCGACACTCGCACTTCTTTCAGCATACTGATGCTGTTTCAGGAGTTGCATGCAAGAGGACGTACAATCATTTTTGTGACTCATAACCCGGAACTTTCGGCTTATTCGTCGCGCAATATAGTGCTCCGTGATGGGCGCATGGTGTCGGATACGGTTAATCTATCACCGGCTTCCGCGAAGGAGATATTCATGAATTTACCTGATGATAACGACTGATGAGAATTGCAAATCTACTAAAAATAGCTTTCAAAGCATTGAACAACAATAAGCTCAGGTGCTTTCTGACAATGCTTGGCATTATTATCGGTGTGGCATCGGTGATAACGATGCTTGCCATCGGTCAGGGATCAAAGGATAGTATCAGTGCCCAGATTTCAGAGATGGGTTCTAATATGATCATGATTCATCCCGGTAGCATGCAGAGGGGAGGGGTGAGGCAGAGTGCAGATGATATGCAGACACTCACAGTGGCCGATTACGAGTCGCTCCGCCAAATCGCCGGAGTGGCAGCTGTGTCGCCGTCGGTCAACAGCGGTGGCCAGTTTGTCAATGGCAACAACAACTATCCATCGACTGTCTATGGGATCACACCTGAGTATCTCGACATTCGCAAATTTTCGGTCAGAGAAGGTGCGATGTTTACCGATCACGACATAAAGTCGGCTGCAAAGGTGTGTGTGCTCGGCAAAACTGTGGCCGATAATCTGTTCCCGGATGGCACAGATCCGGTCGGACGGGTGATAAGGTTCGGTAAGATTCCTATGACCGTTGTCGGATTGCTTGAATCGAAGGGGACCAACTCTATGGGTCAGGATCAGGATGACGTTGTGCTTGCTCCTTACACGACAGTGATGAAGCGCATTCTTGCCATAGATTATGTGCAGGGAATATTTGCAAGTGCGGTCGATGAAAGTCAGACCGATGATGTGATCGGTGCGATAACCGAGACCCTGCGGTCGCGTCACCGTTTGCGCGATGATGCCGACAATGACTTTGAGATACGTTCGCAGCAAGAATTAAGCGAGATGATGAACTCTACCAGCGACATGATGACCGTGCTCCTTGCCTGCATAGCTGGTATTTCGCTGCTTGTAGGTGGCATCGGCATCATGAACATAATGTATGTGTCGGTCACAGAGCGCACGCGTGAGATCGGTTTGCGCATGTCGATCGGTGCCAGAGGTGTCGACATACTGTCGCAATTTCTGATCGAGGCAGTGATAATAAGCGTCAGCGGAGGTGTGATCGGCGTAATCGTTGGCGTAGTTGCCACATGGGTGGTCAATTACGTGGCTCACTGGCCGGTAAACATACAGCTTTATGCTGTTGCGCTGTCGTTTGCTGTCTGCACGGTCACCGGTGTATTTTTCGGATGGTATCCGGCCCGGAAAGCTGCCGGTCTCGACCCGATTGAGGCTATACGGTATGAGTGAGGTCAGTCAGATGCTCCGATCGGTTTCTTACAATGTGCCTTGCTTGAGTTGCTCGACGTAATTGTCGATGCGGTGCAGTTCATCAGGAATGTTGATGCCCTGCGGACAGTGCGGAACACATTGGTTGCATCCGATGCAGTGACTGGCTTGACGGAGTCGTGGCACACTGCGGTCGTAGCCTACCAGAAATGCCTGACGGGCTTTGCGGTAATTCTCGGTCTGAGAATTTTCCGGTACGTTTCCTTCGTTTACACATTTGTTATAGTGGAGCAATATAGCCGGAATGTCGAGACCATATGGACATGGCATGCAGTATTTGCAGTCGTTGCACGGAATTGTAGGGAACTGCATCATCAGATCGGCTGTGGAGTAGAGAAATCTCATGTCGTCGGCCGATAGCGGAGTCAGAGGGCAATAAGACCGCAGGTTGTCTTGCAGATGCTCCATGAATGTCATGCCGCTTAGGACTGTCAATACATTAGGCATCGATCCTGCATAGCGGAATGCCCACGAGGCCACACTGCGTTCGGGCTCGTGCTGCTTGAGGCGCGCCACGATATTATCGGGCAGTTTCGACAGACGCCCTCCGAGCAGAGGTTCCATGATTATAGCCGGAATTCGGCGTTTTTCAAGTTCGTTGTAAAGATATTCGGCGTCGGTGTTGCGTGGGTTTATTTCTTTTGCATGCTTCCAGTCAAGATAGTTGAGCTGTATCTGCACAAAGTCCCATTTATATTTATCGTGTTGAGACAGAAGATAGTCGAAAACCCGTATGTCACCGTGATAAGAAAATCCGAGATTGCGGATGCGGCCTGCTTTGCGTTCTGCCATCAGGAAATCGAGGATGCCATTGTCGATGTATCTCGATTTAAACTCTGCCATGCCGTCCTCTCCCATGCCGATGCCGTGCAGCAGCATATAGTCGATATAGTCGGTTTGCAGTTCCTTTAAAGAATTGCGATATATCTCAAGCGATTTTTCTCTGCTCCATGTTGCTGGAGCGAAGTTGGATAATTTCGTGGCAATGAAGTATTTGTCGCGTGGATGACGGCTTAGCGCCACTCCGGTGGCATGCTCCGACTGGCCTTTGCAGTAGGCCGGCGATGTGTCGAAATAGTTGACACCATGTTCAATCGCATAGTCGACAAGTTTGTTGACCATATCCTGATCAATCGCATCGTTGCCACCTTCACGTGCGCTTCGTCCGTCGACCGACGGCAGGCGCATCATTCCGTAGCCGAGTATCGACACTCTGTCGCCAGTGGATGGATTGGTGCGGTAGGTCATCTTGTCGGTTGGAATATCGGATGTAGCGGTGTGGTTGCCGGTTACATTGTTGCTTCGTGAATCACATCCGGTCATAGCCGCAGCCGACACGGCGGCTGTGCCGAATCCAATGCGTTTTAGAAATTCTCTGCGGTCAAGATTTTTCTGATTATCCATAGCTCCGGAGTTAGATTGTTTTGTGGTTTTCATGTCCTTCGACATAAATGGCGCTGAAGGGTCGGGCAGGGCACAGGTGTTCGCATGCTCCGCAGCCGATACATCGCTCGTCGTTGACAATCGGCACTTTCGGTGAATCGGGATTAGTGCTGTCTGACGCCACCATCTGTATTGCGCCTACAGGACAGTGTCGGGCGCAGTTGCCGCATTCAACGCCATCGGTCAGCGGTATGCAGTTGGCTTTCACCCACACGGCATGTCCGATCTGTATCGATGATTTTTCGGCACGGTCAATCTTCACTATTGCTCCGGCAGGGCACACTTCTGAACAACGGGTGCACTCAGGGCGGCAATATCCTCTCTCATATGAAGATCGCGGTTGCATGAGCGTGTCAAGGCTGGCTGAAGGTCTCAGAACATTGTTGGGACACGCAGCTACGCATAGTTGGCATCCTGTGCAGTGGTTTGTGAGATGTCTTAGCCCGATAGCTCCCGGTGGTACGATCGGAGTCTTTCTGTCAGGTATTTTCTTATCGGTTATCACGGCAAGACCTCCATCCACAGTCTTTTGTTCGGCATGGAGCAAAGCCACCGAGCTGACAGCCATGGCGGAAGAGATGAAATTACGGCGTCCGTTGTCTGCGCTTGGACTCTTATCCGCGAAATGTTTAATTGCCGATTTTCGAGAATAAGAGATCGCCCCCTTGTGACATTTGTCGATGCAGTCCATGCAGGCGACGCATCGCGAATAATCAATCATGTGGTGTTTGCTGTCGCTACATGCCCCCTTGCAGTTGCGGGCACATAGTCCGCAACTATTGCATTTTGAGGTGTCGATTACCGGTTTGAGAAGCGAATATCGTGATAAAAATCCAAGCACAGTGCCCACCGGGCATATCGTGTTGCAATATGTGCGGCCGTTACGCCACGCCATTATAAATATGAATGTCACCGTGACCAATGCAATGACGAATGTCACAAGACTTCTGATCCATATATCAACTGAATATATCGCGTAGCTGCCGTTGCGTGCGGCGATATCTGCCAAAAGATTGTTGCACCATATCCATAATGGTGATAGAAGATTTTGAGCGATACGCCCATATGCACTGTAGGGAGCAAGCAGTGCTACAATCGAACCAATGCCAAGGACTATGCCCACGGTCATTATGATTAGGAATGTATAGCGCAAGATATTTTTTGCCTGCGAATAGTTGTAGCGGTTCTTTTTGTTCTTCTTGCCGAGCCACCCAAAAATGTCTTGCATCACGCCCATTGGACATATTACAGAGCAGTACACCCTACCCAACAACAATGTCAATGCAATCAGGCCGATGACGACAACTACGTTAAGAGACAGCAACGCGGGCATAAACTGCATTTTGGCCATCCAGCCAAACCAATGGCTGACAGTTCCCGTGAAATCAAGGAACAGAAATGTGATGCAGCAGAAAAAAAGCAGAGCGAATGAGATTCTTATTCTTCTTAACATGGATAATTATTCAGACATGATAATGATGCTGCAAATATAGCAGCATTCCGACATAAATCATTACCCAAACCACCTTTTCATTTACCAATTCTGTCGAAAACAGCAAATTCATTGTCGTCATAAGAATCATGCATGGCCATAAATTCAGCAGTATATAAATCAAGCAGTGGCATCATCGGTCAGTTTGTTGATCGAATCATGAAAACATCACGTTCCGGCATGCCAATAGCCGCCATAATGAGTAATGACGTTAGTACTCGCATATCCAGACAATTGTAATCCAAAAGCGATGAGAGTTGTTGGGAGTAGCAAAAAAAAACAACAAAAAAGTTGGCAAAAAATTTGCGCAAAATAAAAAAACGCCATACCTTTGCAGTGCAAAAACAAAACGGTGCCATAGCTCAGTTGGTAGAGCAAAGGACTGAAAATCCTTGTGTCC
>CANOUR010000029.1 GCA_947570265.1 uncultured Bacteroidales bacterium | reverse complement strand
GGCAGCATAGCGTGAGAATTGTGATGAGGAGTGTGTGCAATCGCATTTTCGGGGGTGTGTGGATTGCAAATATAGGAATTTATGTTATGACAGAGAAGTCCCTCGGCAAAATATTTAATACGATTCTCGGTCAATACATCAAGCAGGGCGATGTCGTCGCGACGTCGCCCTGCCTGATAATAAACCAATCATTATCACATTTCTTGCAATGGAAAAAGTAATTTCTTGCTGTTATGCCTTATAAACGCGCCCGGCGATGAGATGGTTCATCGCCGGGCGAAAAAAAATTTTCAATATAATTCAGATGAGTGATCGGAATGCTGCGGGCACGGGGGTGGAGAAGTCCATTTCGCGCCGTGTGACGGGGTGGACGAACCGTAGTGTGGCGGCGTGAAGCGCCAACCGGTGGATGGGGCTGGGGCCTGCGCCGTAGCGGCGGTCGCCCACGATGGGGTGGCCGATGGATTTCATGTGGACGCGTATCTGGTTTTTGCGTCCGGTGTCGAGTTCGACTTCCATGAGTGTGCGCCCTTTGCCTCGTCCGATGACCCGCCAGCGTGTGACGGCGAGCTTGCTTTCGGGTGATTCGGGGGTGTCGGTTGCATAGACCTCGTGGCGCGAGTTTTCGGTGAGATAACTGCGTATGGTGCCGCTGTCGGTTTCGACGGTTCCTTCGACAACTGCGACGTAGGTGCGGTTGAGCACCATGTTGTTCCAGTTGTGCTGCATGGTGTCTTTGGCTTCGGCGTTTTTAGCGAACATCATCAGTCCGGATGTGTCGCGGTCGAGGCGGTGGACGATGAAGAGTTTATTGGCCGGGTTGCTCCATTTGACGTATTCGCGGAGGATTGAGTAGGCTGTGCCCTCTTTGACTTTGTCGGTGCCCATTGACAGGAGTCCGTAGCCTTTGTTGACCACGATGATGTCGTCGTCTTCGTGCACGAGCCTGATGCGCCGGTTGTGGAACTTGATGAATGGTCGGACGAGATTGACTTTGATGGTGTCGCCCGGGCTGACGGGGGTGGATGCGAGTGTGAGCGGGTCGCCGTTGAGTGCGATCTGTTCGTGGCGCAGCAGTTCTTTGACGGATGTGCGTTTGCGCTGCGGCATGGCCTGATAGAGGAAGTCGATCAGGGTTGATGGCTGGTTTTGGCCGACGGTGTAGGTTTCGATTACGTCGGGTTTGTGTATGTCGGTGCGTGCGCCGGGTTTGTGGTTGAGTTTTTTCATTTTTTGCGGGTTGCCCGACGTTTTGGCGCGGGCTGGTTTTCGATTATCTCACGGCATTGTTCGAGGGTGAGTGCCGCGGGGTCGTCGACCGTCTTGGGGATCTTGTAGTTGCCTTTTTTGTAGGATATGTAGACGCCGTAGCGGCCGTTGAGGATCTCCAGCTCGGGTTCTTCGGGGAATGTCTTGACCACTTTCTGTGCGTCGGCCAGACGTTTGGCCTCGATAAGTGCGATGGCTTCGTCGAGGGTGATGGTCATTGGTGAGTTGTCTTTGGGGATGGAGACGAATTTGCCGGCGTGGCTGATGTAGGGGCCGAAGCGTCCGATGGCCGCTTTGACTTCCTTGTCTTCATATTGTCCCAGCGAGCGGGGCAGTTCGAATAGTTTCAATGCTTGCTCGAGTGTGATGTCGAATATGGATTGGTCGCGCCGGAGGGATGCGAACCTGGGTTTGGCTTCGGCGTTGACGTCGCCGATCTGCACTACCGGGCCGAAGCGTCCGATCTTGACCGAGACGGGTTCGCCGGTGGCGGGGTCGGTTCCGAGCATGCGTTCGCCCACTTTGTGCTCGGATCGGGCCTGCGATGCTGTCTCGACCTCGGGGTGGAATAGGGTGTAGAATTGGCTGATCTCATCGTTCCATGAGCGTGAGCCTTCGGCGATCTGGTCGAATTTCTCTTCCATCGATGCCGTGAAGTCGTAGTCGAGAATGTCGGGGAAGTTGGCTGTGAGGAAGTCGTTGACGATGACGCCGGTGTCGGTGGGGATGAGTTTGCCTTTCTCGGCTCCGTATTGCTCGCTGTGGGTCTGTGAGGTGATTTGTCCGTTGGCGAGGGTGATGGAGTCGTAGGAGCGTTTCTCGCCCGGTTTCTCGCCTTTTTCGACGTATTCGCGCTGCTGTATGGTGGAGATTGTGGGGGCGTAGGTGGATGGTCGACCGATGCCCAGTTCCTCGAGCTTGCGCACGAGAGTGGCTTCGGTGTAGCGTGGGGGCTGCTGTGTGAACCGCATTGTTGCCGTGATGTCGTCGGGGGTGAGCTGGTCGCCGCCGGCCATGGGTGGCAGGAGGGTGTCGGCCGCGGGGTCGTTTTCTTCGTCGGATCCGTTGTCGGCGAGGTATACGCGGAGGAATCCGTCGAATTTAACCACTTCGCCCTGTGCGGTGAAGTGTTCCTGACGAGTGGAGGGCATGATGTCGACGGTGGTCTTCTCGATCACGGCGTCGGCCATCTGGGAGGCTACGGCGCGTTTCCAGATGAGCGAGTAGAGGCGTTTTTCCTGTGCGGTGCCTTCGACGGTGTGGTTGCTGATGTAGGTGGGTCGTATGGCTTCGTGGGCTTCCTGCGCGCCTTTGGATTTGGTGTGGTAGGTGCGCACGTGGAGATAGTGGTCGCCGAATTTGGATGACACTTCGTTGGAGATGGCCGCGATGGCGAGCGACGACAGGTTGAGAGAGTCGGTACGCATGTAGGTGATGTGTCCGGCTTCGTAGAGACGCTGGGCGACCATCATGGTCTGCGAGACGGTGAATCCGAGCCTGCGCGATGCCTCTTGCTGGAGGGTGGATGTGGTGAATGGGGGCGCTGGTGATTTTTTGACGGGTTTGACCTGCACGTCGCCTACTTTGAATGTGGCCTGGCGGCAGTCTTCGAGGAATCTGAGCGCTGAATCGTGGTCGGGCAGGCGTTTTGAGAGCTCGGCACGGACCGATTTGCCGTCGGGCGCGATGAAGCGCGCGGTGATGCGGTAGTAGGTCTCGCTCTTGAATGCCTTGACTTCGGCCTCGCGCTCGCAGATGAGGCGGACGGCCACAGACTGCACTCGTCCGGCTGACAGCGCGGGTTTGATTTTTTTCCAGAGCACGGGGCTGAGCTCGAAGCCGACGAGGCGGTCGAGTACCCGTCGAGCCTGCTGTGCGTCGACACGGTGGAGGTCGATCTCGCGCGGGTTGGCGATGGCGTTGAGAATGGCGTCTTTGGTGATTTCGTGGAAGACGATGCGGCGTGTAGACTGGGGTTTGAGTCCGAGCACTTCAAACAGGTGCCATGCGATGGCTTCTCCCTCGCGATCTTCATCGGATGCGAGCCACACGGTTTCGGCTTCGGCGGCGGCGCGTTTGAGTTCGCGCACAAGCGATTTCTTGTCTTCGGGGATCTCGTACAGCGGTTCGAAGCCGTTGTCTTTGTCGATGCTGAGGTCTTTTTTGCGGAGGTCGCGTATGTGGCCGTAGCTTGACATGACCTTGTAATCCTTTCCGAGGAACTTCTCGATGGTCTTGGCTTTGGCCGGAGACTCCACTATAACGAGGTTTTTAACCATAAGTCGCTCAAAGAGATTTGTTTTTGATGCCGATGGGCATGCGGTGCCGCACACCGGCTTTGATATTCAGGCTGCAAAGCTACAAAAAAAATCCGAACACACCTTAATTATATCGGGGTGGTCACTCCATGGGGAGAGCCTCGAAGGCATATCCCTGTGCGAGAAGCCAGTCGATCGATGCCGGCAGGGCTTGGCGGAGATTTCGCTCGGCTTTGAGCGAGTCGTGGAACACGATGATCGATCCGTTGCGAGTGTAGCGCCTGACGTTGTCGATTACCTGCTGTGGTGTGAGTTTACGGGAGTAGTCGCGAGTGACGACGTCGTACATGATGATGTCGTAGTGATGCCGGATGACGCGAGCCTGTCCCCATCGCATTATGCCGTGTGGCGGGCGGTAGAGGCGGCTGTCGATTAGGGCTGCGGCTTGTGAGATGTCGCGCAGGTAGCGTGGCGACGGCACTTTCATGCCCTGAAGATGGTGCATGGTGTGGTTGCCGACGGAGTGGCCGCGTCGGAGCACTTCGTGGAGCAGCTCAGGGTTGCGCCTGACGTTGTCGCCGACCATGAAGAATGTGGCCTTGATGCCTTTGCTGTCGAGCAGATCGAGCACCCATGGCGTGACCTCGGGGATGGGGCCGTCGTCGAATGTGAGGAAGACGGTCGGCTTGCGTCGGAATTTCACACGCCAGATCGCTTCGGGGAACAGAAGGCGGTAGAGCAGCGGGGGCTGTTCGATAAACATGGTTTACCGGTAGTTCTGCATCAGCCGGTTCATGTCGACGCCCATTGACTGAAGCTCGTTCCACAGCGGCTCGATGTCGCCACCCATTTCGTGATAGAGGCTCAGCAGCGAGGGCACGTAGCTCTGGTCGATGAACATGTCGGTGCGCTGCAGCGATGCATATTGCGATGGTGAGAGCGAGCGGTAGTAGATGAGATTGCGTCCGTAGCGCCGCACTTCGCCGGCGATGATCTCCTGTGCTTTGCGACGGTCGTCGGCATTGCCGGTGGCGAGGTATAGCGCGTCGTAGAGCGAGGCGAGCTGCTGGGGCACCTGAATGGCGTAGGGAGCTGCTGCAGGTGGCAGTTTCTGCTGCATGAGCGTGATGATGTGGCGAGCGCGCTTGAACCGGTCGTCGGCGAAGGTGCGTGCTTTTTCTCTTTGGGTGGCGTCGATGGCGGTGGAGTCGGCCAACTGGCGGGCTTCGTCGCCTTCGGCTATGAGGGCTTCGGCAAGGTCGAGCATGGTGGTGCGAGTGGTGGTGACCATGCGGCGGACGGTCTCGTCGAGATATAGTTTGCCGGGCTCGGCGGTGTCGAGTCCGCCCCAGCGGAATTTTTCAGTGATATTGGCATATGCCCGGTCGGTGTCGACGGAGTAGTATCCGGCTTTGGCGTCGGGGTTGTAGATTGGGGTGACCTTGTAGGCCATGCCGGTGTTGCGCAGGAATGGTGTGAGTCCGAGATAGAAGTCGTCGGGCACGGTCATGGCGAAGTAGACGGGGCGGTTCCATCCGTTGGCCATTGATGTCGCTATCATGTCGAGGGCGAGTGTATTGCCGAGGGTCATGCCCTGACCGTCGCCCGAGAGGGTGAGGTCGGTGACGATGGCCGGTTGCGCCACGGCGGCTTCAGCGGGGGTGAGATGACCGTCGGCAACGGCACGGTCGAGGTCGACCGGAATGTAGACCCTCGGATGGTTCATCATCGGGACGCCGTAGCCGTTCTGGCGCGATTTGGGCGAGTAAACCTCGCTGAGCGATGAAAGGGCATCGACCAGAGTGGTGTCGGGCGATTCGCTGAAGTAGGTGTACTGGAGGCCGTTGTAGGCGTAGTCGGCAGGTTTTGCGAGCATGTCGATGCCTTTTGCCTCGTAGGTTGGATAGCGCATGACGTTGGCATACCAGTCGGTGGTGAGATATGAGAGGTTGACCACTTTGACGTCGGTGCGCACGCCTTCCACTTCCTGGGCGTACCACAGGGGGAAGGTGTCGTTGTCGCCGTTGGTGAATATGATTGCGTCTTTGTCGAGGCTGTTGAGATAGTTCATGCCGAAGTCGCGTGCGGCGTAGCGTCCGGACCGGTCGTGGTCATCCCATGTCTGCGACACCATCTGCAGGGGCACGATGATGCCGACGATGGCTGCGACGATTGCTGCCGGACGTGACGGCGATGCGTCGGTGGCGGTGTCTTTGCCCTTTTTGCGCAGGAGGGTGCTGATGATGTGGCTGAGCGCTGCCACTCCCATTCCGATCCATATGGCGAAGGCGTAGAATGATCCGGCGAAGGCGTAGTCGCGTTCGCGTGGCTGGGTGGGTGTCTGGTTGAGGTAGATGACGATGGCGATGCCTGTCATGAAGAAGAGGAAGAAGATGACCCAGAACTGTTCGATGCCGCGCTTTGACACGAATGCCTGCCAGCCTAAGCCGAGGATGCCCATGATGAGCGGGAGCATGAAGAAGACGTTGTGGCCTTTGTTGCCTTCGCCTTCGTCGTAGGGCAGCAGGCTCTGGTCGCCCAGACGCGGGTTGTCGATGAACGGGATGCCCGAGATCCAGTTGCCGTGGTTGACCTCACCGTTGCCCTGGATGTCGTTCTGTCGTCCGGCGAAGTTCCATAGGAAGTAGCGCCAGTACATGTGGTTGAGCTGGTAGATGAGGAAGAAGTTGAGGTTTTCGGCAAAAGTTGGTTTGAGTTTTGATGTTTTTTGCAGGGGTGTGCCGTCGGCGTCGATGAAGACGGTGCCTTCGACGGGATAGCCGAGCTGTCCGCCGAGCCAGTCGCGGTAGGATTGCGTGTGGGGGCCGCTGTAGATGCGTGGGAAGAGCATGTTGAGCTCGGGGGTGTAGGTGTAGTTGCGTTTGTGGCCGGTCATCACGTAGCGGTCGGGTTCGGCCGGCGATGTCTTGACGGTCTTGGTGTATTCGGCGTCGCCTTCGCTGAACACGGGGGAGTAGGCGCCTGTCGAAGGATCGACCTGATATACGGCGCCGGAGTTGAATGTCTGTCCGTAGAACAGGGGACGTTCGCCGTATTGCTCGCGGTTGAGGTAGGATGCGAGGGCAAAGACGTTGTCGGGGGCATTCTGGTTCATCGGGGGATTGGCTGACGAGCGGATCAGCAGCAGCGCGTAGCTCGAATATCCGATGAAGATGACGAAGATGCTGAGGATGGCAATGTTGAGGATGCGTACGGGCAGTTTTTTAGCCATGAAGAGCCATGCGGCGAGTGCGGCGGTGAGCAGCACCGGAATCCAGAGGCTCGAGCCGATGAAGAATATGCCTGACAGGATGACGCTGATGAGCACGCTCCACCGCACGGCTGATGCGCTTTTCTGACGGTAGAGGGCGCTGATGGCCCAGATGAAAGCTGCCACAAGAAGAGTGGCGTAGATGAGCACGCCGGTGTTGTAGCTGAGGCCGAGGGTGTTGACGGCGAACAGTTCGAAATATTGTGCGATCTCGATGAATCCGGGCACGAGTCCGTAGAGGATGAGGGCGACGATCACTGCCGAGATGGCTAATGCGATGAGCGAGCCTTTGGCATTGGTGTCGCGCCATTTGCGGTAGTAGATGACGAGTACGATCGCCGGGATGCAGAGCAGGTTGAGCAGGTGGACGGCGATTGAGATGCCGATCACGTAGGCGATCAGTATGAGATATTTGTCGCTGTGGGGTGCGTCGGCGCGGTTTTCCCATTTAAGGATGAGCCAGAAGACCAGTGCGGTGCAGAACGATGAGAATGCGTAGACTTCGCCTTCGACGGCTGAGAACCAGAATGTGTCGCTCCAGGTGTAGGCAAGCGCTCCGCAGAGTCCTGATCCGAAGATGATGATCATCTTTGTGAGGGGGATCGCGGTGGCGTTGTCATCGACGACAAGCCGGCGCACAAGGTGTGTTATGGTCCAGAACAGCAGCAATATCGTGGCGGCCGACAACAGAGCCGACATGGTGTTGACCATCAAGGCCACCTTTGTGACGTCGCCTCCGGCAAAGTTGACGAAGAATCTGCCCGCGAGCATGAAGATGGGGTTGCCCGGCGGATGCCCTACCTCGAGTTTCATTGCCTGAAGGATGAATTCGGGACAGTCCCAGAAACTTGCCGTGGGCTCGAGTGTGAGCAGATATGTGATGGCGGCTATGATGAAGCACAGCCATCCGAGCGAGTTGTTTATTATGTCGTAGCGACGCATAAAAAGGTGGGTGATAGGTTTCGGTTGATTGTGAAGTCGGTAGTGGTCAGAAGTCGGGAGTCACGCGGTCGGTGAGAAACCATTTTCCACCCTGACGGCGGAAGATGTAGTGGTAGTCGGCGGGAGCGTCGGCAAACGCACACGAGAGTGTGACTGCGTCGGGGCCTATGTCCTGCCACATCTGGCAGTAGCCGGCCTGATGTCCGGAGTTGACCACAAGGGCGCGGTAGTCGGCTATTGGGTTGATGGCGAATACACCTGATATTTTCGAGCGTTCGGCGTTGAACGCTTTGTCAACCGTGAATTTCACGATGAATTCGGCGAAAGTCTCGGAGTCGCGGTTGCATGCCGCGGAGGGAGATGTGACCGCGACCTGCGATGCGTCGGCCTGACGGCGCAGAGCCGCGTAGTCGGCCGCGAAGCATTGCGCCGTGCATGCCAAGGCAAGAACCAAGGCGGTAAATATCTGTTTTAGTGTCATGACAGGGCAAAATTAGTCAAAAGCGCCATAACCGCCAAAAAAGGTCGGAAAGGTGTCCCGATTTTGCCATGTGGAAAACAATATTTAACTTTAGGGCGAAAATCAGAAAAACATTCCTCAAAAATGATAGACAATATATCTGCCGCAGAACGCACCCCTGAGATTCTGCGCCATATCGTAGAGGCTGCCAACATCCACGCCGGTGACTCGGTGCTCGATGCAGGCACAGGTGTGGGTGAGCTGCTTCCTTATCTGGCTGACTGCGCCGGGCGTTTCGGTTCGATCGAGGCTGTGGAGCTGTCGGGCGAAAAGCTCGCGAAGGCTCACTCCGATCATTCGCGTCTGCCGCTGCCGGTGAGGTTTGTCCTTGCCGACATCGAGGCTGATACGCTCCATGAGATCTACGACCGCATTGTGCTGCTCGACGTGCTGCCTTATCTCAATCGTCCGCTGGAGACGATCATCAAGCTGTTTCACAAAAATCTCGCCGGCGGAGGTACTGTGACGCTGGCTCACAGTGTGGGTCGCGACAAACTCAATGAATTTTCGGCCAACAGCGGTGTGTCGCGTGTGCTCCCTCCCGCAAGCGAAATGGCGTCGCGATTCACCGATGCCGGCATGCGAGTGGATTATGTCGAGGACACGCCCGACAACTATATCATACGTCTGCGCCGTCATTGAGGACTTCCGGCACACGGTTAACATTAAAATCAGGAGGCGTGCGTTTCTTAGAACGTTGAAAACAGCGCGGTTTGAAGACGGACGTCATCTGGGTATAAACTAAAATCTTGTTTTTTGGATACTGATCCTTTGCCGGCCACTGATGCCGGAATGATTACATGCGCCATCTCGCTGGCGCTCAATGAGGGAATGTCGATGGGTGCGCCACAGATAGTGGCGGTGGTCATCGCTGTGTTCGCACTGTTGCTGTCGGGGTTCATATCTGGCAGCGAGATAGCCTATTTCTCACTCACTCCGTCGCAATGCGAGGAGCTTGAGGAGATGTCAGGCGGCAAGGGGGTGATGCGTCTGTTGCGTGCTCCCGAGCGTTTGCTCGCCACGATTCTCATTACCAACAATCTGGTGAATGTGTCGATAGTCGTGTTGCTGAACTTCGCTCTCGGCCCGGTGTTCCGCGGCATGAGCGAGTTGGCAAGCTTCCTGTTGCAGACGGTGTTGCTGACGTTCCTTATATTGCTGTTCGGAGAGATCCTGCCCAAGCTGTATGCCGGAAGCAACACGATGTCGTGGGCGCGCCGTGCGGCTCCGGGTCTGACTTTGTTCTCGCGGTTGTTTTTCCCGCTGTCGTGGATGCTCGTGAAGAGTTCGGCTGTGGTGAACAGGGTGGTGGTGAAGAAGCAGGAGAGCCTTACGGCCGATGACCTGTCGCAGGCGCTCGAACTGACCGACGTGCAGGCGTCGACCGACAAGGAGATGCTCGAGGGTATACTCAAATTCGGTGATACGACGGCTTCGGAGATCATGACTCCGCGTGTCGACATGACTGATATAGACATGGCGAGTTCGTTCGAGGAGGTGATGGATGTGGTTGTCGACACGGGTTATGCCCGCATACCGGTGTTCGAGGGCTCGGAGGATAATATAAAGGGTGTGCTCTATGCCCGCGACCTGCTGCCCTATGTGGGTCGGCAGGATGTGGCGGGTGACAGTTTCGACTGGAGGACGCTATTGCGTCCGGCCTATTTCGTACCGGAGTCGCGTATGATCGATGACCTTCTGGAGGATTTTCGAACCCGTCATATCCATATGGCGGTGGTGATCGATGAGTACGGAGGCACGCAGGGTGTGGTCACTCTCGAGGATGTGCTCGAGGAGATCGTGGGCGATATAAATGATGAATATGACGAGGAGGAGAAGACGTGGAGCCGTCTCCCCGACGATACATATATATTCGAGGGACGCACGTTGCTCACTGACTTTTTCAGGGTGACGGGTCTCGATGAGGATGACTATGAGTCGGTGGCCGATGACTGCGAGACGCTCGCCGGTATGCTTTTGGCCATAAAGGGCGATTTTCCTAAGGAGAAAGAGCCGATGGTCTATGGCCGTTGCCGTTTTCTCGTGCTTGAGATAGAGCATCACCGCATCATCAGGGTGAGGGTGAAAGTGATGCCCCAGATACAGACCGCATGATGAGAGCCGTAGCCATAGTGACGGGTGTGGTGATGTTGATGTCGGCGGGGTGTGGGCGCACGCCGCAGCCAGTGCCCAAACCTGACGCGTGGCCGAGGATAGAGCCATATGGCGAAGCGTATTCACGCGCTATAGATGGTTTTGCCGTAAACGACTCGGTGCTGGTGGCAGCGGGTGACAGTGCGGGATGGTATACGGTGGTTTATCCTCGTTATGGCGGGGCAATACTTTATCTGACTTTCGCCACGGTAGAGCCTGCGCGCATCGACAATGTGCTCGACAACCGGGCGGAACGCATGGCGCTCAATTCAGGCGGAGGGCGTTCGTCGATCACACGTCTGGTGAGTGAAGGCGGTTTTGATTGCAGCATGATGCGCACGCCGGCGGGAACGGTGACGCCGTTGCAGTTCTTGGCCAGCCGTGGCGACGGACGTGTTGTCACAGGTGCACTTTTCATAGATGGCGCATCGGTGGCGCAGCCCGATTCATTTGCACCTGTGGTCGATGCCGTGGAGCGCGATCTGCTCCATGCTTTGAAACATTTGCGCTGAAAGCTCGCGTATTTATTATGACGGTGTATCTTACAGTAGGGCCGGTTGATGATAGCTGTGGAGCAACGCGGCGCGAACGTGAGCGCTCGGCTGTCAGACGTGTGCTCAGAGGCATGCTTGGCGACGGGTCGGCAGAGATAGGCCATACGTCGGCAGGTGCTCCGTTTGTGGTCGGCCGTGACGATCTGCACATATCGGTCAGTCACAGCAGGAGTGAGGTGGCTGTTGCCATTTCCACCGACGGGCCGGTGGGCGTTGACATCGAATCACCCTCGCCGAGGGTGGCGAGGGTGGTGCCGAGGGTGATGCGCCCCGATGAGCCGGCTCTGATCGATCCGCTGCGCGCGTGGACTGCCAAGGAGGCCGTGTTCAAGTGTGCCGGCGTCGACGGGCTGGTGTTGTCTGACATACGCCTTGATTATGAGGCCGTGACGGCATATCTGCCCGATGGACGGGTGTTTGCCGTGTACCATGCCGGGGAGGGGCTTGCAGTGGCTGTCACACTGCCCATGGAGTGATGTTATAGCATCCGGCCGATGGTTGGTCGAGTGCCGATCGCAGTGTGCGGATCATAGATGTCGCTTTTTCCGAGAAGCTGGTGGCGTCGATGCCGTCGAGAGTGTATGCGGCTACGATGCATCTCAGCGCAAGGAGAGTCTCCATGCCCCGGCGTGTCGCTCCGGCCATTCCCGGGGGCATTGTGTCGGCCGATGGCACATCCATGGTCATCAGCCAGTCGCCGGAGTTGTCGGCGGAGTCTGAGCCGGCGGTCTCGTTGTCGACATTGCAGTCGGTGACGAGCGGAAAGAGCGAGGCGGCGAGGCTTGAAAATTCGTTTTTGATGAGTATCTTGAGCATCGGAGTGCTGTCGGGCGACAGCAGTCGCGGAGCCGGGGTGTCGCACTCCAGGCGTGTGTCGGCAGCGGAGAGGGCATGTATGCTGTTGATGATGGCCCGGGAGGATAGTGAGAATGTCATGATGTCGATGGTGTTTTTTTGATGTGTGTCTGGAAATGGGGGCGTGTCATGCACGGTGGGGGAGTTGCGGAGTGTCGCCGGATGTTTTTGGCCGTGACGAGCGTATGGCTGCTGATATGCGTTGCTGCTCGTGGTAGATTGACAATGCTCTTGCCGGCGAGATATAGAATGACGGAGCGTGGGCGGTGGTGAGCACGCGTGCCACCGCCATTGTCAGTGGCATCGGCTGCCTGTCGAGCAGGTCGGCCACGAGCGATGTGAGGTCGTGCCACTGGCGTTTGCGTCTGATGTCGCGGCAAGGTGTTTTTCCGGCGAGCGACAGGCTCACTGCTCTAAGCGCCGATTCGAATGTGACGTAAAACCGTGGGGCAGGTTGCTCGACGGCACGCGAAAGTGTCTCCATGATCGGTGTGCCGTAGGGTGATGATGCGATTTCGCGACGGATGGCTTTCATCAAGTCGGCGTTGCGTTGATGTATCAGATTAAGCATAGTTTGATAGGATTGATGATATGGTTGATGTTGCAAATATAGCATGGTAAAATAACCACATGCAAATCTGTTAAGTTAAAAGATGTAAAATGAGATTGGGCATCGGTTAAACTTTTGGCGGAAACTATGTCTTATATGAGTGTGCGGAAAAACCTGTGCATGGTGTGTTCCGCGCGCATGAATCACGTATTTAAAAAACTGTCGTTTATGAGACTTCGCGTAAGTTTGGCAATGATATTTATAGTCATCGGAGGATTGCTGCCGATGATGGCCGCAGATATAAAAGGAAGGGTCATCGATGCCGCCGATGAGCCAATGATGCAGGCGACGGTGCGTCTGTTGCGCTCCGACTCCACTTTCGTCAAGGGTACGGCCGCTGATATAGACGGTTATTTTGCTATTGCGGGAGTCAGCCCGGGCAAGTATATAGTAGAGGCGAGCTTTGTAGGCTACAGACCTGCGTTTGCAAATGTCACAGTTGCCGGGAAGCCGGTGACGCTTCCTGCAATTGTAATGAGCGAGACCTCCAATTTGCTCAAGGAATTGACGGTGACCGGAATAAAGACACCGATGAAGGTGATGACCGACACGATTGAGTTCAATGCCGACAGTTATATGACGCGTCCCAACGCGGTGGTTGAGGATCTGCTCAAGCGCCTGCCCGGTGTGGAGGTGGACTCAGATGGCAAGATCACGGCAAATGGCAAAGAGATCACGAAAATACTTGTCGATGGCAAGGAGTTTTTCAGCGATGACCCCAAAGTGGCGTCGAAAAACCTGCCTGCCGAACTTGTCGACAAGCTGCAGGTGGTCGACCGCAAGAGCGATCTGGCTCGACTGACCGGAGTTGATGACGGCGAGGATGAGACGGTGATCAACCTCACGGTCAAGAAAGGGATGAAAAACGGATGGTTTGGTGTGGCCGAGGCCGGCTATGGCACCGACAGCCGTTATGCGGGCAGCTTCAATGTGTCGCGTTTTCAAAGCGAGAATCAGTTTACATTGCTCGGCAATTTCAACAATATCAATCAGCTTGGATTTACCGACGGCAATGGCAACCGTTTCCGCCGTTTCGGTGGCGACAACGGCATCAGCGAGAGTCAGGCCATAGGCATGAATTTCAATGTCGGCAACGGTGAGATACTGAGGGTAGGTGGCGACGTGATGTACAGCCACAGCACTAAGGATACACGCCAGCGCTCTGAGCGGCAATATCTGTTTCCCGACTCCACGAGCTACAATTCATCGCGTAAAAACACATCGGACCGCGGTCACAACATACGCGGTGATTTCAAAATGCTATGGCAGCCTGATTCGTTCAACACACTGGAGATACGTCCGAATTTCTCATACAATATAAACCGTTCGGCGTCGGTCGACAGTGCCGTGACACGTGCCGGAGACCGGCTGCTGACGCCGGTGAACCGCACGCTGAACGACATCAATTCGCGCGGCAATTCATTTGAGCTGGGTGCGAGGTTGATCTACACGCATAATTTCAAGCAGCGTCGCGGACGTTCGTTCTCGGTGATGGCCAACTATCGCATGAGCAATGTGCATGAAAAGGAGAATTCATATTCGTCGAATCTGTTTTATCTGTTCAATGATTCGACCGACATCTACGACCAGTTCACCAACAACCACACGTGGATGAACTCGGTGATGTCCCGCGCCACATGGACTGAGCCGCTGGGCAATCCGGCAAATGGCAACTATCTCACCCTGAGCTATCAGATGACATATCGCTGGAACAATGCCGACAAGCTCGTATATGACCGCGTGGCAGATCCCGATCAGGATGGCCTGTGGACTGATGTCTACAACAATGAGCTGAGCAACCGTTTCCGCAACAACTTCTTCACGCAGAACATACGCCTGGGCTACAAGAAAGTGTCGCGAACGACCAATGCCGAGGTGGGTCTGGCACTTGTGCCGAGCCGGTCGGCGTCGGTCAATCTCACCGATCCTGACAAGTCGATACCTGTGCGTCAGGTGTGGAACATAGCGCCGTTCCTGCGCTACCGCTACAAAATGGGCAAAAGCCGTTCGCTGGCCGTCAACTACCGTGGACGGTCGTCGGAGCCGTCGATGACGCAGTTGCAGCCTGTGGCCGACAAGTCAGATCCGTTGCGTGTCGTTCAGGGTAATCCCGATCTTGATCCGTCGTTTACCCATCATCTGATGGTGCGCTATCAGGATTTCAATGCCGAAGCCCAGAGATCGATGATGGTGATGGCTGATTTCGACCTGGTGCAGAATTCGATAGTGTCGAAAACAACCTACAACGGGCTGACTGGTGGCCAGCTCACCACGTATGAAAATGTCAATGGGGTGTGGAACGGCCGTGTGATGTTCATGACCTCGTTTCCTTTCCGCAACAAGAAATGGACTTTCAACAACCATATCTTCACGATGCTCAACCGCAATGTCGGATTCAGCAACGGGTTGCGCAATGCCACGATGACCGTCATGGTCAATGAGGCGCCTTCGCTGTCGTTCCGTCCCGAGAATCTTGAGGTGCAGCTCCGTCCGTTCTACAGATTGCAGACCGCACATTCGTCTCTGCCTTCGGTGGTGGGTACGACGGTGCACAACTATGGTTTCCGCATCGACGGCACATATTACACACCATTCGGACTGTCGATCAACACCGATCTTGACTATACGGCATCGACAGGCTACTCGGCCGGATACGATCAGAACCGGTGGATGTGGAATGCGCAACTGTCATACCAGTTCCTGAAGTCGCAGGCTGCGACCGTGGCAGTGAAAGTCTACGATATTCTCGGCATGACCAAGAATGTGCGCCGAACGATCAATGCGTCGTACATCGAGGATATCGACTACAATGCGCTCACGCGCTATTTCATGGTGACATTCAGCTATCGCTTCAACACGTTCGGGAAAGGCAACCAGCCATCGGACAAGAGCGGATTTATGCGCCGCGGCCCCGGCGGCCCGGGTCGTCCGCCGCGTATGTGAGCCAGGCTGTCGGAATTTCCTGCATGGCGACACATTAGGAAACGGCATTTGAAATCAACCGAACAATTCCGAATGAGAGCCCAGACGTAACACACCTATCTGATTTTCGGTCTCGTCTATCCAGATTAGCAGAAAATCACCTTCAACATGACATTCCATGCACCCCCTGTAGTCACCTTTCAACATATGTGGGCTGTATTCCGGGGGTACTGGAATTTCATCGCGTAGCATACGCAATATTTCCGCAACCTTTTCCATTTTCTTCGGTTGGTTGCGGAATCTTTTGGCGTCTTTTTTGAACTGACTGGAATATCGCAGGATTTTCATAAGTCCATCGACTTATACATTGCCTCGACGCATGAGACATCAAGAGTGCCCTGCAGTTTGCCGGTGCGGGCTTCTTCCAACGCCGCGCGGGTCTCCGCATTAGGCTCGGAATATGCAATGTCAATCAACGCGCACTCCACGAAGTTGTTTAGGCTGCGATTTTGCTGACGTGCAAGTTTTTTCAGCCGTTCTATAAGATCGACCGGAAGACGGAAACTCTGGGCTTTTTTCTGAATTGCTGTATCCATAATGGCATCTTTTGTGTGTAAAGTTAATTCATTTGTATTACACAAACAAATGCATATGGCAAATAGTTCCTCAATGGTTGTGGAAGAAACAAAGGAAGGGAGGCAGATGTATAAGCAAGAGGGTCTTGATACGCTGCTAATGCGGAACGTATCTTCATCGGAGAGCCAAACTGTCAGCGCGGGCTTGCTGCGGTGACGATGTTGGTCGATGCTCCGCGCCATGCCACAGGGGCATAGTAGCGCTTGAAGGTGAGGCGGACGGGTATGCCTGTGCCCTGATAGGACTGTATCAGGCGAGCCAGCGAATCGTCGGGTATCGAGAACCGGAAATCACGCTGGTAGATGCGGGTGGTGTCGATGAGGGTCTCGTGGGTGAGCAGTTCACCCTCATAGGTCTTGAAGATGAGTCCGCGTCGCTCCACCGAGCTGACATAGCCCACGGTCTGTGCGTCGTCGGCGTATGGCAGGAAGTAGCGCACATAGCAGCACAGCGCGAGTGCTACGGCTATTATAGCGAGGCTCCAGCCAAATATGCGGCGCATTCTGTGACGCTTGCGCCTCGTGGGGACGGAGGCTGGGGCAGCGGCAGGAGTGGCCGGGGCAAAAGGGTCGTCATTGTCGGCAATAGGGCGCACGGGATCCTGCGGCTGTTCGTCGTCGCGGGTGAAGTGATCGGGTTTATCCTCGTCGGGGTCGTGGTATATCATTTTGTCGCAGTGGGTGTGTTGCGTCGTTTGTCGATCGACACGCAGATGAAAGTGATTATTCCGAGGGTGATGAGCAGCAGGGTCTGGGTGCCCATCACGAGGTTGGCGAATGTGGTGGCATACTCCTTGTTGAGTCCGGGAACCGCGTAGAGGCTCAGGCCGAAGATGATTGCCCATTGCCATGGGCCGATGCCGCCGTTGGAGGGCACGCCCATGGATATGCTCGACAGTACGAAACACACCAATACGGCTGTCATGCCGTAGGTGGTGGCCACATCGGCCGTCAGCGGGAATGCGAAAAACGCCAGATAGAGCTGGAAATAATAGCAGCTCCAGATGGCCACCGTCAGCACCAGCCATCGTCCGCGTCCGGGCATGCTGGCCACGACGGCAAATCCTTGCCAGAGCTCTTTGGCCGCTTCTGAGAGTTTGCTTACGAATGCTGTGTGGCGGAAATGCCGGAGCGCCCACACGCATATGGCCACGGATGCGGCTATGCCGCCCCAAAGCCATGGCGATGTGGCTATGGCGGCCAAGCGTTCGTAGCTGCCGGAGTTTTGGCTCAGATAGCTTACAAGCTGAGGGCCGGCTATCAGGAATGTGGCCAATGTGAGCAGCAGCACGGTGGCGGTGTCGGCCAACCGGTCGGCCACCATCGAGCCGAACACGGTGGTGAACGGCGCTTTCTGACGCTGGGCTATGTAGGTGGTGCGCCATATCTCACCAAGGCGCGGGAACACGAGGTTGACGGCATATGTGCCGAAGATGCTCAGCACCGTTGCCCATAGCGGAGGGGTGACCCCTAAGGCACGCAGCTGTATCTGCCAGCGCATCGCGCGCACAACATGGCTCAGCACACTCGCGGCCAGTGCCGCGGCTATCCATCGGAAATCACACTGCGTGCGTATGATCTCCATCATCTGCTTGATGTCTATGCCGTTGAACAGCAGGTAGCACAGGCCGACTGTGATCACCAGCGGCACGCCATATTTGAGAATGTAGCCCGGCCACGATTTGCGGCCGGACGGCAGGCTTTCGAGTTCCATTGTTGACATATAATTGCAAATTTAAGCATTCCCGATGAAAAAATCCGTATATTTGTGTTGAATTGAATCGGTAATACTTACGCATATGGCAACGCAATCAAAACCGGCGGTCGTTTATTTCTGTCCCCGCATAACGGCCGATAATCTTGTGAATGTATATAAAGCGCTCGGCCGCGAAGCCAAGGGGCGGGTGGCGGTGAAACTGTCAACCGGCGAGGCCGGCAACCCTAATCATCTCAGTGTCGATGTGATCAAGAAACTGGTGCATCTTGTGGACGGCACCATTGTGGAGTGCAACACGGCCTATGATGGCCGCAGGTGCAATGTGCCCGATCACATGCAGACGGCGGCCGAGCATGGCTTCACGGCCATTGCCGAGGTCGACATCATGGATGGAGAGGGTGAGATCGCTCTCCCGGTGCGCAACGGGCGTCATCTCAAGGAGAACTATGTAGGTAAAAACTGGCGCAACTACGATTTCACTGTCGTGCTGTCGCACTTCAAGGGGCATCCGATGGGTGGCTTCGGCGGGGCGCTGAAGAATGTGGCCATAGGTATGGCTTCGGCTGCCGGAAAGGCGTGGATACACACGGCCGGCCGCTCGAAGACCGTTCCCGTCGATTGGGCTAATGTGCCGCCTCAGGACGATTTTCTCGAGTCGATGGCCGAGGCATGCGAGTCGGTGTTTGACCATGCAGGTGACAATATACTGTACATCAATGTTGCCAACAATCTGTCGGTCGATTGTGATTGTGTGGCTGAGCCAGAGCCGATACATATGGAGGATATAGGTATCCTTGCCTCGCTTGATCCGGTGGCTCTCGACCGTGCATGTGTCGATATGGTGTATCAGTCGCCCGATCCCGGAAAGTCGCATCTTATCGAGCGCATAGAGTCGAGAAACGCCACTCATATTCTCGACTATGCCGAGCAGCTCGGCCTCGGCTCTCAGCAGTATGTGATCGAGCGGATAGACCCGGTGGCGATCTGAGCATCGATGGATATAGCCAGATCCATTGCCGATGAGCGTGTGGTGATGATGTGCGGCGTGAGCGGTTCGGGCAAGACGTTTTTTTCACGTATGCTCGAGCGGAAAGGCTTCGCGCGACTGTCGGCCGACCGTCTTGTGTGGGAGAGGTATGGACATGAATTCACCACGATGCCTTTTCCGGTGCAGAAGAAGATTTTTCAGGATGTGGATGGCCGTATCATCGATATGATGTGCGGTTTGCTGTCGGATGGCCACAAGGTGGTGATTGACGCGACGATGTGTAAGCGCGTCAAGCGCGACGCCGTCGTGCGGGCGTGTGAGCCGTATGGCGTGAGACCGCTCATTGTCTATCTCGATGCGCCGTTCGGAGTGCTGCGCGAGCGCCTTGCACGCCGCAAGGGCATCGGTGCTGATGACCAGGTGGTTGACGAGGAGCGCCTGCGCGCGTTTCATGCCAATTTCGAGCCTCCGTCGCCCGACGAGAATTTCATTGCGGTATGAATCAAGCGTGGCGGTGTCATCCCGACGCCGCCACGCTTGATAATAAACCAATCATTATCACATTTATTGCAATGGAAAAAGCAATTTTGTTGCTGTTATGCCTTAATAACGCGTGTGACGGCGCGATGGTTCGGTGATGATGAAATTTTTGTGCTGATTAACTTTTAATAACCGCAGTGGGAAATTGAATTTCCCATCATATTGCCTAACTTTGCATCAGAAACAAAACTATATACAATGGCAAAGAAAGATTCAAAGAAAGTGCCGGTGGTGAAGCCCACCACGGCCGAAGCCAAGCTCGAGGCTCTGACCGCCGCACTCTCGCACATAGAGAAGGACTACGGCAAGGGTGCCGTGATGAAGCTCGGCGACGAGCAGATCGAGGATATCGAGGTGATACCCACCGGATCGATCGCTCTGAACTATGCGCTCGGTGTGGGTGGCTATCCCAAAGGCCGCATCATCGAGATCTATGGCCCGGAGTCGTCGGGTAAGACCACGCTTGCCATCCATGCCATAGCCGAGGCGCAGAAGCAGGGGGGTATTGCGGCGATCATTGACGCGGAGCATGCTTTCGACCGTTTCTATGCCGAGAAGCTTGGTGTCGATGTCAATAATCTGCTCATCTCGCAGCCCGACAACGGAGAGCAGGCTCTCGAGATAGCCGAGCGCCTGATCAACTCCGCGGCGATCGACATACTTGTCGTCGACTCGGTGGCCGCGCTCGTGCCCAAGGGGGAGATCGACGGCGATATGGGCGACAAGAATGTGGGTCTTCATGCGCGTCTGATGTCGCAGGCCATGCGTAAGCTCACCGGAGCGATAGCGCGCACCAACACAACCTGTATCTTCATCAACCAGCTGCGCGAGAAGATCGGTGTGATGTTCGGCAATCCCGAGACCACAACAGGCGGCAATGCCCTTAAGTTCTACGCATCGGTGCGTCTCGACATACGTGCCTCCACATCCATTAAGGATAAGGACAACGTCATCGGCAAGCTCACCAAGGTGAAAGTGGCTAAAAACAAGGTGGCGCCTCCGTTCAAGCGTGCCGAGTTCGACATCATGTTTGGCGAAGGCATCTCGCGGCCGGGCGAGATACTCGATCTGGGTGTTGAGCTTGACATCATCAAGAAGAGCGGTGCATGGTTCAGCTATGATGGCACCAAGCTCGCCAACGGGCGCGACGCAGCCAAGAAGGTCATCGCCGACAATCCTGAGCTTGCGGCTGAACTCGAGGCAAAGATCATGGATGCTCTCCGTGCCGGCGCGCTTGATGGCAAGCCTGCCAAATCGACGAAGAAAAGCTCTGCACCCGCCGCATCGAGCTCGCGCAAAGAGGGCATGACAGAGATCATTGATGTCGAGGATCCGGATTTCGATATCGACGATCTGCCTGATGAGCCTGATGAAGATGACGAGTTTGTCATCGAGGAGGACTGAACCGTCACCCTCTCCGGCAACGTTATTACGATAAAGAGGGACGCATCCCCCGCGCGAGGATGCGTCCCTTCATTTGAATGTCTCATATGATAATCTTCTACGCTCATGAAGCTCAACACAATCACTGAAAATATAAGGCAGCGTCTCGGCATTGCCGCACTCAACGACATGCAGCGGCGCATGTCGTCAGTCACATCGCGTGCCACGGTTCTTCTCGCTCCGACCGGTTCGGGCAAGACGTTGGCTTTCACTATCCCCATGCTGATGGGCGTGGGTGCTCCAGGCCGTGGAGTGCGCGCCGTGGTCATAGCTCCGTCGCGTGAGCTGGTCATGCAGATTGCCGGAGTGGTGCGTGCGGTGGCCACAGGCTGCAAGACGGTCGCATTTTATGGCGGTCATCCGATGCACGAGGAGGTGAAGTCGCTAAGTGTCGTTCCCGACATCATTGTGGCCACACCCGGCCGGTTGCTCGACCATATCAACCGCCGCACGGTAGATTTGTCGGGGGTGTCGGTGCTTGTGCTCGATGAGTACGACAAATCGCTTGAGCTGGGTTTTGAAGATGAGATGCGGCGTGTGACGCGTGTCATGACGTCGTTGCAGCGCGTTATCCTCACGTCGGCAACGCGTCTCGACGAGCTTCCGGCATGGCTTCCGGCGGTGAAAAACCCCGAGGTGGTGGATTTCACCGGGCTGACCGATGCGCAGCGTCAGGTGCCTCGGGTCAATGTCGAGAGTCCGGCGCGCGACAAGCTCGACACGTTGGCCGACCTGCTGTGCGCGCTCGGATCTGACGTGAAGTCGATCGTCTTTGTCAACCACCGCGATGCGGCGCAGCGCATCTACGACCGTCTGCACCGCGACGGAGTGCCTGTGGGGCTATATCATGGCGGCCTCGATCAGCCTGAGCGCGAGAACGCCGTTGAGATGCTTGAAAACGGCACGACGCCGATTCTCGTGTCGACCGATCTGGGTGCGCGCGGTCTGGACATCGCGGGTGTCGACGCGGTGATACACTATCATCTGCCACCCACGCCCGAGAGCTGGACTCACCGCAACGGCCGCACCGCCCGTCAGGATGCCGACGGCACTATCTATGTCATCACCGCCGAGGGTGGGGATATTCCGGAGTATGTGGAATGGGACAGATCATGGTTGCCCCCTGCAGCGCCGGCAGAGTGTCCGTTGGTTCGCTCGCGTGCCACTCTCTATCTCAATCTCGGAAAGAAGGAGAAGATAAGCCGCGGCGATGTTGCCGGATTCATGATGGCCAAAGGAGGACTGTCGGTTGACGAGGTTGGCCGCATCAGTGTGCGTGACCATTGCGCTCTGGTGGCAGTTCCCCGCGCCAAGGCTCAGGCCGTGATCCGTGCGGTGGCATCGGAAAAGATCAAGGGCAAACGTGTGAGGGTCAGTCTGCTGGGCTGATAGCGCGGAGCTGCCAGAACGCCACGGCTGCGGCTGCGGCCACGTTGAGAGAGTCCACTCCGTGTGACATCGGTATGCGCGCCGTTGTGTCGGCACGCTCGATCACACTGTGTTGCAGGCCTTCGCCTTCCGTGCCCATGATTATAGCCAGACGCGGCCGGGAGCACAGCAGAGGGTCGTCGATTGCCACCGACCGATCGGTCAAGGCCATTGCCACGGTGTGGAATCCGAGCGCCTTGGGATCGTCGACCGCATCGTCGATCCACGCCCATGGCACGAGAAAAACCGATCCCATCGACACTCTGATTGACCGCCGGTTGAGCGGGTCGCACGATTGGCGTGTGAGAAGCACACCGTCGATGTCCAGCGCCGCTGCCGACCGGAAAATAGCTCCGATGTTGGTGGTGTCGGTCACGCTGTCGATCACCACTACGCGGCGTGCATCGCGGCACACAGTGGCGGCATCGGCATCGGCAGGACGTTTCATGGCGCATAGCACACCGCGCGTGAGGGTGTAGCCGGTCAGCTCTGCAAGTACGCTCCGCGAGCCTGTATAGACGGGCATATCCTCGGGGCACCGGCGCAGAATTGAGGCTGCATCGCCTTCGATGTGGCGGCGTTCGCACATCATCGCCACAGGCTCGTATCCGGCGTTGAGCGCCACGTCGATCACTTTCGGACTCTCGGCGATGAACAGTGCCCGCTCAGGGTCGAGGCGTGAGCGCAGTTGCGCTTCGGTCAGCGATGCGAACACTTCCGTGCCCTCCTGGCCAAGTCGTGAGATCTCTATCAGCTTCATGCGGCAAAGTTACGCAAAAAAATGGCAACGGGCCTCGGAGTTGCTCCGTCGACCCGTTGTCGAAGTTTGGCTATGTGTAAGAGAAATTGTAAGTATATTGGAAGTAATGGCTTTCGTTTTAAGTCATCAAACAGCAGTTGCGTCGATCAGCGGTAGTCGGCGAAACGGGTCTGGAGCTTCTTACGAGCGAAGAAGATGCGGCTCTTGATCGTTCCGAGGGGCAGATTCATCTTTTCGGCGATCTCGTTGTACTTATAGCCGGCCACGTGCATCGAGAATGGTATGCGGTATTCGTCGGCGAACTCGTTGATGG
>CANOUR010000028.1 GCA_947570265.1 uncultured Bacteroidales bacterium | reverse complement strand
CTTCACGTTCATACTGCTGGTTGTGTTCATCTACACAATTGTGGTGGCTTTCCGCCAGAAGAAACTGACCGAGATGAAAAACGACTTCATCAACAACATGACCCACGAATTCAAAACCCCTATATCGACAATTTCGCTTGCGGCACAGATGCTCAACGACTCCTCGGTTCTCAAGTCGGAGAAAATGCTGCGGCATATCTCCACTGTGATCAACGACGAGACCAAGCGACTGCGCTTTCAGGTCGAGAAAGTGCTGCAGATGTCGATGTTTGACCGACAGAAAGCCACACTGCGCCTGACCGATGTCGACGCAAACACAGCCGTGGCCAACATTGTCCACACGTTCAAGCTAAAAGTTGAGAAGTACGGCGGCACAATCGAAACCCACCTCGATGCCGCCGACTCAATGGTCAACGTCGACGAGATGCATTTCACCAACGTGATTTTCAACCTGCTCGACAATGCCGTGAAATACCGACGCGAGGAAGTTGCCCTGCGGCTCGTTGTCACCACCCGCGACATCTCAGGCCAACGCATCGAGATCTCCGTTGCCGACAACGGCATAGGCATCCGGCGCGACGAACTGAAAAAGATATTCGACAAATTCTACCGCGTTTCCACCGGCAACCGCCACGACGTCAAAGGCTTTGGACTCGGTCTGGCCTACGTGCACCGCATGGTGGGCGAACTCGGCGGCGAGATCAACGTCGAAAGCGAGATCAACCAAGGAACAAAATTCAATATCATATTACCGTTAACTAAAAACCACAACTGACTATGGAAGAACGTTTGCGCATCCTACTGTGCGAAGATGACGAGAATCTCGGCATGCTTCTTCGCGAATACTTGCAGGCCAAGGGGTTCAGCGCCGACCTCTTCGCCGACGGAGAGAGCGGCTACAAGGCTTTCCTCAAAGGCAAATACGACATCTGCGTGCTCGACGTGATGATGCCCAAGAAAGACGGCTTCGCCTTAGCCCAGGAAATCCGCACGGTCAACTCCGAAGTACCCATCATCTTCCTGACAGCCAAATCGCTCAAGGAAGACATACTCGAAGGCTTCAAGATCGGAGCTGACGACTACATCACAAAACCGTTCTCGATGGAGGAACTCGTGTTTCGCATCGAAGCGATCCTGCGCCGTGTCAAAGGCAAGAAAGGTAAGGAGATCACAATGTACAAGATCGGCAAGTTCACGTTCGACACACAGAAGCAGGTGCTCATGATCGGCGACAAGATCACCAAGCTCACCACCAAAGAGAGCGAACTGCTCAGCCTGCTCTGCGCTCATGTCAACGAGATTCTCGAACGCAATTTCGCGCTCAAGACCATCTGGATCGACGACAACTATTTCAACGCCCGCTCGATGGACGTCTACATCACCAAGCTGCGCAAGCATCTCAAGGATGACCCTGCGATCGAGATCATCAACATCCACGGCAAGGGCTACAAGCTCATCGCTCCCGATGCCGAGACCCAAGGCTGACAGTCCACCACAAAAATCGATCACAAAACAGGGAGTGCGCTCACACAACAATGACCGCACTCCCTGCTTTATTTATCCCGACATATCCACATCCAACCGCTGTGTCTTTTCAGTATCGCCCGGCAAAGCCAAATAAATTTGGCTTTGCTCTCGACTTATTCGTATCTTTGCATCCGGTAAAATAGAATAAATCAACGAATACTCTGACATGAATATCGCGATCGTTGGAACAGGATACGTAGGACTCGTTTCGGGAGCTTGCTTTGCAGAGATGGGTATTGTCGTGACATGCGTCGACATTGACTCACAAAAAATAGAAAACCTGCGCAATGGCATCATACCGATCTACGAACCCGGACTCGAGGAACTCGTGAAGCGCAACGTGGGCGAAGGACGCCTGCATTTCACGACCGATCTGACCGAATGTCTTGATCAGGTTGAGGCAGTGTTCTGTGCCGTGGGAACTCCCCCCGACGAAGACGGCTCGGCCGACCTGACATACGTGAAGAATGTGGCACGCACATTCGGACAAAACATCAAGAACTACACGCTGCTGGTGACAAAAAGCACCGTACCTGTCGGGACGAGCAAGATCGTGAGAGAAGTTGTGCAACAGGAACTCGACAAACGCGGCGTCGACGTGGATTTTGAAGTGGCATCCAACCCCGAGTTTCTAAAGGAAGGCGCAGCTATCAAAGATTTCATGTCGCCCGACCGAGTGGTCGTGGGCATCGAGAGCGAACGCGCCCGCAAAGTGATGGAACGCCTCTACCGCCCGTTTATGATGAACAGCTTCAGAGTGATTTTCATGGACATAGCCTCGGCCGAAATGACAAAATATGCGGCCAACTCCATGCTTGCCACCCGCATATCGTTCATGAACGACATTGCCAACCTGTGTGAACTGGTTGGAGCCGACGTCAACATGGTGCGCAAAGGCATCGGATCTGACGCACGCATCGGCACAAAATTTCTATATCCCGGCTGTGGCTATGGCGGCTCATGCTTTCCAAAAGATGTGAAAGCGCTGATCAAAACCGGAAAGAAACATGGCTATGCGATGCGTGTCATCGAAGCGGTCGAGGAAGTCAACGAACGTCAGAAATCGATTGTCTACGACAAACTGCGCGCATCGCTTGGCGATCTAAAAGGAAAACGCATAGCCATCTGGGGGCTTGCATTCAAACCCGAGACCGACGACATGCGTGAAGCACCGTCGCTGGTGGTGATCGGGCGTCTGCTCGCCGACGGAGCGGATGTGACAGTCTATGACCCCGTGGCGATGGATGAATGCCGCCGTCGCATCGGCGACTCTGTCACCTATGCCTCCGACCCCTACGATGCTGTGATCGAAGCCGATGCCGTGGCTCTGCTGACAGAATGGAAACAGTTGCGCATGCCATCGTGGAGAGTAGTCAGAAAAGCTATGAAGGGCAACCTCGTCGTCGACGGCAGGAATATATACGACCCTATAGAACTTGCGGAAAATGGATTTGAATACCACTGCATCGGACGCTAAACGTCTGATCGTACTCGATCTCGACGACACTCTCTATGACGAAGCCGATTTCGTAGCAAGCGCCCGTCGCGAGATTTCACGCCGGTTGTCGGAGAAATATGACTTGGCGGCTGACGAACTAATGAGTGTGATGGAGCACCCACGAGACGGAGAAAACGCGTTTGACGCACTCGACCGCCATCTGCGCGGCATCGCCGGAGTGAAGATAGATGAATCGATCGATTGGATGGTTGACGTATACCGCTCGCATATGCCCGACATTCATCTGGCCAAGCCCGTGGAGGATGCGCTCAAGCAGCTTGCCGCCGATAAGCGCAACTGCATATGTGTGCTCACACGCGGACACTTCTTCACACAGACCAACAAGGCACATGCGCTCGGACTGTACCGCTATCTGAGTATGCCACCGATGATCTGTGCCATCGGGAAATCCGAGGATGTAGCCGACAATAAAGACGATTGCTTCCGCCGGCTGCACAAGTTGCCCGATGTAACCGTCAGAATCTCAGTCGGCGACAATCCGGCAACCGATTTCGCCACCCCCAACGGTCTGGGATGGGTCACAATAGCCATCGCCGATCATGGACGCAACATACATCCTCAGAATTTCGATGACGTTGCCCCCGGATGTCGTCCGTCATATGTGATCGACTCCGTGGCCGAATTGCCTGCCATCGTGGAATCTTTGTAATCCGCATGCAACTATCGGCACACCTGAGCGTCTAACATGCAAGACATATCAACCGACCCAGCCGACCACAGAGAGCTACAGAATCATTTCATGGAGCTTATCGGGCAGAACAGGCAACTGATCTGCAAGGTTTGCTACATGTATGCCTCCGACAGCGATCATTTCAACGACCTGTATCAGGAAGTGATCGCCAACATGTGGCAGGGAATTGGCTCATTCCGCGGCGACTCGGCACTTTCGACATGGATCTACCGCATGGCGATAAACACTTGCGTCACCTACTACAGACGCAACCGCCGCCACAGCAAGCAGACCGTCAGCCTCGACCAGATACTCGACATTCCGGCCGACGACACATCGCGAGCCGACAACCTTAGGCAGATGTACACACTCATATCAACCCTCAAACCGATGGACAAGGCATTGATACTGATGTGGCTCGACGAGCGATCGTATGACGAGATCTCGGAAGTGACCGGTCTAGGACGAAACACCGTGGCCTCGCGCCTGCGGCGCATCAAGCTCAAACTGATAGAGAAAGGACAGCAGTAACGCAATCACATCACACTACCCTTGGAAATGGATCTCGACCAACTGAAACAGACATGGAACTCGCAGCAGTTCAAGACGCCCGATCTGCCGAAGGCCACCGGCCACCGCACCGACAGCGCTGATGCCGCGCGCCGTCGGCTGTCGAACCGATTCCGCATGGCCACCATCATGGCTGCACTGATGGCTATAAACATATGGCCTTTGGCCGACGTCATCGACACACCATTATGGCTCGACACATGCATGTGTGTCTACTTCGTGATCATGGCGATACTGTCGGGTTTATCATGGCGTCAGACCCAACGCATAGACTTCGGCGCACTCACATTGACCGACGCCATCAGAAAAGTCGTAAGGCTGCGCCGGACAATGACCCTGCGCCTTGTAGCCGGCATCGCCATGGCAGCCCCACTGCTGTCGGTGCTCCTGCTGCATTTCCTTCACGACAGCTACTCGCTCGCGTGCGGCGTTGCCGGAGGTATCGTCGGAGGTATCGCGGGATTCATCATCTGCCAACGCAATTTCACCCACATCAAGGAAATGCAGCGTATCGCCTCCGACACATTGTAATAGCATTGTAACGTGGCTACACTTGACATTCGCAACCTTTTTGTATAATTTTGCATCGCATTACAACACGTCAGATCAACTTCTTCGCAAAAGTGAATTTGATAACTCAAAAATCGTAATCCGGGACACTGGTGCCGCGGATGACGATTGTGACATGCACACGACCGATCATTCACTATCTTTTATAATTTAAATGAAACACAAAAACCTATTCTGCGCATTGGCGACCATGATGGTGGCCACACCCGCTTTCGCGCTCGATAATCTCGCGGCGGGCGGAAGCGCCAGCGCCACATATGGCGACGCAACCCTTGCCATTGACCAGAACACCGGGACACGCTGGGAGGCTACAGCCGGAAACTTCACCGACAGCGGCAGCGAAGCATGCGACTGGGTTCTCGACATGGGAGAGGACAAAGCATTCAACCTCATACAGATCGTATGGGAAGGCGCATACTCCAAATCATTTGAGCTTGCGGTGTCAAACGATGGCCAGACATACCGCAAAGTCTACACCGCTACGGACGAGACCCCCGCATTCGGAACACCCACATCCTACCGGGTTGGTGACCAGAATGCACGCTACATCAAATTCTCCAACGTGGCACGCGGCACACAGTGGGGTGTTAGCTTCTGGGAATTCTATGTCTACAACCAAAGCTCATCGACCCTCAGCTCCATAAATCTCAGCGCCGACAAGTCAGTTGCCAAGATCGGAGAGACAGTGTCGCTCACAGCAAAGGGATACGACGAATTCAATGCCGAAATCAACACTGACAACCTCACATACGAGGTCACACCATCATCGATCGGATCAGTCAACGGCAACACATTCACTGTGGCAAGCTCCGGTGTGGCAACAATCGTGGCCAAGTCGGGCGACATCACATCCAACACCATCACTGTCAGCTGCTATGAAGGTGACAAGATCAACATCTTCGCCGACTGGCAGAATATGGTATCGCCATTGAACGATGAAACGACCACAGGCTCGATGGTAGGCGCATTCGACGACAACATGGGTTCGCTGTGGGACATGCACGCCGGCACAGGTGGCTCTGAGGAAGAGCGCACTTATGAAACCGGATTTACCGTCGACTTCGGCGCACTTTATGATGTAACCGCCGTGTCGATGACATTCGAAGGCGCTTGTCCTGCCGATTACAAAGTGTATGCAATCGACATGAACGACAACGAGACCGAAATCTATAGCGTGACCGGCCATGCCGGCATGGCCACTTACACCGATTTCTTCCTCGCCGATGCCAAAGAAACCCGTAAGGTAAAATTCGTGAGCACCAAAGCCGCCACACAGTATGGTGTGAAGGTGTTTGATTTCAGTGTCTACGCCACCAACCGTCAGGACATACCCGACACTCAAGCCCCCACCCTGTTCACGGCCGCGCTTGCCGAGGATGTGGCCAACATCGAGTCACTGACTCTCAAGCTGTCGGCAACAGACGACATCAGCAGCAACATCAGCTATGAGATCAGCTACTCGTCTGACGCATCTGAAACAGCAGTAGCCACCGCTACAGGAAAATCAGGCGAGGAACTGACATACACGCTCGGTGGTCTCAAAGGCGGCGTGGAATACACCCTCAGCATCGTGGCCAAAGATGCCAAAGGCAATGCCACCGAAGCCATCGTCATCAAAGCTACACCCGAGAGCATGAAAGCCGCTCCGGCTCCTGAAGCACCTGTCCACGAGGTATTCCCGATCTTCTCTTCGGCTTACGGCGACGCAACCGGCTGCTACACTCCCGACTGGGGACAGCAGACACAAACAATCCGCGTAGAGGTCGACGGATCAAACCCCTATCTGCTTCAGGGTCTGAACTATCAGGGATTTGAATTCCAGCGCTACGACGTCACCGGCTACAAGGGACTCCACATCGACATCTTCCCCCTCGGCGACGCCACATCCATAGGCATCGTGCCGATCTGGCGCAATGCTGCCGACAATGCCAACGGCAAGGAGATACGCTACATGGCCACCGGACTCACTCCCAACCAATGGAACAGCATCGACATCCCCATGAGCGACTTCAGCTCTGACGATGACGGCCGCGAAGGCACAAACGTTGTCTACCAGCTCAAGATCGACGAAGGAAATGGCAAGACATACTATCTCGACAACGCTTATTTCTATGGTTTTGAAGACACTGAGGCTCCCGTATGGGCCGAAGATCACACTCCGTCATATCAGCTCACCGACAATGGCGTGAGAATCTCAATCAAGGCCAACGACAACTGTGGCGCCGGCACAATCACCTACACGGTTGAAACACTCGAATATGTCGGCGAAGCCGCAAACGATCCGAGCGCGGCAATGCGTGCCGCCGAAGCTGTCGACACACCCATTTCCGCTACAGCCCGTCCCGGAGAGGTGGCTCAGCTCGACATTCCCGGTCTGAAAGACAACTCGATCTATAACGTCGAGATTTCGGCAAGCGATGCCGCAGGCAACAAGTCAGCCGAGAACAAGACTCTGCAAATCACAACAGGCGACACCACATCAGGCATCGGTAGCATCACAACTGATGGGATACCTGCAGAAACCGTGGTATACGACCTCAACGGCCGTCGTGTCACCCATCCTGCTGCCGGACAGATCTACATTGTCAACGGCAAAAAGATGATCGTAAGATAATCTAAGAAACTGTTTAAAATTCATTTCATCTTGTCTTTGAGAGTCTTGTCAATGTATTTTGAATCATGATTCGGTCATTTAGGAACCCCTAAACTCCTTCATCATGATTAAAAATCCAAATGACAATCATTCTCAAATCCTGCGATAAATAAATTTAAACAGTTTCTACGGCTTTTTACAAGCATCCACACTGCGGGGCAGTCTCCAATGGAGACTGCCCCGCACATTTGTCATCAACGCTAAAAATAGTCAGGGGGGAGCGCCGGATAGCGCTCCCCCCCGACATTGGAGTTATAGGGAACAGGATAGATATTTCTTAAATCCAGCGCACATACGCGAAGTCCTCGCGGTGCGGCAGCTCCTTGTTGATCGGATAGAGACGGAATGCATAGCGGAACATGCCCGGATCACGGAGCTTGTCAGAGAAGCTGTACGATGCTATGTTGCCATCCAGACTATCGAGTGTGAACGCACGGCGGTCGACATACTCCTCCTGACCATCTTTCACACGGTAAATGACCGTTTCAAGTCCGAGATCGCGGCCAAGGCCATTGGTGTCTATCACAGCCTTGAAGTCAATGCATTCGCCTGTGTTACCTGCGCCTCCGGCCTGATTCACGCCGTCGAGCGAAACGACTTTGATGCCGTCCCATGCGGCGGCCACACCCTCTTTCCATGCCACTATTTCTTTAGCAAGAGCATAGTTGTCAGCAGCAAGGCGATCGAAGCGTGCGGCTTCCTTATCATAGAAGCGCGAGATGTAGTCGTCGATCATACGCTTCATTGTGAAGTGAGGCGCTATATGGCCGATCGAACGCTTGATATATTGTACCCACTCGGGAGAATAACCGCGGGAGTTCTTTGCGAAGTAAAGCGGTATGATCTCGTTCTCGAGCATCGAGTAGATCGTGGCGGCATCGAGCTTGTCCTGCTGACCCTGATCTGTGAAAGTACGTTTGTCGGTGAGCGCCCATCCGGCTTTCTCGTCGAAGCGGTAACCTTCATACCACCATCCGTCGAGCACCGAGAAGTTGAGCACGCCGTTCATCTCGGCCTTCTCGCCCGATGTGCCCGACGCCTCAAGCGGACGTGTGGGAGTATTGAGCCATATATCGACACCTGTGACCAGTCGCTTGGCAACTATCATGTTGTAATCCTCGAGGAATATGATCTTGCCTTGGAACTGAGGCATGCGCGAGATCTCCACTATGCGGCGTATCAGATCCTGACCGGCGCCGTCGGCGGGATGAGCCTTGCCCGAGAATATGAATTGCACGGGGAACTGCTCGTTATTGACGATCTTTGCAAGACGATCGAGATCGGTAAAGAGCAGATGTGCACGCTTGTATGTGGCGAAACGACGCGCGAATCCGATTATGAGCGCATTGGGATTGATCTTGTCGACAATCTTCATCACTGCACCCGGATCGCCCTGATTGGCAAGCCATCGGGCCTTGAAATCACGTTTCACGAAATTAATAAACTTGTTCTTGAGCTGCACGCGCATGTTCCAGATATCTTCGTCGTCCACCTCAAAGATACCTTCCCAGGCCTTGGGATCGCTCTGATGGGCGAAAATCTGTTTGCCAAGACGGTCGTTGTAGAATTCTTTCCACTCCGATGCGGCCCATGTGGGCATGTGCACACCGTTGGTGACATATCCGACATGGCTTTCACGCCAGTTATATCCCTTCCATATGCCGGCAAACATCTTTTTCGACACCTCACCGTGAAGCCAGCTTACGCCATTGGCCTCCTGACATGTGTTGAGGGCAAACACGCTCATCGAGAAACGTTCGTTGCTGTCGGGATTCTCTCGGCCCATGTTCATCAGATCCTGCCATGAAATGCCGAGTTTAGCCGGATATTCACCCATGTATTTGCCGAAAAGACCTTCGTCGAAGTAGTCGTGACCGGCAGGTACAGGAGTATGCACAGTATATAGCGACGAAGCGCGCACAAGCTCAAGCGCCGTATTGAAATCGAGGTGTCTTTCCTGAATGAAATCGACAAGACGCTGAAGATTGAGCAACGCCGCATGTCCCTCATTGCAGTGATAGAGTTTTGAGCTTATCCCGAGCTTCTTGAGCATCAGCACACCGCCGATGCCGAGCAGATATTCCTGCTTTATGCGGTTTTCCCAGTCTCCACCATAGAGCTGATGGGTGATGCTGCGGTCAAACTCGCTGTTCATGTCGAAATCAGTGTCGAGAAGATAAAGCTTCATGCGGCCGACATTGACACGCCATATGTGGCTGTAGACCGTGCGTCCGGGATATGGAACCTCGAGAATCATCGGCTGACCGTTGTCGTCAAGCACCTGCTCGATGGGCAACTGTGCGAAGTTCTGAGGCTCATAGTTTGCCACCTGCTGTCCGTCGACCGAGAGCGACTGCGCGAAATAACCGTAACGATAGAGAAAGCCCACAGCCGTCATGTCCACACGGCTGTCGCTCGCCTCCTTGATATAGTCGCCGGCAAGCACTCCGAGACCGCCTGAATAGATCTTCAGGCAGCTGCACAGACCATACTCCATCGAGAAATAGCTCACCGAAGGCACATCGGTGCGCATCGGCTGGCTCATGTAGTCGTTGAACTTCTGATAAACCTTGTCGATGCGATCCATCCACTCCGATGACGATGCGATCTCCTCAAGACGCTCCGAACGGATCTGCTGCAGGAGCATTACAGGATTCTCGCCGGTGGCACGCCACAGATCGGGGTCGAGATCACGAAAAAGATTTTTTCCACTGCTGTTCCATACCCACCAGAGATTCTTTGCAAGCACCTCAAGGCTTTTAAGCTTCTCAGGCATATGGGCGTTCACTGTGATATCGCGCCACACCGGTGTGTTGGCATTGCTTACGCGTAGTTTCATATGTGTATATCTAATGATTTATTGTTATTTTTTATTTCGTGCCGCCGCTGCTGACAGTGCAACGGCAAATGCCTCCTCATAGCATGAGATAAAACGGCTCCAGGCAGCAGCCGAGGCCGTAGCCATCGCCGCCTTGGATATGACCGAACGCTGCTCGTGGTCACAGACCGTGAGGAAGCGTATCGAACGGGCTATCGCGTCGGTGACGGCATCGTAATTGCTGTCGCCACGCGCTATGACATTAACACCGCAGGCCTCAAACTGGTTGTCGAACGAACGCAGCACCCACTGACCGAATCCGCTGAGCGAGGTCGTGACCGTCGGCACTCCGAATGCCACACTCTCGAGAGGAGTGTAGCCCCATGGCTCATAATAACTGGGGAACACCGTGGCATCCATGCCGATCAATAGATTGTAGTAGTCGCGGTTGAAGATGCCGTCATTGCCGTCGAGATAACACGGCACATATATCACATCGACACGCGTGTGCCCTGTGTTGCTGATGCCGAGGCCATGTATGCGCGACCACACCGGATCGCCCTGTGGCTCATAAAGCTCATGGGTGACCACGGCGTCGGGCAACGGTGTGCGTTGCCGCTTCAGACGCATCCGCGACTCGAGATCCTTACGAGCGCATTTGCTCCATGCCGGCACCATGACAAATGCCAGCACCTTTTCAGCCGGCTTCATCGCCGAAAGAGCATGCATCGAATCGAGAAACAGATCGAGTCCTTTGTTGCGGTATTCGCAGCGTCCCGATGTAGCGACTATAAAAGTGTCAGTATTGTAGATTTTACCTGTAAGCGAATTGGCCACCTTTAGCATGCGTTCGCGTGCGTCACGACGCACCTTGTCGAATTTTGCCGGAGCAGGAACGAAATCTCCTTCAAAGCCATTTGGCGTCACCACCTGCGGACGTATGTCGAGCAACTGCGCACACTCATCGGCAGTGATGTCACTGACCGTAGTGAAACAATCGGCCTGATGCGCCGCAGCTTTTTCAAGGGAATGCTTCGACTCCATATTTAGCTCACGCGCCATCTGGTCGCCATCATATCCATGCAGATAGTCGTAGAGAGGCTTTCCGTTGCCGCATATGCTACGGCCTATACATGTCGCATGAGTGGTAAACACCGTCGCCACCTCCGGCAACTGCCATTTGACATATAGAAGACCCATGGCCGTTGTCCATTCGTCGAAATGTGCCACTACGTTTTTCCCGGCGATGCCGCTGTAGTCGCATATGCTCTTTATCACCACACCGGCGGCATGGGCAAACGCACAACCTTCGTCATAGTCACCGTAGGCATGCAGCGAATCCACTCCAAACCGACGCCACATCTCGCCATAGAACTCATTTTTGACAGCATACATGCCATCAAACTTCACGAGCACGGCAATCGGTTTGCCCGGAACATTCCAACGCCCCACACGCACAGACACACCTTGCGGAAGAGATGCCTGAGCGAGCCAACCCCGCAGAAGAGATCGCGACGGAGTGAACACGGGGCAAGGTCTGGCTTCATCCCACACATCCGGGCCGATGAATATCACCCGATCCTTGTATAAATCCTGAAGTGTCTTAGCCTTTGTCGATAGAACGGTGTAGATGCCGCCGATTTTGTTACATACTTCCCAACTTGCCTCGAAGAGCAAATCGATATTCATCCTGGACTGTTTCATGCGTGCAAGTTATTTGGGTGCAAAGATACGAAATAAATCAATCACAGACACATACGCATAGGCCATACAGCCGGTAAATTATTATAATTCGGTTATATTTATCATATATTCACAGATGGCCAACATCCATGTTTTCAATAATATAATACCACGGCATAGTTTAGATTTCAGATATTCCTGACGCACCGCCCTCCTACTGACAAAAAACACCCCGAAAAACAGCTGAAATTCCCGGTCTTCAACCCAACGACACATTAAATATTATTAAGCGACTTGCATTTTAGCCGCAGATTCGTTATCTTTGTAGAAACATCCCGCATAGCCAATGAATAAATTTCTACTCATATTATCAATAGCAGCCGCATCATTGATGCTGTCGCCGTCCGTGATGTCGGCAAACACTGTCAATGCTGAAATTGCTGCGAAACACGATGTCTCGGACGCCCATGCCTGTCCGTCAGGAATTATCCTTGAAGTAAGCCATGACGCCGACGCACCTGTTAGATTCATGATCTACTCCATCACCGGACAGATGGTGAAGAGCATCGACGCTGCCCCCGGCGAGCAGGTGACAGCAGAACTACCCGCCGGATACTACATTGTGAAAACAACACAATGGTCAAAACGGCTCGTCGTGAAATGACGCGCAATCATATCATACATATATCATACTTACTCACATACTTACAATGCATTTCAACCTGCTACGTGTCGGGCTGATAAGCGCCGGCATGATCGCGGTTGCAGCGACGGCGACCGCTTCACAATCAACGACAATGGGAACCGAATATCAGCAGATGCCGTCATATTCCGGACAGGATCTCGAACTGATAGCCAACAGCACGTCGACCCGTTGGCGGCTATGGTCGCCAATGGCAAGCGCCGCACAGGTGCTTCTCTATGATACAGACCGGAATACCGCACCGACCGACACTATCGACATGACCCGCGCTGATCACGGCACATGGACGGCGATGGTTGACCGTGGACTCTATGGGAAATTCTACACGTTCCGCATAAAGCATGATGGCAGATGGCTCGACGAAACTCCGGGCGTATGGACCAAAGCCGTTGGCACAAACGGCCGGCGCGCAGCCATAATCGACATGTCGGCTACTGACCCCCACGGATGGTCGGCCGACCGCGGCCCAGAGCTCAAGCATCTGACTGATGCCATAATCTACGAGATGCATCACCGCGATTTCTCGATCAGCCCGACATCCGGAATAGTCAACAAAGGTAAATTTCTCGCCCTTACAGAACATGACACCAAATCTCCCGACGGACTGTCGACAGGCATCGATCACCTAAAGGAACTTGGCGTCACTCACGTGCATATCCTGCCGTCGTATGACTACACGAGCGTTGACGAAGCCAATCTCGCCACTCCGCAATACAATTGGGGATACGACCCGCAGAACTATAATGCACCGGAAGGCTCATACTCAACCAATCCGGCTGACCCGTCGACACGCATCAGCGAAATGAAGCGTATGGTAAAAGCGCTCCACGATGCAGGCATAGGCGTGGTGATGGATGTAGTGTACAACCACACCGCACTTGGCGACGGCTCCAATTTCTCACTCACAGCCCCGGGATACTACTACCGCCATCGCGAGGACGGATCATACAGCGACGCATCGGGCTGCGGCAATGAGACTGCCTCCGAACGACAGCAGATGCGCGATTTCATCATCAACTCAGTTCGATACTGGGCTAAGGAATATCACATCGACGGCTTCCGTTTTGACCTCATGGCCATTCACGACACTGAGACCATGAATCAGGTTGCAGCAGCTCTCAAGCAGATCAACCCATCGGCTTTCGTGTATGGCGAGGGATGGACAGCAGGCGACTCTCCGTTGCCTACCGCACAACGCGCGCTGAAAGACAATGTGTGGATGATGCCCGGTGTCGCTGTGTTCTCAGATGACATACGCGACGCTGTGAAGGGACACTACTCTGATGCTGCCGACCGTGGCTTCGCCACCGGCAAACCGGGCAATGAAGAGACTGTGAAGATCGGTATCGCAGGCGCCACTGATCATCCTCAGCTCGACTGGACAAAAGCCAACAACTCCAAAAAGCCATATGCCATCGCACCCACGCAGGTGATCAACTATGTAAGCTACCACGACGACCTGATGCTCACCGACAAGCTGCGCCATTCAATGACCAGACCCGAAGAGAACGATTCGGTGCGACAGCGTGCGGCACGTCTGGCTCAGACAATCGTATTCACATCTCAGGGCACACCGTTCATGTGGTGTGGCGAAGAGATTTTCAGAGACAAAAAAGGAGTGCACAACTCATATAAATCACCCGACAGCATCAATGCTATCGACTGGCATCTCAAGGCCGAGAACGCCGCACAGATGGAGTACTACAAACAGCTGATAGCATTGCGCAAAGCACATCCGGCATTCAGAATGACGACAGCCAAAGATGTGGCTCGCCATCTGGTATTCGACAAAACCAATGTGCCAAATCTCATCAGCTATTCGCTGCGTGACCATGCCAACGGCGACGAATGGAAGGAGATCAAAGTGATTTTCAACGGATCTGATCAGACACGCCACATCAGCATTCCCAAAGCCGATTGGACAGTTGTGGCCGAAGACGGCCGCATCAACGCCAATGGCCTCGCATCGTCACATGGAGGACGCATGGAAGTAGCACCACTGTCAGCACTCATCCTCGCCCGCACCAAATAATAGCGGCAGCAGATAATCCCACTGCTTGATAACGCTCAAAGATAGGCTGAAAAAATGCTTATTTTTGAGTGTTATTTATCTTTCGGATTTTCTTGCGTATGGCGGCATTGGCCGGATCTTCGGGATCGAGGCTGACAGCCTTCTCATAATTGGCAAGAGCCGGCGACAGCATGCCCGATTCATAGCATTCATCGCCCATGGCGACATATTCTTTTGCCAGAGCGCGAAGCTTCGACCGCTGCTCGTGAATCTGCATTTTCAAATCATCGACAGACGCTTTCACAGCGTCGTAAGCAGCGAGCCGCCGGCGCACAAGACGAGCCACCGCTGGCGACAGCAGCGGGTCGCCTGCCGCAGCGCGCCCCTGCATATAGAGCGCGAACGCTTCTGCCGGGGCATAGTCGGCAAGCAACTGCGCGGCTTCAGCAAGTTGTTCCTGCGCCCGGGCACGCTCAAGAGCAGCATTGACGGTCGACACATCATTGAACGTGTGACTGAACTGCCTCAGCATCGGATTGACAAAAATGTCACTCATAGCAATTGTGCTCCGCAGCGTCAATCCTTCGAGCGATGTGCATCGCGACAACGCCACATATGTCTGACCCGACGAAAAAGCCCCGCGGCCTATGTCGATCACAACACGGCTGAATGTCAGCCCCTGACTTTTGTGGATCGTCAGCGCCCATGCCAACTTGAGAGGCAGCTGCGTGAAACTTCCGATCTCTTTCTCGATGACACGCCGCGTCTTCTCGTCATAAGTATACTTGATATTCGACCACACCACCGGCTCAACCACATATGTCACCCCGCTCTCGAGCTGCACCTCCACAGCATCACCGGCGATCGACACTACACGCCCCAGCGTGCCATTGACCCATCTGCGCTCAGGATCATTCTTTATAAACACCACCTGAGCACCCTCCTTGAGCGTGAGATCGAGCGATGTAGGCAGCGAATGATCGGGAAAATCGCCTGAAATCAAGCCATGCCACACCACTTCCGGCGAGCTGATGCGCGAAAGCCTCGACTCGTTTATGCTGTCGACCATGTCGCGGCGCGTGGCGAGTGTCATTGAAAATCCATCAACCTCTTCGGGTGTGCCCGCAGGCAGACAGCGCGCATTGACCGCAGCGAGATCATCGACGGTAACCAAACCGGCGCGCACCCTGTCGAGCAGCGAAATGAATGAGTCGTCAGACTGACGATACACCTTACGCAGTTCGATCGAAACAATGTTCACCGCACCAAAAACCCGTGCCCCGAAAAAATATGTGCACTGATAAAACCGACGCAGCAGCTGACGCATATCGGCAGTCATCACCGGCTCGAGCTGAAATATATCTCCTACAAGCAGCAACTGCTTCCCGCCGAATGGCTCACGCATGCGCCCGCTGTAGACCCTGAGCACCTTATCAATGAAGTCGATCATGTCGGCTCTCACCATTGAGATCTCATCGATCACTATCAATTCAAGCTCCTTGATGAGTTTCGCATGAGCCTTTGGATATTTGAGCCGCTGCCGCAGACGGTGCACCTCGAAATCAGGATCGTCGGGGAGCAAAGGCTTAAGCGGCATGCGGAAGAACGAATGTATGGTCTGCGCACCGACATTTACGGCCGCAATGCCTGTGGGCGCGAGCACTACATGCTTCTTCCGCGTCTTGGATATGATGTAGCGCAAAAAAGTCGATTTTCCCGTACCGGCCTTACCGGTCAGGAAAATCGATTGTGAAGTGTGTTCGATCAGACTGCGCAGCGTCTGAAACTCAGGATTGTCGAGATCAATGTCGCCTGCTACGGCTTGCTTGCGCTTACGAGCCATCAGAACTTAAAGCCCAGAGAAAGCACTATCTGTGAATTATTGTCAGTGAGTGTGGCCATCGGAGCAGGATTACCGTCATAACCCGTGTAGGCTGCCCAATGCGACTCACGGTGACGCCACACATACGCGGCATCGGCATAGAACCACTTATAGTGATATCCCAATCCACAGGTGACATAGTGGGTGGCGTTGTCCATGGTGAAAGACGGCTGGGTCTCTGTGTCGTCAGGGCCTGACGTATACATCATCTCGCGCCCTTCATAAGTCTCTTGTGTGAAAGGCGACGACATATAACTGTAGCCGGCACGCAGACTAAAATTGGGCGTTACACGATACTCCGCACCGACACGCAGAATGCTCTGATTCTTATAATATGTCTTTATATCACCCTGCACATCGTCATATTTAACGCCGTTATCATCAAGCACCTGCATCTGGTCGTACGGGCGGTATTCATAATCTACACTGATGATGCTCTTCTTGCCGATCACACCGGCCACACCGGCCATCAGACGCCAAGGCGTGCGGTATTTCCAGCTAAACCAGTCTTCCGTGCTGCCGGTTGTCGATGTGTTGGGATAATATCCCATAATTCCACTCTCACACCTAAACTCCGTCTGCGCCCAACCTTGATAATTAAGATTGTAATAGGTGGGAGTGTGCACAGCCACTCCGATACGCAGTTCATTGACCGGTTTGATGATCGCACCGATCTTGAAGTTGAAGCCTGTGCCATAAATATGTTTCCAGCTCTCGTAACCGAGCGCAGCGCTGCCCGAAGTGCGTCCCTGTCCGGTTTTGGCAGGTATGGTGGCATCGTTGAAAGCCTCGCCGTAATAGGTTGAGTTGGTATATTCTATATCAGTGATGCCAAATCCCATACCCCAGTAAACCATATTCATGATATTGCCACCGAAGTTGATATTGTATTCATCGACATAACCTTGCTCAACCACGTCAAACGTAGCCGTTCCGGCATTACCATTATAAAGACCCTGATAATCTGTCGATGCATCAGTGCCCGGATTGATACCGTAGGCATTATACATCAGTATACTCATCCACGGAGCATAGCTGTCCTGGAAAGGATTGTAGTCTTCAGCATAGCCGTTGAGTTCCGCCGGTGTCCAACCCTCTGCGGCAGTGTAACCTGCCACATAGTTGGTCAAAGAGCCGTTGAGCGACGGAATCGCACCGCGATAGCGGCGGTTGAACGATGCCGCCCGACCGTAGCTCACACCCCATTGAAAAAACGGCATCACGGAATTGTTGAGCGACACTGCGCCTACATATCCGAAATTGTTGCAGGCAGCCTTGGTCTGCCGCTCGTTTTCAGAATATCCCTGCGCCTTTGAGGTCACACTCTGTATATCGATGCCTAGCGTCGCACCGATCTCGCTGTTGCGGTAGATACCTATGCCGCCTGGGTTTTGACCGAGCGTTGACAGATCGCCACCCAATGCCGTGAACGCTCCGCCCATCGACATGAACCGTGCCGTGCCACGTAGTTCTGACTGACCCACCGAATATGCATCGAGCGCAGTCTGCGCGCAAAGTGCCATCGGCAGTGCGGCCAATGCAGCCGCCAAGATATGCCTTTTCATAAATATAGTCGTGAATTTCAGTTACGTTTGAAAAATTGTTGATCAGTGACGGCCTCGGCCACCGCCTCCACCACCGCGGCTGCCGCTGTTGCCGCGATAGCCGCCTCCCGACGATGATCCACGATTGTATGACGGCGTGGAGGGCTGTCGATTGTAGGTAGGCGTAGTGCTTTGACGATTGACCGTCTGTGCCGGACGCGCATTAGTGGCCGGACGCGAGGTATTGACAGCTCCGGGACGGTAACCGCCCGAATTAGTGCTGTTTGACGGACGCGACAGCGTGCCGCTGCTGGATTGGTGACGGATGCTGCCTACACCGGGTCGGAAACCGCCGCTGACACTGCCGGGACGCGACACTGTGGTCGAAGGCTGCGAAGCCGCTCCCTGATGGCGGCCGGGAGTCGCCGCACCCGGACGCATACCACTGCCCGGACGATTGCCGGCTACATGACCTCCACCATGCTGTGGACGGCCAAGTGCCCCCGGATGACGATTGTTGCCGGGATAAGGCCTGTGAGCCGGCCCTGTAGGACGCGGCGGGGGACACATACCCCAGCCAGGACCATAAGCCCAGTCCCAGCCCCAACCCCAATAAGGATTGTAGCCTCCCCAGCCCCATGTCCAGCTCCAATAAGGGTTGTAGCCCCAGCCGGGCGACCAGTATGACGTACCGTACCACGAGCTCCACTGCCATGATGGCAAACCATACCACCCATATCCGCCGGCCATCGGGCCGTAGCCCCAATATCCAACCGGATTGTTGACAATGATGCTCACTTCGGCGGGCTGCGCGTAATATACCTGCGCGAGAGTAGGATCTGAAGATCCCACCACCACATCGGGATTATAGAACCGCTCTATCTTTTTAGTGCACGCAAAATCAGTAATGGAATCTGCGGGCAACGAAGTGCTATTTCCGTCTACGGCAAAAATGCCGCGGCGGTTGTATTCGTCGACATCGCGCTGCGATGTCGTGGTCGGCTGATATGTGTCAGCCGCCGGATAATCGGCATAGACCGGCCTTGACTGCACCGGCTGCACCGGTTTGTCATCGGTCTTTGGATCGTAATATATATCGTCGTAGAAATCCTGTGCCGCAATAGGCGCTCCTGCCGCCACAGCCACAGCTGAGCAGAGAAAGAGAGAACGTAGGAATGTACTGCCTTTGCTTTTCATGCGATCAAGTCGTTATTAGTTGATATTCTGTAGTGATTTAGACCCTGAACATGCTGACGGGTTTAATCCTATCGAACAACAAATATAATGATAAAATCATTCAAACCGCCCTATGGCGCATGTCTGTAAGCATTTTTAACTAATGTTGGCCTCCATGCCGTCACGCAGTGGAGGCCAACACCTATGGCTGATTATAGCATTCTCAGATTCCCGCCATATCACCTGTTGTCCTGACGGACAGGGCGGATGTCATACGAGAGCATTGCAATCGAGAATCCCCAGTAGATAAACGCCAACGAGGTGAGGAAGCTGGTCATCATCATATCCTGAACCCATCCGGCCTCGATGAAGAAGAAGCCGATAAGAAGCATCAGCACTCCGTTGACAAGATAGAGCCACCAGTAGCGATACTTGCTGTCATTGACCGACTTGATGATACAACTGATACCCCAATAGACAAATACAAACGCAATGAAATAGGGGAAAACGGCCTCGGAGAGTACGACGCTGCGCACGAGCATGAAACCGATGAACAGGTCGATCACACCTCCGGCTATCCACCAGCCCCATCCGCGGCCGCGGTCAGGGCCTGAGCCGACACAAAGCTGCACAACACCGGTCAGCACAAGAAGCCAACCGAAGATCTGCGACGCCACAGCATATCCGGCCACCGGCCAGAACCAATAAGCAAAACCACACAGTACCATTAGGATACCTACGGCCAGAACAACCCACCAAGCGCGGGACTGACCCCAAAAATTAACATTGAGAGCTTTCATAACTTTTTTGACGTTAGTTAAACAGTGTTTTTTCAGTTTCTTTTATACTAAAACACCCCACTGCCATAATTTGTTAAACCGACGCCCAAATTAATTGACCCATAGCATCTGCCACAGCGTTAAAAATAGCGCCGGCTGGACATTTGTTTTGACTTATTGACATTTAATTAGTATCTTTGCGTTCTTAAACTTAAACATCAGAAAACAAACCAACCTAATCGCATTTCAATATGAGCCTTAACATCATTGTGCTCGCCAAGCAGGTGCCCGACACCCGCAACGTGGGCAAAGATGCAATGAAAGAAGATGGCACCATCAACCGTGCGGCTTTGCCGGCCATCTTCAATCCCGAGGATCTCAATGCCCTCGAACAGGCCATCCGTCTCAAGGAGGCCAACCCGGGCAGCAAAGTCACGCTCCTGACAATGGGTCTGCCCCGTGCTGCAGAAATCGTCCGCGAAGCAATGTTCCGCGGAGCTGATGGCGGAATCGTGCTGACAGACCGCACACTCGGCGGTGCCGACACACTTGCCACATCCTACTCATTGGCACAGGCAGTGAAAAAGTTCGGAAAATTCGACATCATCCTCGGAGGCCGCCAGGCCATCGACGGCGACACCGCTCAGGTAGGGCCTCAGATCGCCGAGAAGCTCGGCATACCACAGGTCACATACGCTGAAGAGATCGTCGATCTCAAAGATGGCCACGTGACAGTTCGCCGTCGCCTCGAGCACGGAGTCGAGACTGTGAAAGCACCGCTTCCCTGCGTGGTGACAGTCAATGGATCGGCAGCCGAATGCCGTCCGAGAAACGCATTCCGCGTGCTCCGCTACAAAAATGCCGCCGCCACAAGCGAGATAGCCAAACTGCCCGAAGCCGTGCAGAAACGCGTCAACGAACGCCCCGACCTCCAGATCCCCGAATGGAGCGCGGCTTTCGTCGAGGCCGACCCCGAACAGATCGGTCTGCCCGGATCACCTACAAAGGTGAAGGCTATCGAGAATGTCGTGTTCACCGCTAAAGAAAGCCTGTGCATGACTGATGACGACGCCCAGATCGAAGGACTCGTCAAAGAACTTATCGCTAACCACACAATCGGCTAACAATCACATGACTGACCAGAACAATCTTATCGTCTACTGCGAATACGACGAAGGCAAAATCGCCGACGTATCACTGGAACTGCTCACAAAGGGCCGTGTGCTCGCCGACAAACTCGGTGTCAGACTTGAAGCCCTTGTGATCGGCGACAAACTCGACGGCATCGAGAACCAGCTGTTTCCCTATGGAGCTGACGTAGTCTACAAAGTGGAGGACAAACGCCTATTCCCCTACTCAAGCAACCCCCACGCCGCCATACTCATCAACCTCTTCAAAGAGATCAAACCCCAGATCTGCCTCATGGGTGCCACATGCATCGGCCGCGACCTCGGCCCACGCGTGAGCTCGGCTCTCCACAGCGGTCTGACCGCCGACTGCACATCGCTTGAAATCGGCCCTCACAAAGACCCCAAAACAGGCAAAGAATACGAAAACCTGCTCTATCAGATCCGTCCCGCATTCGGTGGAAACATCGTGGCGACGATTGTCAACCCCGAGTGCCGTCCGCAAATGGCAACCGTGCGCGAGGGTGTGATGAAAAAAGAGGTTCGCGACGCCAACCACCACGGCGAGGTAATCAACCTCGACCCTGCGAAATATGTCAGCGACACCGACTTCGTCGTGGAGATCATCGACCGCCACATCGAAAAATCTAAAATCAACATCAAGAACTCTCCCATCGTCGTAGCCGGCGGATATGGCGTAGGCAGCAAGGAAAACTTCGACCTGCTCCACAAACTCGCCGAAACCCTCGGCGGAGAAGTGGGCGCATCGCGCGCTGCAGTCGACGCAGGGTTCACCGAACATGCACGCCAGATTGGCCAGACAGGCGTCACAGTGCGTCCGAAGCTCTACATCGCATGCGGCATCTCCGGTCAGATCCAGCACATCGCCGGCATGCAGGAAAGCTCGATCATCATCTCGATCAACAACGATCCAAACGCCCCGATCAACACGATCGCCGACTATGTGATCACAGGCAACGTCGAGGACGTTGTGCCCAAACTTATCAAGTATTACAAGAAAAACTCCAAGTAAGCGACTCCGATGGCTAATTTCTATACCGACAACCCAGCGCTCAAGCACCACCTCACCCATCCTATGATGGAAAAGATCGTGGAGCTGAAGGAACGCAACTACACCGACGCCGAGAAATACGACTATGCGCCGGTTGACTATGCCGACGCACTCGACAGCTATGACCGTGTGCTCGAAATCGTAGGTGACGTATGCGGCGAGACCATCGCTGCCAACGCCGAGGATGTGGATCATCAGGGACCGAAAGTGGTCGACGGACACGTACAGTATGCCGACGGCACTGTCGCAAACCTCGAGGCATGCCGCAAAGCCGGACTGATGGGCATGGCCATGCCCCGTCGCTTCGGTGGCCTCAACTTCCCGATCACACCCTATATCATGGCAGCCGACATCGTCAGCCGCGCCGACACCGGCTTCGAGAACCTCTGGGGTCTTCAGGACTGCGCCGAAACCATCTATGAATTTGCCGACGAAGATCAAAAACAGCGATTCATCACCCGCGTGTGCCAAGGCGACACAATGTCGATGGATCTCACCGAACCCGATGCAGGCTCCGACCTCCAGAGCGTCATGCTCAAAGCCACCGAACAACCCGACGGCACATGGCGCCTCAACGGAGTGAAACGCTTCATCACCAACGGCGACAGCGACATCCATCTGGTGCTCGCCCGCTCTGAAGACGGCACCAAAGACGGCCGAGGCCTATCCATGTTCATCTACGACAAGCGCGATGGCGGTGTGACTGTCCGTCGCATCGAGAACAAGATGGGCATCAAAGGCAGCCCCACATGCGAGCTCGTCTACAAAAATGCCAAAGCCGAGCTCTGCGGATCACGCCGCATGGGTCTTATTAAATATGTGATGGCACTGATGAATGGCGCACGCCTCGGCATCGCCGCACAGAGCGTCGGTGTGAGCGAGCTCGCCTATCGCGAAGCCCTGTCGTATGCCCGCGACCGCCGTCAGTTCGGCAAAGCGATTATCGAGTTCCCCGCTGTCTACGAGATGCTCGCCGTGATGAAGGCCAAGCTCGACGCAAGCCGCGCTCTGCTCTACGAGACAGCCCGCTACGTCGACCTCTACAAAGCATACGAAGACATCGCTAAAGAGCGCACGCTATCGCCCGACGAGCGCAAGGAGATGAAAGCCTACACTCGCATCGCCGACGCCCTCACCCCGATGGCAAAAGGTCTCGGCAGCGAATATTGCAACCAGAACGCCTACGACTGCATACAGATCCACGGCGGATCAGGCTTCATGAAAGACTATGCCTGCGAACGTCTCTACCGCGACGCACGCATCACATCAATCTACGAAGGCACCACTCAGCTTCAGGTTGTGGCCGCGATCCGCCACGTCACCACCGGCACCTACAAGCAGCTCATGGATCAATATGCTGCCGTAGAAGTAGCCGAAAGCCTCAAGCCCGTGCGCCAGACAATCATGGAGCTTGTCAAGATCTATGACGACACTGTCAACAAGGTCAACGAAGTGAAGGACACCACTTATCTCGATTTCGTGGCTCGTCGTCTCGTCGAAATGGCCGGCAACATCGTCATGAGCTTCCTCCTGCTCACCGACACCAACCGCGAAGGCGGCGAAATGTTCCGCCGCTCGCTCGAAGTCTATGTCAAGATGGCGCAGGCTGAAGTAATGAAGCACTACGACTTCATCAGCAACTTCCGCCCCGAGCAGGTCGATCTCTATAAAGCCGACTGATCACACATCAGATGATACACCGCAACCGACAGGCAGTCCATCCGAGGACTGCCTGTCGTCATTAAAGACAAACCATGGAAACAATCAAAATCGCCCGCTATCAATCACCCGCCGGAGAGTTGATCATAGGCTCTTTCCGCGATCAACTATGCCTATGTGACTGGAATATCGCACAACGCCGCCTCATAATCGACCGTCGCTTACAACAACGT
>CANOUR010000027.1 GCA_947570265.1 uncultured Bacteroidales bacterium | reverse complement strand
GCCCGGCGTTATATTGTATCGTCATGTTACCATCATAAGACCATGATTGTATGTATGCAACACTCACGCCATCCTCCCGCACAATATTGCCACCGTCAAAGCCGGTAACTGTTTGGTTATTGCTTCTGCGAGAGCCTTCGAGATGATACTTCCCGTCAGCCGTCTCGACTCTGACCCTTTCGGTCTTGCTTACAAGTTCAAGCACTCTTAATTTTTCATTCATAATTGTTTGGGTTTATATTTGTTATTATTCAAGTATTTCAGGAGCATTGGGATCATATACGGGTATCTGTGCAGTCCGTGTGTCGATAGGATTAGTCGCTGTATTTGTCTCGTACACATAGATTGTCACATCAACGACACGCATACCATTGTCTGACCTCAGTATCATATTTCGGGATGCGTTTATGGTAGCATTCGCAGCAAGCCATCTGCGGGTATCTTCCCACGAGTCCACCAGCTGCGTACCGGTGCGTAGTTCCAGTTTTGTCTCGATGTAGACCCCGACGGCAGAGACGTTCTTGACACTGAGTGTTACATCAACTGACGCATTGGTTTTATAGTTAGCGTTGCCGGTGATTGACAGCTGAACACGGCCACCGCTGTAGTTTAGTGTCTTTTCTGAGGAGTTGATCGGGTAGAACACGCCCTGCTGGTTGCTTATCTGCACAATGCCTGTCGGGGGTGTTTCCATGTAGACCATGAACAGAAACGTTGTGAATCTTCCCTTTGAGGTAAAAATCTGATTGAACTTGGCTACGTCTATAGATACCAAAACCAAATCCGGCTCATCACGCAAAAGTGTCGGGCGAATGATCATCGCCCCTTTAGGGCTGGTAGTATTGTTGTCTATAATGCACACTCCCAGACGCAGATTTTCAGGATGGGATGCCTCAGAATGTTGGGCTGTACCATAGGGTAACATCACCCCTTTTTGGCACAGATCTGAAAGATTGATCTCGTGGGAATCACTCCTGATCTGCACCTCCATAGTTATTGAACCCGATGTAGGCAATACGTATTCTGACTCGATGAAGCAGTTAGAGGCTATGCCTTTGGCGATGTGGGAGTAGTTATTGAAATCTCCAAGTCGGGCGATTGTCGGCTTCCGCCACGACCATGAGGCCGCCTTTGTGAGCCCCGGGCTGTTGGATGGGTAGGTGGTCGATGTTTTGCCTTTCATCCAGTCGCGCATGTCGGCTGCACTTCTGAAACATGGGATGTTGGTCAGTCCACAGCACCCCTTGACAAATGCCGCTTCCCGTGCTGCCTGATCTGCAAAGAATATCGGCTCTGTAATAGAGGTGTCCGTTGAAACCTTTTGAGGTTTAAACTTGCTCCACTTGTTCACCTTGCCGGAAGTGCATAGAGCGGATAGGCCGTTAGCACTTTCCTGTAGCACCGCCCGCACATCGTCTCTTTGCCTTACGGGAGCTGTTATTATGTAACTGTTGTTAGCCATGTGTCTTATGCCCTCCTATAGTTTTTTATTTCCGATTCAAGCTGCGCCACACGTCTGCGGAGCTTGGTTAGTTCATCCTCATGTACATTGAGTTGTGCCGCAAGCACGGCGGTAATCGCATCGTAGTTCAGCGACCACAGCGCGTCGGGTGTCGTGCCCTTGTTGACAAGTTCGGGGTAAAGTGCGCCTACCTCCTGCGCGATGAAGCCGATCGAGCGTTTGCCGTCCTTGATGTAGGTGCGCGGGGTTAGTGCGCCACGGAATGCGAGTGTGCGAATATCGCTCTTGACCCTGCGGTCGGAGAGTGCACTGTTTTCACCCGTTGAGTAGATATTACCGTTAACGTGTAGTTTAGCGCCGCTGCTGTTGGTCGTAGCACCGATAAGGACATTACCATCCCCGGTTATACGCATCCGCTCTGTGCTGTTTGTGGCAAATCTCCACGCATAATTACCGGCAATCCACAAATACGCATTGCCACCGCTGTTAGTTGAGGTACCTATACCGCCGGTAATACCAACCGTAGCATTGTTAAAGTAGTAATGATAACCATCTTCAGTTGACCTTGTGGAGCTGAAACGATCTGTTGTCGTTAGCATTCCGGTCGCTGTAATGCTTCCTACACCTGTCATGTTGCCGCTCACATCGGCTGTGCCGTTGAAGAGCTGGCCCCAAAGACTGCGCGACGTCTGCAACTTAGTGGCAGATGCTACGTTGTCGCCGACCCTCGCCAATTGTTGCCACTTTCCCATACCACCATCGCCGTTTACGCCGTGGCGTCGGTAGTACAAAGCACCATCAACTGAATAATTAGTCCCAAGATAGAATCCGTAGCCATTGGTGCCAAAGTGTGCGACACCGCCTGGGAATGGGGCGTTATTCGAGTATGTGAATGTCACAAAGCTGCCAATCGCATATGTAGCGCAGTCGTAGCCGGGATTATTCGTCCAAAAGTGACGCAAGAAGCTTGAGGCGTGGTACCCGTCAAGCATATCCGCATTGAGATTGCTCACAAGTGATGTGGAGGTGACGTTGATGGTGTTGGCATAAAGAGTGCTCCAACGCGCATTTATTGATCCAAGGGCGATTACACCATCAAGACTGAGCGATGGTCGCACCGTTGACTGACTACTATTAACCACCAATGGACTCTTGCCACCTACATTGATGTAGATATTATCACCCGAGTCCGCCGTTATGTGTGCTGTCGAGTTTGCTGTGCCGGGTATGTTGATTTTGGGGACAGTCAGTGCCCCAGTCATCGTATCACCAGACTTCTTGACATAACGGCCGTCAAGGATCGAGGCATAATTAACATTATCCACAATGGTACGCCAAGGATGCCATGTGCCGTTAACTTTATGTCGCAGATAAAGTGAGCCATCAGTAATTAGGGATGTAAGTAACTGCACACGATAACCGTTGTCATTTGCACCCCAATCAAACACCTTATGCCAGTCCGCGGCAAACGGCAATGTGCCTGTAGCCTTGTTGATCTCGTACAGCCCTCCACCGGTTGCAGTTATCCCCGTATCAATATTAAGAGCTGTCGCAGCTGCCACACGACGATGGTATAAATACTGCGTAGCGTCTACGCTCCCGTCTGCCTTTAAAAACTGCGAGGATGTGCCACCGTCCTTTACAAAAGACGGAGCTTTGATATATTTGCCAAATGTAGTGCAGTATGTGTAAAGTACAATGTTGTTGATTACATCCGTTCCCTTCCGGCAGTCGATCCAGATATACTCCGCACCGCCGCCCATCATTATTGCATAATTTGAGGTCGCACCGATATGAGCATAGCTGTTTGTGCGCAGCACATTAGTAAATGTCTTCGCTCCCGTTATCGTCTGCGCTGTGTCGAGCGTCACATAATTGCCGAGCTGCGCCGTTGTAGCGTAGCCATTAAGTGCCGCCGAAGTGATGTAGTTGTGACTGCTCAGGTAGCTTGCAAGGGCAGACTCATCAAGACCACCTGCAATAGCTTCGTTAACCCACTTGCCGTTACGGTACACCAGAGCATGGCCATTGGTAACCCCGCTCAGACTGACATCGAGCAGATCCGAGAGACTAGACACTGTTACAATGCCGCTACCCGCGGCCTTTCCCCCGGCAACCATATCACCATCCGCGTAGACATCGTGCGAGAAGTAAAAACACCCGTCCTCATCCAACTCAAGATAATGCAAACTGTCGGCAAAATAGATGCGCTTAACCCCGCTGCCACCCATCGTGAGCGGACCGGTCAGCGTCCCACCCGTCAGCGGCAGATAGCCGTCGAGATCCGATGCAAGCGCATAATTACCTTTGGGCTGATACAGTCCATCGGCAGATGTTTGGGTAAGATACCCCGCCAGACTCGGTATGTCCGACCTTTTGGCATAGTTGTTGGAGGTGAGATACTGAGCTAACTGCGTCGTGTCAAGTCCTGCCGCAATAGCCTCGTTAACCCACTTGCCGTTACGGTACACCAGAGCATGGCCATTGGTAACCCCGCTCAGACTGACATCAAGCAGATCAAACAAGTATGACGCACCACCCCCGGCACCACCCGCACCCGTCGCCGACTTACCCCCGGCAACCATATCCCGATAGGAGTATACATTACGCTCGGTGTAGACATTCCCCTCGTCATCGAGTTTCCATATTTCCGTAAATCGCGCAAGTCCCTCAAATAGTTGTTGCTGAGTACGGGTATAGGCTTGCGTAAACGCAGTGTTAAGCTCCTGCAGCTGTGAGATAACCGCAAGATTAGTATTGGCACTTACAACATTGTCCTTAATCTCCGATATCGCGCCTTTTACCACCTCGTTACCAAGCGTTATCGTCTGCTCGCACGGGCGATCAAGTTTGCGCGCTATCGATAACACACGCGTCATCACCTCCCGGCCGTCAACATTAACAAACACCACGTTGCGGCCTATGGTCAGCCCGGGATCATTGTCATAAAACACCACGGGATTGCTGCGCACCTCATAGTTGTTAAGGTCCCGGCCACGACGGTTGATCTCCTCTATGGCAGCCGCCTCGAGCTCGAGATACGCCGATGCGTGATACTCTGCCGGCATGTCGATGTTAAACAGCGTCAGAGTATCGCCATCCGCCGGTACCAATGCCGTTACCGCCGGGATAATATAATCTCCCTCCTCGACAAAATTGATCTCAAAATCCCCCTTGTTGACCTGCAGAGGCGTACCGTCAGAGGTATTGACAACTTTATCTTTGTCGTGATAGGTCAGCTCAAAGTCGCGCCCGGTGAGCGCGCCCCCGAGAAACGATACCGACAGAGTCTGCCCCTTGATCAGATCATTAAGATCAAACAGGTATGGTTTGCCGGTAACCTTGTCTTTAGCCTTGAAATACCAGATTGCATACTGATCGTATATCGGGTTGCCGTCAACATTTGTGCCTACCTGTATTTTGCTGCCGCTCTCATCCAGACGGTACACGAGCCGGCAACGCACATCATACGCTACAAGAGCAGAGCGTGGATAGATGTTGTCAAAAGTCAGATACCGTGGCACAATCTCCCCCTTTGCCAGCCCCGGACGGGTATCGATATACCCTCCGGGGTACTTTGCCGGATCGAGAGTGAGCCGCCTCGTCACAAGATTATTGACATTGGCTCCCTCATAGGACTGGGTGATATTGCGCGATGATCCAAGTACGTAATACCGGTTGCCGTACTCCTGACGGCTCGTGGTGGTCGACGGCACGCTCACATTGCCCCCGACCTCGAGTCTTACAGGTGCACCGTGCGCCGCCGCACCGAGATGCAGCGTGTTTGTCTTTTTATCCGCCCTCCACTCAGTATTAAATGCCGATGCCACGGCATTTAGGCCTGAAAGCAGATCCGTGGACTGAAACGACACAGATGCCGTGGTGAGCTTTATATCGTCGCTCACCGTCACACTCCACTGTTCGCCGGTCTCGGTCTTGATAACCCGGGCAAAATAAGCCATGAACGTGCCGGGCGTTGCTGTCAGTGACCACTCCGTCTCCCTCGAGGTTATGGTCGCGCCGTCGGCCGCGTAAGTGTAGAAAAACAACGGCACAGCCTCCCAGCACATCACCCTCGAAAGAAATTCCGGGGTATAGTCGCATCTCACTTCATCTTTCTGCGACGGATAATAAGGTCTTATGAGCCGGTAACGCTCACCGGCATCATCAATCACATAAGCTCCCTCGGGCAGTACCGTATACTCCAGCGCAGACCAGCGCAGGGCGATGCAGTCCTCTGTCATAAGCGACTCGCGGTACACTCCGTCCTTGGTAACCACGGCCTCCATGAGCACAGTGCCGTCAGCCTTGTATATATTTATTGCCGGTGTCATATCGATCGGTTTTTAGGGTTAGGTTCGGTCAGCCGCAACGAGTAGTGTGCGATACCGCGCATAAACTGTGCAAACTGCGTGCATGACTCGTATTTACATCTATACAAGACTGTCGGCTGAAACGATGTCCTGATATTAAGCACACCGGGTTCGAGTACCTCGGTGCAAAACGCCGCGTAGCGTGCAAAAAACTGCTCCTCAGTCGATGCGGTGAGGTTAAACGTTATGTTGACCTGACGCTCGTTCACTTTTACAGTAGAGGGCTTGTCAACGTGTCTCACGCCGTGTTCCAGACGACTGTCGTTAGTAATATACCCCTTATTGGGTGCCGGCGTCATGAGTGCCGACAGGCCGTCCTGATTAAGCGAGATCCCCCACTTGACAAAAGCATCAAATCCGTTTATGTATAGCTGTCCTTTAGGCATGGTCATGCAACTTTTTTGCTTATTTCAGTTATTGACCCGTGCAGATCTTCTCCTACAGAATCATAGATCTTTTTCTGGTACTCCACGATGTCTGCCAGATACATGTTGGTGGCTACATGTTGCAGCAGGATCGCATTTAGTATCTCATTCCCCTCGGTCACAACCAACAACACGGTATTAAGTACCGCAATACCATTGCGTATATCATCCGCTATGCCGGCTTGCTCCTCCCGGATCGCCTCGCCACAGATATAAAGAGCCGACATGCGGCCGCTCATTTCTGTGCCGGTATCCTCACTCAATGTCTGATATCCTTTGGATGTCGCAGTCTGACTTGTTGTCGACGCAGATCCGGTGTAACCGGTTATAGCCGCAATGCGGTCACGTTCTGCAATCGCTTCCTGTACCAACTGCTCATACTGAGTTCTCAGGGCTTCGACTTCTGATTCAGACAACGCTCCGTCGTGCATATCCTCAGCCCAGGAGTCATACCATGAACGCAGACGATCCTGAAATCTGGCACCGATTTCATTAGCCAGAAATGCCTTTGCAAGTTGCTGGGATATATCATCGGCAAATGAATCCACATCCGACTCCATATCCATCAGCATCGACACAAATCCATTGTAAAAACCGTCGAATGTTGTCTGAGTCAGTGCCTCATTCAGATCATCCGTCAAACCGCCGAGCGTATCGGCCAATGCCAGATAATCATCAATAAATCCCTTCTTGTCATATTTGCCGGAATTATAGATCTTATTCCAGATTTCCGGCAAAGACTGCAGCGATGCGAGCTGCTCGGGGGAGAGTGTCCACAGATCCGCCGCATACTGCTTGCGGTCACCTCCGGTCAGTCCGAGCTGAGAGTTTATCTGCGCCCAGTCGGACGATGACAGAGCCTTATTGATATAATAGTTGTTTGAGTGATGCGATCCCCACTGGCTCTGCTGGGCACCCAGGATCCGGCTCTGATTGTCGATCAAAGCCTTCTGCATATTATATGCTTCCTGATAAGCCCTGACAGATTCTATGCCACGCGCCTGTCCGATAGTGTCGGTCAGTTGTTCTATTGCTCGCGTCAACGCTTCGTTGCGTTGTGTAAGGATCTCGGTCGTGCGTTTTACCTCTGCCGCATTCGAGCCTACAAAAATGCCGGAGAATATGCTTCCGATACCATTGAAAAGGGATTTGAACACTCCCGTCACAAGCTCGCCGGAAAACACCTGTTCCAGAAGTCGGGATATCGCTCCGAACACACCGTCAAGCAATCCTGTTATGAACTCCGCGGGATCATCTCCAAGCGCATCGAGTATCTGCAGGATCGCCCCGACAAGTCCGCCTATCTTGCCTCCAAGCTCTCCAAGAGCCTTGCCGACACCATCACCGCCTTTTATAAGGGAAGTTATCAGTTTGGACATGCCGTTTGCAAACCCGTACAGACTGCCGCTATTGATCTCCGACAGATAGGATGCAAAGTTTTGCAATCCCTGCGTGGCACTCTCGGTAGAGTCCTTCAGCTCACCCTGGCGGTTACGCATGTCAGCCCGGGCTTCAACCACCGCCTCCGCCGTGGCATCCACTCCAGCCTTGGCTATATCGACGGCATTCTGTGCCATAGACCGCTCCACTTCATCCGTGGCGCTGCTCAATAGCTTCTGGGCCTCTATATAGCTGTTTACCGCACGTGAATGCGCCTCATTGGCCTCCTGTACAGCCCGGACACTCTCCTGATACTTTTTTGTCTGTTCCGCGATCGCATCCCACTGACCGAGTGCAAACGGCGATGAGGCACCCGCCCCGGTCTCCTGCCGCAGCCGCTCTCTGAGATCCGAATATGTCTTTTTATTTTCAGCCGACAAGTTTTTAAACTCGTCGGTACGCATATACTCCTCCACCTTCGCAAGTGTATCGCGGGCAATGTCTCCCAGCACATTGCCTACACCTTCGAAAGCCACCGACCAGTCGATATCGGCCGCAATGGATCGTGCGTCGACCTCAGCCACCGCATTGTCACGCTCCTTCTCAAGTGTTTTCCGCTGCCACTCATTCTCGGCCTCGGATATCTTCTCTGCATACTCCTGCGTTATGGCGAGCTTCTGCTGCTGCATAGTGCCATACTCACGCAGATAGTCATACATCGACTGCAGCTGTGCCCGGTAAATATCCTCGTTTTCTTTAGCCTGGCGCATCCTGACGGCATCATACAGACGGGCAAACTCAGCTTCCTCGTCTGGTGTAAGAGTAATGGCGGATTTGTCAAAGACTTTCCCTTTGTTGGCCTGATCAGCCTCAAACTCCGCCCTTGCGGTATCTATTTTCTGCTGCAGATAATCCTGACGCTGACGGTCAAGCTCCTCGAGCTCGCGGTCATGATTCAGGCGCATCTGCGCAATAATTTTTTCCTCGCCCTCACGCATGGCGGCGATACGCGCCTCCTCTGCCTGGTACTCCAGATCCCGGAGAGCCCGAATCTCCTTTTGCGCTTTCAATTCGGCCGCATCCGCCTTTTTTGCATCCGAAGCCTCCCGGGACATCTCTTGTCCGGCGCGGGCATCGACACGGTTTTCACGGCGACGCAGCGATGCAAGCTGACGCATATACTCCACCTCTTTCTGTGCCTCCTCCTCCCGCAGTCCGGCGAGCTCCCTTTCGACTTCAAGCGGGTTAGTAGTCCACTTTGCCTCCTCTTCTTTCAGACGCAGCCGCTCGGCTGCAAAGTACCGCTCGGCCTCATATTTCTCTTTCAGAGCCGCCTTGTAATCCTCCACAGCCTTCTTCTGAGCCGAAGCCGACAGTGTCTGGTCATACATCCCGAGCTGGGCATTTGCGATAGCTTTGTCAAGATCCACCCGGCTGCGATAGACATTACCCGTTTTCTCATTCCGCAATTCCTGTGTGCCCCACTGCGCCTCCAGAACCTCAAGCTCTTTCTGCCGGCGGTTTATCGCCCCCTGGGCTTCGCCGGCGGCATCCATGTTCGACACCGACACACCGATCTGCTTAACGGCCGCCACGGTGCTTTCCGCACATTCGACTGCCGACTGTTTAAGATCCTCAAAAGCCTGTCTTGCGGCATCCAGATCGCCGGACATAAAATTCCATGCCGTCCTGATCGCATTGCCTACAGTACGGTAATAGTCATATATGGCCTTACCGGCGGCAATGACGATCTCTTTCAGTTGTCCAAGCACACCGGAAAGATACCCGGAAGCCTCTGCAAACTGCAGCTGACCTTCCGCCGATGATGTGAAATAGCTCTGCAACGCCTTGAACGCAAGCACAAGCGCCATGATGACCGCCCCGATCGGTGTAGCGATAAACTTAAGCGATGCGGAGGTGACACCATCAATACCGGTGATCACATTTTTAAGCGGTCCGGGGAGCTGTGATACTATCTGATTATATTTGTCCTGGCCGCCGCACATGCGAGCCATTACGGTATTTGCCTTGTCCATCTCGGCCGACACGTTCGTCCACTCCGTCCGGGCATCGATCTGCGCTCCGCGGAGTCTGTCGAGCTCTGCGGTCGCATTGGCAAGCGCATCCCGCAGGTACTCGTATTGAGCCCTGGCATTGGCGACCTCTGTAGCATTGCCACTTTGTTTTATAGCCTCAAATGCCGCCGCGGCTTTATCTGTCTGTGACTGTAAGTCTGTGACAACCTTTGTCTGGGCATCAATTGCAGCATTGAGCTCATACAGGCGTATTGATGCCTCGCCGGCTTTGCCGCCGAGCTCACTTCCTAATGCGGCAGCGGCCGATATTGCTCCGGACTGCAGTCCGCGCAACTCATCGGTTACCGTCGTAAGCTCTTTGTCGAGCGCCTCAAGACGCGACGGATCCGCGTCAACACTTATGCGCTCCTTGTTGATCTCGCGGATGCGCTGTGACAACTCCTGCACCCGCTTATATTGATCCTCCGTGTAGAGTGCGGGGGCCTTAACATCGGATAACGATGTAGCTGTAGCACCCGATGCCTCCTCAAGCGTACTCAATGCGACTGTATATGCCTCAAGCTCGCCACGTGTCTCACTTACTGTTGTCGACACACTCTCTGCCTCTTTGGTGAGTCGGTCAAACGCATCATTATCTCCAGCCGCCACGGCAGCCTTTATCTGCTCGACCAATCCGGCCATCTCGGCCTCCCCCTTACACACCTGATCAGACAAAACCCCGATCATCGAGCGGAGCCCTTTGATTTTCACCTCGGCAGACGTGGTATCGATACCGAACTCCAACTTGCCCTGCTTTACAGAGTCCTCGGTTTTGGACACGGCAGTCTTTACCGCATCCATCTTTGCGATAAAGTCGGTATTGTCGAGCCGGATATCAAAAATCACACTCTTTGCCATGACTCAGCTCCATCTATAGTTACGCAACTGCTCACGTGAAGCCGGATCATCTGCATCGATCACGATATCACCCGCTACGGGGACGCCAAGCTGTTCTCGCTCCTCATCAGACAGATGGGTTGTGCCGATACCGTCGGCCAGCATAAGCTGCAGCGATGCCAGATCGATCCCCCAGACGATATAGTCCTTGGTCCATCCATATCGTTCGGCAGCCCGGTCGATCATCGAGCCAAAGACAGTGTGACCGCCGTACTGCTCCGGAGTATTGCCTTTACTCTTACGGATTGATGCAATGCGAGACTGCCGGTCACGGTCGGCCTGTATGCCGCACTCGCGGTATATCCCCTTGAGATCAGGTTGTTTCAACACCATTGTCAGCAGCATGACAAGTTCCGGGGCGGATACGCTGGCGACAAAAGCCGCCGCACGTCTCTCGATCATTGCTGCATCCCATGCCTCCGTCTTGCCGCTGAGCGTAAACAGAACAATCAGCCGGCATATATCATCCCGGCGCTTTGTCGCGAGCTCCAGTATGTGTGCGGTAGAGTCGGTATCCGACATGCATTTGTCAAGCCCGAGCGCGCGTAGATACCGCGCCGCCATCATGGATATGCCGAGCGTGGGGGCGTAAAAGTTGTAACGCTCCCCGCCGATGGTCACTCCCTGAGGGAGTGCCAGCAGTATATCGGTTATTTTATCCTGTAGTTCCATGATGTGTCATTGATTGGTGAGGGATGCGGGTATCAGTCCGCATCCCCCTGTAAATATGCTTATTCGTCAGCCTCAGGCTCCTCTTGATGTACCGGGGCTGCCTGTGCTTCCGCGGCGGGATCCTTGCCAAAGAGAACAGGCTCTTTGTCCTCCTCATCTCCCTTACCCCACTCGGTAAATCTGATACCGACAACCTTTTTCTTTTCGTCACGCAGAAACTCGACCTCACCCTCGCGCACCTGGGTACCTCCGTCATCGGGCACAACCGTATCGGCTGAGTAAGGCCACACAAGACCTTCCTCGGTGTCAAACGATGCTTGTGCGTTCAAATTGACCTTGGGTAGGTAGACACCTGTAGCCGTTTTATTTTCAGGCTGTATAAACACTTCGTATTCGCCCTCGATGACACCATCCGAGTCTTTCAGCGGACGACGCCGCCCTTTGGCACCACGTATACTCAGATCAAGCTTGTTAGTGTTTTTACCGTAACGTACCGCCTCATTCTCACCACCCTCAATCTTGGCCTCTTTCTTAGTGCCCTGAGTGGATGCGAGCTTGGTTGTGCCATCAACCGGAGTAGGCAGTTCTATAAACGGCTGATCCGGTATATCAATGCGACGGATTACCGCGCCACATTTGCCCCATGCTAATATCATATTATTAATGTTTTAATTAGTTGATCAATGTTTTAATTTAATTATCCCCGCTACGGTTGTGCCGCCAACGATCAATCCGATCAGCAATCCGGTTAATGCTGTTTTAACAGGGTCTGAACGGGATTTTTCCACGGTCTGAAACCTCTGCTGCTGCTCATGCAGCTGTTGCAATGTCTCGCAGTACAGATCGGAGTAATACTCGACCTCTCTCTCAAGGCTGTCGCAAGTGCCGGTAACAAGGATCTGATCCCCTTGCCGGCTGACCTCGATCCCGGCCTGTCCGCTGCGCCCATGATAAGATGCTCCCTGAGGTAGCGCGGGTAGGCTGTCAACCGGGATCGTCAGACTCACCTGACTCGGCGGGATCGCCTCCCTGCGGATCTGCTTTGTTGCGGTGACCTTTACACTTGTTTGCTCCCGCACTGTTTCTGTCTGCTCCTGCTCCGACACTGTTTTTTTGGTCGTTGCGCAGCTTGCCAAGCACAGGACAAGACTCAGACCGAGGGCAGTTATTGGCAGCCTCGACAGCGCGCGCCAGACGTGACATGGTGCGCTTGGTGGATGCCATCTCTTTTTTTGTCGCCTGCAGATCCTCTCTTGTAGCATATAGCTCCTCTTTTAGCGGTTTGACAATATTCTCAACAAGTATGCGCGTGGCGTTTTCGGCATTGGTAATCCTCACTGTTTCAGCTTCGGCCTCCGCCTTTTTAGCCTGAGCCTTAGCCTGGTCAGCCTCCGCCCGGGCCTTGTGCACAGCCGACTTGAGTGTGGCAATCCCTATGATCAGGCCTACCACACCGGTACCGAGGAGCAGATTGAGGATATTGCTTACGTCCATCACCGACGCGTTTACTGTCTGTTACTGATTTATACCTATTGATTTAAGCCATGCGGCAACATCAAAACTCGGGCACGCCTTGGTCCACTCCCCAGGCTCGATCACTCCGTTGCCGTTGAGATCCGGCGACAGGTCGCGGTGACCGATGATCTTTACCGACGGATGACGCCGGTGGAAATCCCGCACATACGCCTCCATCGCCTTAAGCTGAGCCGGGGTGCGGGTGTCTTTAGGTTTGCCGTGGAGGTCACAGCCGCCGGCATAGACCACATGGCGACTGACCGAGTTGTATCCTTTGGCTCCGTTGGTCACCTCCCAAGGATCCACATTGGCATCCTCGTTGTTATCCACAAGACGCTCCACCGTACCGTCCAGACGGATCAGATCGGTATAACCGACCTGCCTCCATCCGTTGCCTCCGGCACTCACCGGAGAGGTGTGCATACGCCGGATGTCATCACCGGTGATGACACGCCCCTCAGGTGTGGCCGTGCAGTGCAGTACGAGATACTTAAGCTGCGACATGACTTACTCGGCAGCCTCAGGCTTTTCCTCGCCGGCGATCTCCTCGGCCGCCATAGCCGGTGCCACAGGCTCAATCTCATTGATCGCCGCGATCTCTGCGGCATCACTACCGTAGGCGCTCATCATTACCGCTCCCGCATCGGCCTTTTTGGGCATCACGATAAAGCGGTGGGTAAAGTTGATCAGGTTACGCTGATACTCCGGATCGGTCTCGGCAGGACGGTAATACATCTTGGTTGAGCCGGTCGCTTTAAACACGCGCGGCTTGTAAAATGCAAAGGAGCATTTAAACTCACCCTCATCCGCTTTTGCAAAGACTGCCTTTTTCTCGCCGGCAGCGGTGTAGACCGGAGTATTGCCATAGGTATAGATCTCAAAGCCCATGAGCATGCCGATCTTACCGGTATTACGGTCGATGTTGAACTGCTGCTGGAATGACTGACTGACAAGGAGCAGGTCGTTGCAGTGGTCGGAGCAGAGCACAAGGCGACGCTCCGAGTCAGGCACGCCGAGATTATCCAGAGCGGCCTTGAGCGCGACAAGATCCTTTATGGTCATTCTGCGGCGCCCTGTCGCCGGATCAATCTCGCCGGTCGTGCTGAGTACGGGAGTTTTTTCAGTATCGCTCTGGGCGCACAGCGCATGTGCAGCCTTGGCAAACTTGGCATCGGCAATAGCATGGCCATGACTCTCTTTTACACGCCCCATCTTGTCGTAGGAGATCGCATAGAGCTCGTCATCGGTCACAGGCGTTACCTTGGTCGTGAACTTGTCGAGCTTGATGGCGATGTCATCATCATCGAGCACCTGATGGGGGATGGGGTAAGTCTTGTTATTGATGATCACATCCGGATCCACACCCACCTCCACAAGGTGGATCGTGTCGTGGTCGACGATCGACGACTGATCGGGAATACCCTCGAGCCATGTTCCCGCCAACAGGCCGCGGAGGGTCTTGACTACCTCTCCTGTCCAGATCTCTTTATAGACACCCTCACGGAGGATTCCGGAGGGCATGGGTACAAAACTCATGACCGAGCCCACACCCACCATGACAGCAGCACCGCAAGCGGGCTGCACGCCTACCACAGCTGCCAGTACAACGCCCATCACGACGTTAAAAAGCAGCCCGGTAAGCATCTTTACAATTGCATTCATTGTGTTGATTGTTGTTTATTAAGTTTTCAGATAGTGCATTCGCAACCGTACTCGGCCTTATAGAGACGGCGGTACTGGTCAGGGTCGTCTGAGCGCATGCGTCGTAGCTCAGCTTCAGGTACCTCGCTCAGCTTGGTGTAGGCCACCGGTGTTCCGGGGGCGGGTGTACCACCGGAATGACTGATCATCTGACTGAGCCGGGTTGCAGGTGACATGGCCGCCAGTGTGGTCTTGAGAGTCTCCAGGCCTACACTCTTGCCGAGTGTGATAAAATGATCCTTTTTGTCCGCGCTCAGTCGACGCTCGCCGATGGCTGTCTCGACCGCCGCCGTGATCTGCGCGAGCTCGAGATCGGCCTTATCCTTTTTAAGGGTGACATTTTCCGTCTCCATCTCCTTGAGTTCGGCAACTTTGGCAAGTACGGCCGCCTCATCTGCGGTCTCGGGCAATCCGAGTTTGGCCGCGATAGTCTTGATATCCATTTCCTTTGTTGTATTTTGTGGTTTGTTATTGAGCAACGGGAGAGGGTTGTCGCTATCTCTCCCCAATGTTATCTGTTTGCCGTTGTGGTGCATGACAATGGCATTGTTGTTGGCACCGATATCCACTACCGAGGTCTCAAAGATTTTGCTCCGGGTTATCGTCGGACAGGTCTGCCCGACAAGCAGCAGCGCCGGATCCTCACTCATCTCGAGTATGTCGATACCGATACTCAGCATTCTCAGTGATCCCACCTCCCATTGCTTCTTGCACTGACGCGAGAGCTCGGTCGCCTCGTCAAAGACCGGTTCACCGGTGATCTCTCTCTTCTCCGCGTCGTATTTCAAATCCTTTATATATCCGATGACCTTCCCACGCTCGTGCATATAGAGCAGCACAGGATTGCGCTCATACTGTGTGAGCTCAATACCCGCCGTAATGACACGGCCGCCATGCGTGTTGAGGCTGTCATCTGTCAGTCTTGCCCGTTTTCCCATTTGCGTTGTGTGCGATTAATGATTATGGCGCAAAAGTGAGCGTTAAATCATTGTGCTCCAAAATATACTGCCACGGTGACAGTGTTTGTTGCCACGATGGCAGTGTTTTTTGTTACCGCCGATCCGATGCCTCACTTTTGCGCAGTTATTAACCGCATGTAATCACATATCCGCATGGCATCAAAGCAGGAAAACGAACGTAAAAGATCACTCGCCCGGTCACTTTTTATGTCGGGCATGGAGATGACCGAGATTGCCGACAAGGTCGATGTATCAAGAGTCACCATATCCAAATGGTGCGCAGCCGACGGATGGAAGGAGGCACGCGCCGCAAAGACCATCACACGCCCGGAGCTCGTGAATATGTTGCTCTCGACAATACACAAACTACTCGTGCAGGTCGGCGACGCGGATGATCCGGCCAGTGCCGCCGGTTTAGCCGACAAGTTGTCAAAACTGGCGGCCGTCATTGAAAAGCTCGATAAAAAGGCCAATGTCGTCGATGCCATCGAGGTATTTAAATCGCTTACCGAGTGGCTCGAAAGACGGGCGGCTACCGATCCGGACGTAACACCGGAACTTATCAAGATGATCAATAAGATACAGGATAAGTACATTATTGAATCCATCGGCTCCAATAATCTAAACTGAGATGCTGACGGCAGCCGAAAAAAAGAAGGCATATGCTGAGTGGCGCGAGCTGTGCAAACGTGTGCAGCAGCTTACGCCGGTCACTCTGTCTATCTCGAGGGAGACTCCCCTCGAGAAGGAAAAGCGCATACGTAGGCTACAGTCAAATTATGCGGCGTTCTGTGAGTATTATTTTCCGCATTACCTGACTCTGCGCGACAAGGTGACAGGCGATGTTATCCGTGTAGTACACAATGCACCGTTTCACAATGCCGCTGCCAATAAAGTCAAAAATACGCCTAACCTTAAGGCTGTATTTAAGTGGCCGCGCGGACACGCTAAATCCACTCATTTTGACGTCTTTCTGCCGCTTTGGCTTATGTTTCAGAGCCAGCGTCTGATCAATTTTATGGTTGCGGTCGGCAAGAGTGAGGATAGTGCGGCACGACTCCTGGGCGACATACAGGCAGAGCTCGAGTACAACCAGCGTCTGATCGCGGATTTTGGCGATCAGAAAAACCTCGGCGAGTGGACCGAGGGGGAGTTTAAGACACAGAGCGGTGTCAAGTTTTTGGCCGTGGGACGCGGTCAGTCACCGCGTGGTCTGCGTGACCGCGAGTCACGTCCCGACTATATCGTTATCGATGACCTCGATGACGACGAGCTGTGTCGCAATGAAAAGCGTGTCAAGGATCTGACCGCATGGGTCAAAGAGGCACTTTTTGGCGCCCTCGATGTCGGCCGAGGACGCTTTATTATGGTCGGCAACCTCATATCAAAGTGCTCCGTGCTTGCCAACATGTGCAAGGCAAAAGGTGTGCATGTCTCGGAGATCAAGGCCATAGACAAAAACGGCGATCCGGTCTGGCGTGACAAATGGACACGTCAGGAGGCGCAGGAGGTAGCTGATTTTATGGGTTACCGGGCATGGCAAAAGGAGTTTATGCACAATCCCATAACCGACGGCACAATCTTTAGATACGAGTGGATCCGGTACAAAAAGTTACCGAGGCTCGATAAGTACGATATGCTTGTGTGCTATGTCGATCCATCTTTTAAGTCCACCACGGCCAACGACTACAAGGCATGTCGTCTGTGGGGCAAGATCGGTACGGAGCTGCATCTGATTGACTGCTATGTGCGCCAGGACACCGTCTCCGGCATGGTGCGATGGCTCTACAATCTGTATGAGTCACTCCCGGAGGGGGTGGTCGTGCATTTTTACATGGAGGCCAATTTTATGCAGGACATCATCCTCGATGAGTTTGAGACCGAGGGGAAGATCCGCGGTTATCAGTTGCCGATATCAGCCGATAACCGAAAAAAGCCGGAAAAGATACAGCGCATCGAGGCTGTGTCGCCGCTATGGGAGCGTGGATGCGTGTGGTACAACGAGACACTCAAGAATACCCCGGACATGCAGGTAGGCATAGAGCAGACGCTGGCTCTCGAGCGCGGGTCACGCGTGCATGACGATGCACCTGATGCCGACGAGGGTGCTATATGGTATCTGCAAAAGAGTGCGAGAGGAGCAAAATTTAAGCCGGTCTACATCCGGCGCGAATCACCTAAATCAGCATGGTAATCATGATCAGAACTATCAAAAAAATGATTTTCGCATGGCGTTTCAGGCGGGCTGTGCGTAGTGCCAACGAGCTTTCGGCAATGTTCGGTTGCCGGTATTATGTAATAAGCCTTAACGGATCTCTCAAGGTCGTACCCAAAAAGACGATCAAGGAGCTGATCAGGCGCAAGCGATTTAAAAAAGGCGTGACAGTAGAGACTATCGAGCGGCATGCTCTGTATATAACCCGCTGATTTTACAGCCTATGTTTATTACAGACGAGGATTATACTGTAGTGATCGGACCCGACGCACTCAAGATACTCTCACAGGCATCGCCGGAAAACCGGCGCAATGCCGAAATGAGGGCCATAGAGGAGATTTCGGGCTATCTGCGCCCGGTCTATGACTGCAACCGCACGTTTGCGACCGTCGGAGAGGATCGCAATGCGTATCTGGTAATGATAACGGTGGATATTGCATTGTATCACATGACAGCGTCATTGCCGGGCAAGATGGGACTGGATATACGCAAGCCCCGTTACGAGCAAGCAATCGAATGGCTCAAAAGTGTGCAGAACGGCACTGTCACTCCTGATCTGCCGCTCATTGAGAGTGCTGACGGATCAGAGTCGTTTTCGGCAATATTTTCATCGGCCCCCAAACTAAATCACATCTGGTAACATCATGAGCAAAAAATATATGCCGCGACAAAACAAGCCGCAGGCAAAATCACGTGGCAAGGTACTGCAGACCACACATGGCACATTCAATCTCGCTCACAGCAGGGATCGCAAACGGCTGCGGAGTATTATCGTGGGGCTGCAGCGTGCCATCGATGCGCTCACCAAAAAGGATATAGGCGACTGGCGCAAGGCGTGGCAGCTCGCGGTCAATATCGATAATCCTGACCGCCGGTGGTTATATGATATCTACCGGGACACACTGATTGACTCGCACCTCTCCGGCTGCATAGATCAGCGCCGGGGTTTTGTCATGTCCCGGTCGTTTAAGCTCGTCGACGCAAAGGGGAAGGAGAATAAGGAGGCGATGCACTATTTTGATCAGGCGTGGTTCAAGCAGCTCATGCGTCTGGCACTTGACTCTGTGTGGTGGGGCTACTCGCTGATCGAGCTCGGAGGCGTGACTGTGGACGGGCGCGGACGCAAGTGCTACGAGAGCGTCAGTCTGATCCCGCGCAAGCATGTGATCCCGGAGTATCATTCAGTGGTAATAAACGAGGGGGAAAATTGGCGGTCAGGCATCGATTACCTTGAGGCTCCGATATGCAACTTTGTGATCGCCGTAGGACAGCCCGACGATCTTGGTGTGCTGCTCAAGGCTGCCCCGCAGACCATTGCAAAAAAGTATGCGCTGGCCTACTGGGACGAGTTCGCCGAGATCTTTGGTATGCCGATGCGTGTGGCACACACCACCTCGAGAGACGCGGCCGAACGTGAGCGCATAAGCCGGGAGTTAAAAAACTCCGGACGTCAGCAGGTTGCTGTCGTACCGTCCGATACCGAGATACAGTTTGTCGAGAGCTCGCGTGGCGACGCTTACAACGTCTATAATCAGCGTGTCGCCCGGGCAAATTCCGAGATCTCCAAGCTCACCATCGGGCAGACAATGACCATCGAGGACGGATCGTCGCTCTCGCAGTCAGAGACACATCTGCAGGTGCTCGAGAACCTTGTCGAGGCCGACTGCGACATGCTGCGTGACATGATAAACAATCAGCTCATACCGCGCATGATCATGGATGGATTTCCGCTCAAGGGACTGCACTTCGAGTGGGACTATGCTGTGGATTACACGCCGGAGCAACAGGTGGCTTATGAGACGATGATTGCTGACCGCTACGAAGTGAATCCGTCATATTTTGCCGAGAAATACAACATGCCGGTCGGACAGCGGCGAAACACTCCCGGACTATTACCGGCAAAGGAGACTGACGAGGAAAGAGAGGAGCGACGCAAGCGTGAGGATAAAATGTTTGCGACACTCGATAAGATAGGGCGCGTTATGGAGGCGTTGGGAGCTGACGAGACTAACCGATTACTCGACGAGTGGCGCGGCAAAAAAGACCGGACCGATTTTTTCGACTGAGCCCCTCGGCCTATGAGGGGCTGCACCGCCGGTATGCCCGGCTGATCGACGAGTTGCCGATAACGGAGTATATGGCGCTCGACAAAGGGACGAGCAAAAAGCTGTCGGGTCTATTTGATGGCATGATGGAGGCTGTCTACAAGACTAACGGAGCGACATTTTCCATAGACCTGCTCGCCGCGCCGCAGGTGCGGGAGTTTATCGGTGGACATGCTGCAGTGCTCGACTCGTCATTTGCCAAGGTGGAAATGTCGGAGGCGATGCGCCGCAGGTTGCAGAGGTCCGATTACATCTTTTCCGGTCTCAAGACGTTTCATGAGCTCAACGAGGCGTTCCCGGCTCTGATCGATTCTGATGGCAATAGAAAACCGTTCGAGACGTTTCTGAACGACGTTAGAAAGATCGACAGAACCTATAACCGCAACTATCTGCGGGCGGAGTACAACTTTGCAGTGGCATCGGCTGAAATGGCGGCGAAATGGGACCGGTTTGCCGAGGACGGCGACGAATACAATCTCCAGTACCGTACCGTAGGCGATGATAGGGTGCGCCCTGAGCATGCCGCGCTCAATGGTGTTACGCTCCCGATGTCCGATCCGTTCTGGGCAGAGTATTATCCACCAAATGGATGGAATTGTCGCTGTTCCGTGACTCAGGTGCGCAAGTCAAAATACCCGGTGACCGACCATGACGATGCGATGGAGCGTGGCGCTGAAGCCCTGCAGCGCGACAAAAAGGGGATGTTCCACTTCAATCCGGGCATCGAGGGTAAAACCTTCCCGGACTATAACCCCTATACCATATCCCGCTGCCGCGACTGCGATATTGCAAAAGGCACGCACAACAAATTTGTCAGTCACGTGCCGGACAATGAACTATGTGCCGGATGCAAGATTATTCGCGGAATGAATGACTGTTATTCTGTTGTTCCGACCAAGAGAGGCGTGGTCAGGATTCATTCAAAGCATGGGGCTGGCGAAGCTGAGGAAAATATTGATATAGCCACCTATTTAGCAGAGAAACATGGTTATCAGATAGACTTGTTACCCAATCCGCATAATGAAAAATCTGCCGATAGCTTTAACCACACATTAGGCTATAAACAAGAGTACAAAGTCAATTCAAAGCCCACAAAAAGCGCAATCGACAATAGTATTCGTTCTGGTGCTGAGCAAGCGGATCATCTTGTGATTAAAATTGAGTCAGATATAGATTTTGACACCTTGACACGTGGCATAAGAGGACGCGTAATGCAATCAAAAAATATTTCTGAGGTCATAGTAATCCGAAATGGAAAGGATCTTGTACTGTCACGCGATACAATTACAGCTAAAGGGTTTAAAATGCAACAAGAGGACTTCAAATGAAGTCCTCTTGAAGGGAGGTTCAAAGCCTTGCGGCGTAGAACCGATGCAAATATAACACAGATAATTGGATTTCGGTTATTTCCAACTGAAAAATACTGCATAAATTTTGCAAAAAAAGATGGGGTAAACATTACTTACCTCATCTTTTTTAACTTAGTTACTTGCCAAACACAAGGGGGTCGGTACTACTGGACACCCTTTGGCGATGGCGTCGGTATTACCGACACCATCTCATTACTTCACGTCAATGCCGCAGCTATCGCTCAGAACTGCGCGAAGAAGCCGGGTAAGTATGTGGATGTTCATCGCATCGGTCTGACTCAGCACCATGTCGGCCGACTCCATGTAGCCCACATAAAACTCTATCGAGTCGATCAGGGCGCGGGCTGTTTCCACGCCATAGCCATCTGCGATCAGACCGGCTAATGCCGGAGCTGTGTTCACGCTTCCCATGGCACATCCTCTATGTCGGTTGAAAACGGCAGTACAAGCTGTCGGTACTGATTCCTCCAGTCATAGTAGGATTTCAGAGCAAGGAAATACTCTTTGGTGATAAAATTGCATCCATAGAACACCCGGAAACAATGCGGCATCGCCAGTTTGCGTCGTGATGCACTGTTCCCGCGACGGCATCCGAAGCTCTCCAAGGCATCGCGGTAGTTGTACCACGCCTTGCCGCCGGAAATCATAGGCTCCACTCCGTTGATCGGTTCTGCAAACACTGCATCACCAAACATAAGTCTCAGCAAGACATCATCCACCGCCACCGCAAACTCCGGACTAAGCCACTGTGCGAATCGCAGGGCTATGCGCCGGTCATTGCACCATGTTCCGTTGGTTCCCGGAATACCTCCAGCCCTAACTTCCACAAGATCAGCCAGAACTCTTTTCTGCACTCTGGTATTATTCTCTGCAACGCTCTGATAATCAGCCAAAGTGAAGATCTGCACTTTGGCAACTGCCTCAAGATACTCCTTGGCCTCGTTTGTTTTAAGCCAGTCGATCGGTCGCTTACCAAACGGTTTTGCCATCTGGGTAAGGTTGACACGCGCATTTCCGCGCAGGATCTCCGCTGCAAAGCGGACGTGGTCGACTTTGACCACCTCGAGGCGCATGGCCTCGCTTTCATTGTTTAACATACGATTATTTATTAGAGCATTATTTGCGGGCTATAAAAGAACGGTGCCCACTACCCGTCGCTCTAATCCATAATCGAAGGATTGCACACGCCATTACAACGTATGCACGGGGTTAGGCACCGCTTTATAGGTTATGCCCGGACATAAAAAATGCCCGTGCGGTGCATCGGACAGCATTTGCCATCCTTCGATATTAAGATTAGAGCACCGCAAATATATGCTTTATTTGACAATTTCCGCTACTCCAAGCGGATTTTTTATTACGACAGGATCAGCCGCCGGGCAACGCACTTGTATGTCTCGATGTTCTCCACAAGCTGCTCATGGTTGTGGTTGGTCTGCGATGACTGGATATCGAGCTCTACAAACTTGTCACCGCTCAGCCCCATCACGGTCTCATGAATCTTATCGAGAAGACGGAACTGACCGATACCACGCTCCGGATCCCATTCTGTCACTACATGCAGATTGATCGTTGCCGGTGCCCGGTATTCCTCTCCGGGAATCCACTCACGCCACTCAAGATCGCCGTATTCCACAAACACCGCCGGGCATTGCCACGGCACCTCCTGCTCGATAAACTCGACGTTATGATTCCACAGGTCAACAGTCTTCACTGCGTGCTCATGCAGTCCGCCATCGATCGCATCGGCATCTTCCGGCAGCATGTAGTATTCACCGGCGGCATTTACACAAAGCATACCCAGACGCGCTTTCAGTTTTCTAAAAAACTCCTCTCTCATTGCAGTTTGCAGTCGTTGTTAAAATATTTCTCCACATTTTCCTCAATTATCTCCCGCACAGCCTTTTCGACCTCCGGCGCATTACCGATAAATTGTCGCTGCGGCATTTTGATCTTGCTCCCTTTCTTCATAAGCGCCATATTGCGCCAGAACACAGCCTCGGTGGTCAACCGCAGATTATACTTATCCCGGCGCAATTCCCCGTTCTTTTTTCTGCCGAGGCTGCCCTGTGCCTCATAATATTTACGCCAGAAAAACTTGCGCATCTTTTCTGTCACCACGATCTCGCCACCCTCGTTATGGATGGCTGCCGCTGGATGGTGCGACTCAAAGGTCACGCTGCTCTCGCCGGCCCTGCTCTTGATGCTGCGTCTCAGACTGCCGCTATCGACCAGTATTGCCCCTCCGGGGCGCAGCGGGCTCTTGCGCCGTTGCCAAGGCTTGGCAAAAAAAGCCTGTCGTTCAAAGTTTTTATTAAACTCATCACCGAGCTCCACCTGCACATCCCTGATAATGCGCCTGAGCATCCGCTGCATCTGGTCATCCATACTCCCCGCACTCATCTGATCCTGTTGTTTGTCAGAACAGGTGGACAACAACAGTAATAAGAGCGACAACGCTTATCGTCAGTGCGATGACGGATAAGCCAAGGGCAAGCTCTGCGGACTCGTTGACTTTATTGATATACCCGGTTGTCGCCCCATCAGACTTCGGACTAAAACGCGTATTCCCGCCATTATGATTGGCTATCGACACTCCCGCACCTTTACCACCGGCCATCCCGCGACCTTTGTCAAATCCTTTTACCCAACTAAAGCACATTGCCCCAGCTTCCTTGGGCGGGAGTTCATCGAGCTTGTATTCATCCCAAAAATCTCTTCTTGCTTTTTCCTTCTCATCCATCGCTTTTTGTTTTTATATCATTATCTTTGTCACTAAGGTTAAAAAGGCGAGGCATTGCCTCAAACGCCGCAGCGGATTCTCCCACCCTCGCTGCGGCGTTCAACGTTCTGTAGTATGTCCGCTCGCTCATGCCGTAAACAGGATATATGTATTTGCGCCAGATCTCGATATTACTCACTCCCATCTTTGCGTATTTGTCATAGACCCTGTTTACTTCTGCGACGCGCTTGCGGTACATCACGCCTCGCCTTTTCCGCATCCCTTTGTTTTTAGTTAGTCAACATCTGTCATGCTCAGAGGTATGTATTTCCACTGACCGTTTTTGTCCCTATACTGGGCGCGGATATACTTTTTAGACACGGTCGGCTGATACGACTCCTCGATGATCTGCACGCCCTCAATAAAAAGCTCATCGCCGCTGTCCTCAGCCATCTTGCGCAGCTGCAGTACCCGGCTCGCCTTGATGTTACCCTGGCCGTCACGGCTCAGGAGGCGCAGTACTGCATTGACAAGCGCCTTGGTAGCATCATCCTTGGCCAGACTCTCGATGTACGATCTTACCATGGCGATGCCATCCTCCACAGTGTCGCGGTAACCGTCGATACAGTTTGCGCCGAGCATTATACGC